>NZ_JAJQJP010000026.1:0-401721 GCF_021245825.1 Gordonia metallireducens | reverse complement strand
GGCAAAGGTCTTGCGGGCCAGCACGCGGGAGTCATGATCGGCGACGACGATCACCTGTTTCTTGGCTGCCAGATCAATCGCCACCACCGCGTAATCGCGGCGCACGATCTCCCGCAGTCGGCTCAAACGGTCGTTTCGGCGTTTCGTTCCTCGACTCAAGGGACTAGCGTCAGACATCGACATCCTCCTTGTTGTGGTTGGGACACCAAGCCCTTACGACCACAACAGGAGGATGTCCCGTATTTCACAACCTTCGAGCTATTACTAGGTGTGAGGAGCGCAAGCGACGAGCCGCGAAGGCCTGGCGAGATGACGTCGCCGGCCCTTCGTGGCTCGCTTCGCTCGCACCTCAGGGAGCGGTGGTGGCGCCTCCCGCACCTCAGGGAGCGGTGGTGGCGCCTCCCGCACCTCATGGAGCGGTGGTGGTGCCCCTCGCACCTCAGGGAGCGGTGGTGGTGGTGCCCCCCCGCACCTCAGGGAGCGGTGGTGGTGGCGCCCCTCGCACCTCAGGCAGCAGTGGATGGCCGCCCCGCGCTCCTCAGGGAGCTGGGCTACTGCTCGTCTTCGAGATCGTCGAAGGTGTCGATCAGCGGGCGGCGGGGCTTCTTCGGATCGTTGACGCGCTCGCTCAGGCGGCGGCGGATCTGCATGGCGATCAGCACGATGTTGACCACGATGACGGCGATACCGACGGCCACCCAGAACCAGCGTCCGTCCTGCCACCAGCCGACGGTCAGCCAGCCGATGCAGACGATGAGGATGACCGCGCCGATGCTGGTCATCGTCGTCGACAGTGTCTGCGCGCCGCGGGAGAAGTCGGGGCCGGTACTCACGGGAACTCCTGGATAGAACGGTTGCTGGCGATCAGTTCTGGACTCGATCACGCCTGGATCACGACGACGACCGCGATCAGGATGGCCACCACCACTATCGCAGTGACGACGAACAGGACCTGGGCCGGGCCCGGCATCTGCCCACCGCGTTGGAGCACGCGCAGTGTGCGACGCCAGCGCCACGCACCGATCACCGCGAGGGAGCAGCCCAGGGCGACGAGGACGAGCCCCAGCACCAGTTCGAGGACCGGGTTGTCGATGTCCGGGGCCAGGTAGACGATCGCCATCCCGGCGGCCATGAACCCGAGGGCGGTGCGCACCCACGCGAGCAGCGTGCGCTCGGCGGCGAGGGTGAAGCGCGCGTCGACCGCGCCGGGCGGGGCGGCAGATGACGCGGCGGGCGGCGTCGCACCCTTGCCGGGTCCGGCGCCTGCTCCGTCAGCCGGCCCGTTGGTCCTCTCGGTCGTCAGCGCTCTTGCCCTCTCGTATCGCCTGCTTCGCAAATGCCGCGGTCACCTGGATCGCGTGAATGGTCTCCGGATGGTGCGAGGTCAGCACCGGGAACGCGTGTACCTGCCAAGCGTAGCTGTGGGCGAGGGCCTCGATGCCGGCCTCGTCGAGGGTCTCGATAAGGCCGATGACGTCCGGTTCGAGCATCTCCCCCTCGGCGGTGACCATGACCGTCGGCGGGAACTCGACCGGGTCGAGGTCGGCGATGCGGCGTACCCCGGTCAGCGGTACGGGACCGCGATCGAACTGGGGCGCCAGCTTGGCCATCTTCGACTTCGGCAGGTAGGCGTCGGAGCGGCTGGACCGGTCCGGGTTGGTACCCAGGTCGACGTCGAGCAGCGGGGAGAAGCCGATGAGTGCGGCCGGAGCGGGGAGTCCGCGTTCGACGGCGGCCTCGACGACCTTCGCGGCCAGGAATCCGCCCGCGGAGTCGCCGGCGACGATGACCCGCCGGTAGTGGCGTTCGTTGATGAGCTCGGCATAGGCGTCGACGGCGTCGGCCACCGACGCGCCCACGCCAGCCTGCGGGAGCTGGCGGTACTCGAGCGAGAAGACCGGGACCTCGCAGGCCTTGGCCAGTCGCGCGGCGATGGAACGGTGTGTACCCAGACCGCACACCACGAAGGCCCCACCGTGGAGGTACAGCATCGCCGTGTCGCTGTCGCGGCGCGAGGGGCCGGCCGGGATGGCCAGTTCGGAGGAACGTCCGGCGAGTGTCAGCTGTTCGCGCACCACGCCGCGGGGCTTGGGTCCCACAGCGACGACGCGATCGATGAGGAACAGTCCGGCCATGCCCGCCTTGTTGATCGGCCACAGCGTGAGCAGCGGCTTCAGGAGCACGCGCGAGCCGAACCAGATGGGATACGACAGGAGGCTCGGCCGCCGGTGGTGAACGATGGGCATGGGATTCCTCCTGGTCTCAGCCGAAGTTACACCCCGGCACCCCCCGTATAACCGGTAAACGCCGAGCAAAACATTCACCAAGCCGCCCCCTGCCGGCCACCGGGGTCCGCTATATTCTCGAACTCGTGACAAGACGGTGGCCGTGACGCAGGAGCAGATCCCTCCGCAGTTCCTGCTGTCCGCGCAGGCAGGCGATTCCCGCACCCTGTGCGACGTCCTCACCGCGACCGCCCGGGCGCACCCGGACGCTCCCGCGATAGACGACGGCGACGTCACCCTCACCTACGGCCAGCTGCTGGCCCTGATCCGACGCACGGTCGCGCGTTTCGCCGAGGTCGGCGTCGGCCACGGCAGCCGCGTCGGCATCCGGATGCCTTCCGGCTCGCGAGATCTTTATGTCGCGATCCTGGCCACCCTCTACGCCGGCGCCGCCTACGTCCCGGTCGACGCCGACGACCCCGAGGAGCGTGCCGAACTCGTCTTCGGCGAGGCCGGGGTGGATGCCATCGTCGACGCCGACGGACCGCGCCCGGCGAAACCCGCCACCGGGACCGCCACGGCGCCGGCACGTCCGGCCCCCGACGACGACGCGTGGATCATCTTCACCTCGGGCTCCACGGGGACACCTAAGGGCGTGGCGGTCACCCACCGCAATGCGGCGGCCTTCGTCGACGCCGAGGCACACATGTTCCTGCCCGACGAACCGATCGGGCCCGGTGACCGTGTCCTGGCCGGCCTCTCGGTGGCCTTCGACGCCTCGTGCGAGGAGATGTGGCTCGCCTGGCGCAACGGCGCCTGCCTCGTCCCGGCACCCCGATCGCTGGTGCGCAGCGGCATGGACCTGGGCCCGTGGCTGGTGGCCCGCGACATCACCGTCGTCTCGACCGTGCCGACCTTGGCCTCACTGTGGCCGCCGGAGGCCCTGGAAGCGGTGCGCCTGTTGATCTTCGGCGGCGAGGCCTGCCCACCCGAGCTCGCCGACCGCTTGGCCGTGCCCGGTCGCGAGGTCTGGAACACCTACGGCCCCACCGAGGCGACGGTCGTCGCATGTGCCGCCCTTCTCGGCGGACCCGGCCCGGTGCGCATCGGGTTGCCCTTGCGCGGTTGGGATCTCGCGGTCGTCGATGCGGACGGCAACCCCGTCGCCGAGGGCGAGGTCGGCGAGCTGGTCATCGGCGGGGTCGGGCTGGCCCGCTACCTCGACCCGACCAAGGACGCCGAGAAGTATGCGCCGATGCCCACGCTGGGATGGGAACGCGCCTACCGCAGTGGCGATCTCGTGCGCCTCGATCCCGCAGGGCTGGTCTTCATGGGTCGCGCCGACGACCAGGTGAAGGTCGGCGGTCGGCGCATCGAACTCGGTGAGATCGACAACGCCCTGCAGAATCTGCCCGGCGTGAGCGGAGCTGCTGCCGCGGTGCGCAGGTCCGCGGCGGGCAACAGCCTGCTCGTCGGCTATCTCGTCTCCGCCGACCCCGACTTCGACGTCTCGGCAGCGCACGCCGAACTCACCCGCCACCTGCCCGCCGCGATGGTCCCGACCCTCGCCCTCGTCGACGAACTGCCCACGCGCACTTCGGGAAAGGTTGATCGTGATGCGCTGCCCTGGCCCCTGCCGGGCAGCAGCAGACCAGTGGATGACGACGTCGAACTCAGCGAGACCGAGCTGTGGCTGGCCCAGTTGTGGACCGATGTGCTCGGCATCCGGATCACCCATCCCGACGTGGACTTCTTCGCCGAAGGCGGTGGTTCACTCGCGGCCGCGCAACTGGTGACCGCGATCCGCGGACGCCACCCCGACATCTCCGTCGCCGATCTCTACGACCATCCCCGACTGGGGTCGATGGCGGAGATGCTCGACGCGCGCCGCCCGGCGACCAGCATCGTCGAACGCGATGTGGCACCCACGCCACGTGCGGCTGGTCTCGCCCAGCTCGCGCTGACCGTTCCGCTGACGACCCTGACCGGTCTGCAGTGGGCGACCTGGCTCGGCGTGCTGAACAACCTGGGTGTCGTCGTGGCCGACCGGCTGGATCGGTCGGTCCCGTGGCTGGTCGAGGTGAACTGGTGGGTCCTGCTCGTCGCCTTCCTGATCTTCATCACCCCGCCCGGCCGGATGTGCATCGCTGCGTTGGGTTCCCGGCTGCTCCTCTCGGGCGTCACGCCCGGTGAGTACCCGCGCGGCGGCAGCGTGCACGTGCGTCTGTGGGTGGCAGAACGACTCCTCGATGCGAGCGGCGCGGCGAACCTGTCCGGTGCGCCGTGGATGATCTACCTCGCCCGGGCGCTCGGGGCCCGGATCGGCCGCGACGTCGATCTGCACACGATCCCGCCGGTCACCGGACTGCTGACGGTCGGTGAGGGCGCGTCGGTGGAGCCGGAGGTCGACCTCGCCGGCTGGTGGATCGACGGCGACGTCGTCCACATCGGTGAGATCGCGATCAAGCGCGGGGCGTCCATCGGTGCGCGGTCGACACTCATGCCGGGCGCGGTCGTCGGACGCGACGCCGTCGTCGCACCCGGTTCGGCGGTGTTCGGCCGGGTGAAGGCGCGTCAGCACTGGGCCGGTTCACCCGCGATCAAGGTCGGCAAGGTCGCGCACCCGTGGCCCGACCACCGGCCGCCGCGCGCGCGGGCCTGGGTACCGATCTACGGACTGTCGTCGCTGGTGCTGGCCGCGATCCCGCTGATCTCGCTGGCGGCGGGCCTCGCCGTCATCGGCCTGTGGGCACTGTCGGCAGATCGGTTGCGCGACGTCGCGATCCGCGCCGTGATCCTCCTGCCGGCGGCGACCCTCACCAGCCTGGTCGTCTTCGCCGCGATCACCGCCGCACTGGTGCGACTGGCATCGCTGGGCCTGGCCACCGGCTACCACCCGGTGCGGTCACGGATCGGTTGGCAGGTCTGGCTGACCGAACGCCTCCTCGACGCCGCGCGCACCTACCTGTTCCCGCTCTACGCGAGCCTGCTGACGCCGATCTGGTTCCGCGTGCTGGGCGCGAAGGTCGGTAAGGGCACCGAGATCTCGACCGCACTGGTGCTGCCGCGGTTCACCACCATCGGCGACGGCGCCTTCCTGGCCGACGACACGATGGTCGCGTCATACGAACTCGGCGGCGGTTGGCTGCACATCGACGAGGCGAAGATCGGCAAGCGTTCGTTCCTCGGCAACTCGGGGATGACCGGCCCGGGTCGCAAGGTGCCCAAGAACGGCCTGGTGGCGGTGCTGTCGGCGACCCCGAATCGGGCCAAGTCGGGGTCGAGTTGGCTGGGCAGTCCCCCGGTCCGCCTGCGCCGCACCGCCACCGAGACCGACACCTCGCGCACCTTCGATCCGCCGACGAAGCTGAAGGTCGCGCGTTCGGTCATCGAGACCCTGCGCCTCGTCCCGGTGATGGTGTCCTTCGGGCTCGGCGTCGGCATGCTGATCGCGCTGCAGTCTGTGGCCGTCCACGTGCACTACGGCGTCGCCGCGCTGGTCAGCGGGCTGCTGCTGCTCGGGATCGGCGCTGTAGCCTGTGGCACCGCAGCCGCCGCGAAATGGCTTGTCGTCGGCCGCATCACCGTCGGCGAGCACCCGCTGTGGAGCTCCTTCGTCTGGCGCAACGAATTGTCCGACGCCTTCGTCGAGACCGTGGCCGCACCGTGGTTCGCCAACGCCGCCACCGGGACACCGATTCTCAACCTGTGGCTGCGGCTGCTCGGCGCCCGGATCGGACGTGGCGTCTGGTGTGAGACCTACTGGCTACCCGAGGCCGATCTGGTCAGCCTCGGAGACGGTGCGACCGTCCAGCGCGGCTGCGTCGTCCAAACACATCTGTTCCACGACCGCGTGATGGCCATCGACCGCGTCACCCTTGACGCCGGTGCGACGCTCGGCCCGCACTGCGTCGCCCTTCCGGCGTCGGGGCTCGGCGAATCGGCAACCGTCGGACCGGCTTCGCTGGTCATGCGCGGCGACGTCGTGCCCGCGCACACCCGCTGGCAGGGCAATCCCATCGCCCCCTGGCCGGCGGCGGAGTAGTTCAATCGGGGAACGAGCGCACGACCCGCGCTCACTGAGCCGCGCCCGCGGCTCCTGCTCTTCGAAATGCGAGCGCGGCCCCTGCTCCCTGAGGTGCGCGCACGCCGCTCTGCTCCCTGAGGTGCGCGCACGCCGCTCTGCTCCCTGAGGTGCGCGCACGCCGCTCTGCTCCCTGAGGTGCGAGCGAAGCGAGCCACGAAGGGCTGGTGACGCCGTCTCACCAGGGGCTTCGTGGCTCGTCGCTATCGCTCCTCACACCTCAGCCGGCGGAAAGAGCCATCGCTATCGCTCCTCCCACCTCAGCCGGCGGAAAGAGCCATCGCCTGAGCTCCTCGCACCTCGAGCCTGGGGGCTCGTCGCGTGCGCTCCGCGGCCGGCTGCATGGATCAGGCCGCAGGCTCGGCCGGGGCCTCGACCTTCTTCGGCAGCGTCAGCAGCGTGGCGATCGACAGTGCGACCAGCATGATGCCGCCCACCCAGGTCAGGACCTCGAGCGAGAAGACCGGCAGGATGATCATCACGATGCCGGCGATCACGGAGATGATGCCGGAGAGGATCAGGAACCAGGTCGGGCTGTGGCCGGACTTGGTGACCGCGCCGTAGAGGTCGGCGACGCCTTGGAAGATCCAGCCGATGCCGATGAACACGGCGAGCAGCCACAGCGCGTCGCCGGGGCTGAAGACCGCGATGACACCGGCGATCAGCACGATCGCGCCCACGATCCCTAACAGGACACGGGTTCCCGTACTCAGGAACGACGCCGCGAACGCCTGGTAGATGCGGAAGATACCGGCGATCATCAGCGAGATCGCGAACAAGATCGCGACCACGACGATGGTCGGGCCGGGCCAGAGGATGGCGATGATGCCGAGGACGATGCCGACGATCGAGGTGAGGATCAGGGCCGTCCGGACGGCGCCGATCAGTTCATCAGGGAAATGCTTCGTGTACGCCGTCGCAAATGTCATGGTCGAAGGTTATCGCCCGGAGGGCCGTAACACGCTGTCCTTGAGGGCCTGTGGCACAAACTGATACTCGTACGGGTAGTAAGTATCGAATGACCTCCATCGCGTTCTTCGAGAGGGCCGACGACCCGTCCGGCGAGATCCGGTACCGTCCGACCACATTCGCAGCGAGTCTCTGGGCTCCGGGAACCCTCAACGGTCCGGCGGTGTGCGCGCTCGCTGCCCGGGCGGTCGAGGTGGAATTCGGCACGGAAGAGTTCCTGCCCGCTCGGTGCACGATCGATCTGTTCAAGGCCGCCCGTGACGTTCTCACCTCCACCCGCACGCGACTCGTCCGTTCCGGCGGGCGCATCCGCGTCGTCGATGTGAAGATCGTCCAGCATCCGGTGGGCGCCGACGAGGTGGTGGTGGCGCGCGGGACGACGGTGTTTCTGCGGACGTCGACCAACCCTCCGGGGGAGCGGTGGCATCGGCCGCCGGAAACCGTCACCTTTCATCCGCCGGCGACCACCGGCGACGACCTCGCACCGCGATTCGCCTCCGACGCACCGGACGGCGGTCTCGGCGAGTGGCAGCGCGACATGTCCGGTCATCAGAACGGTCACCGTAAGCGGATCTGGACCCGCGCGGCCCCGATCGTGCCGGGCGAGGAGCCGACGCCCTTCCAGCGCGCGGTGGTCAGCGCGGAGTCCGCGAGCCTGGTCTCGAACTGGGGTGATACCGGCATCGGTTTCATCAATTGCGATCTCACCGTCGCGCTGAGCCGCCTACCCCACGGCGAGCGGGTCGGCGTCGAGGCGGACGTCCACATCGAGGACGACGGGGTCTCGGTGAGCAACGCCGGCCTCTACGACGCCGACGGCATGTTCGGGACGGCGCTCGTCACGGCGGTGAACAACGCTGCCGCACAGATCGACTTCACCACCGTGGACACCTCCGAGCGGTATCGCGAAGCCTGAGGAAACCCGTATTCACCCAGGTGAATTACTTCCCACAGGGCTCTCAGGTCTTGATAAGGTCACGCCCATGACACGACGCCTTCATCGGCTGCTGCTGGGTCTCGCCGTCTCGACCCTCGCGTTTGCCCTGACGTCGACGCTGGCCTCGCCGGCGCAGGCCGGCAACGTGGCGGGCCCGGCGAGTATCGTCAACCGCCTCACGGGCCCGTTCGCCATGAACGACACGATCAGCCGCTACAACATCGTCGGCACCGACCTGGGCGTCATGTGGGACAACGGCCGCGGTGAGATACTCACCGCCTTCGGCGACACCCAGTCGTTCAACGGCTGGTCACTGCTCTACGGCCAGCTGTACTACTGGCGGTCCAACGTTCTGCTGCGCAGCACCGACCGCAACCTGGCCGACGGCATGACGTTCACCTCCCACGCCGGCCGTCCTGGCCACGCCAAGCGCCTGCTGAAGCCGAACGTGCGCAAAGAGGTCACCATCATCCCGACCGCGGGTGTCGCCGCCAACGGCAAGCAGTACATGACCGTCATGTCGGTCAAACGCTGGGATTCACCGGGCATCTGGACGACCAACTGGTCGGGCCTGGTCGTCTCCGACGACAACGGGGAGAACTGGCGCGCCCTCAACGCCTTCCGCCCGAACGGCGGCGGCAACAAGAAGTTCCAGATGGGCGCCTTCCTCAAGGTCGGCAAGACCATCTACTACTACGGCACCCCCGACGGCCGCTGGGGCGGCGTCTATCTCGCCCGGGTCGACGAGAAGGACATCGAGAACCTCGGCAAGTGGGACTACTTCTCCTACGGCCGCTGGGTCCGCAACAACCCCGGCGCGGCCACCCCGGTGATGGGTGCGCCGACCGGCGAGATGTCGGTCGCCTGGAACGACTACCTCGGCAAGTACATCTCGCTGGCCAGCCAGGACATCGGCGTGACACTTCGCACCGCCGACAAGCCCTGGGGCCCTTGGACCTCCGGCGAGCTGGTGGCACCGTCGGCCGACCCGTACACCGGTTACGCGCCGTACATCCACCCGTGGTCGAAGGGCAGCACCCTGTACTTCACCTACTCGATCTCGATCGGTTACCAGGTCTACCTGATGAGGTTGCCGCTCAAGCGATGACGCCTGCGATGTGGGGCGGTTCGGGGATCTCCTCGAACCGCCCCACATCTCTTTCTCGGTGTCAGTTCTGGCCCAGCATCGCCCGCATCTGGTCGATCTCGGCCTGCTGCGTCGTCCTGACCTGTGTGGCAAGGGTTCTGGTGGCCGGGTCGGTGCCGTTGGCCAGTACCTCGTCGGCCATCGCGATGGCACCCTCGTGGTGCCGGATCATGCCCTCGAGCCACAGTCGGTCGAACTCCCCGCCCCTCGCCTGACGGAGGGCCGCCATCTGCTCGGCGGACATCATTCCCGGCATGTCCCCGTGCTCCATATCCCCGTGCCCCATGTCCCCGTGGTCCATGCCGTCACCGTGGTCGGAGTCCTCGTCGTCCTCCATGTGTCCGGTCACCGGCACACCCCACGACTTCAAACGCGCTGCCATCTGGTCGATCTCGTCGTCCTGCGCGTCCTCGATGGCGTCGGCGAGGGTGATCAGTTCGCGGTTCTGCGTCCGGCCCTCGACGAGGTCGGCCATCATCACCGCCTGCCGGTGGTGGCCGATCATCTCGGTGGTGAACTCGACGTCCGCGTCGTTGTGCTTCGCGGCGGGCGACTGGCCGGGCGCCGTCGCGGCCGCCTGGGACGAGGTCTCCGGACGGTCGGCCGTGGTGCTGCCGGCGGGCGAATCGTCGGATGAACACCCGGCGAGCGTGAGTGCGAGCGCGGCGCCGACGGCGGTTCCGAACGCGGCGCGGCGTCGGACAATTGCATTGTGCTGTAAAGACATCAGGATTTCCTTGCTGAGAGTTGTCGGGTATGACGCCACCGCGGACCCGACGGGGGTCCGCAAAAATCCCCTCAGCAGCGGATCACCTGTAATTGCAGGTGGTTTCGGATCGCCCACGGGGGCGGACGCCCCAGGACGGCGACGCCCCGACGAGCCGGACGGCACAGCCCGGCCACCGACAGGGACAGGAATGCCCATACGAGTAGGATGAGGGCCACGGGCGGGATGTCGACGCCGGCGGCGCGGGTGAACACACACGCATGGTCGTGGTCGCCGCAGTCGTCACCGGACATCGACGGAGGCTCCCCCATCACCGCGGCGGGCGCCATCTGCGTGTCTCCCACCGCGTGATGACCGGCGTGGCCGGGGTGGGCGTCGGAATGACCGGGCGCCGTGCCCGGACCCGCGATCACGGTGTGCATGAGCATCACCGCGAGCGCGAGAGGAAGTATCAGCCCCCGGAACCGGATGGCAGTCCGGGGCGCGGGCCGGCTCACCTGTCCCAGGCTAGCGAGGTCAAGACGCGGGCGTCGAGACCTTCTCCGCGTCGGGATCCTCGGTGCCGGAGTCGACGTCCGCGGCTTCTGCATCGGCCTCCGCGGCCCGCCGCTCCTGCCGCGGGATCAGGTACTTCCGGTCGATGATCCGGTAGACCGCGATCACCGCTGCGGCGAGACCCCACCCGAGCAGGATGTCGAAGATGTAGTGCTCGGCGGTGTAGACGAGGGCGAAGGCCATCGCCAACGCGTAGCCCATGAACAGTGTTTTCCCGAGCGCCTTGACCCGTGGCCACATGAAGAGCGCCAGCAGCATGGTGAGGCCGGCGTGCAGCGACGGGATGGCCGCGACGAGATTGGACTTGCCCTGTCCGAGCGTGACGAGCTGCGACGCCATGCTGATGTTCAGGAAGTTCCAGCCGCGCGCGGAGATCCGCTCGACGTACGGTGCCGCGTCGGGGTACGCATTGTCCAGCGGTCCGAGGAGACCTCCCGGCTCGTCGGCGTCCTGTGAGTACATGCAGATCGGATCGCGGGGATAGTCCTGCACCTCGACGGCGGTGCATCGCGCCGCCGCCCACGGCGGTGCGCCGGGGACGAGGGTGTACCCGATCAGCGCGAGGAATGTGGTCGCCACGAAGCAGGCCGCGTAGCGGCGCCAGGCGTGGCGATCCTTCAACCACAGCCAGGCGGCCACCGCGTAGGGAACGATGAAGTACGACATGTAGACCACGCTGACGATGACCTCCCACCACGGAGGACTCGCCTGCTTGAGCTGTTCCTGCAGCCACGCGGTCGGGGTGACGTCTCCACCCATGAGCCATTTGTCGAAGTCGATCGCCAGATGCCAGTGGGTCGGCATGCCGACGATCTGGGCGATGTTGCGCGTCCAGTCGTAGAGGATCAGGATCAGCGCGAACGGCGCCCAGTCGAGGATGATCGTGATGAACTTGCGGCGCCCGATACTCGCCGCGGCGAGGCCGAGGCAGAGCAGGATGATGAGCCGCGTGCGGTCCCACGCCAGGCCTTCGAGGTAGATGTGCACCGCCATCACCAGGAACCAGGCGGTGACCGCGATGCGCCGGACCATGGTCAGGTCGCGGCGGTTCTCCGGATGGGCTTCCATCTCGGCGGCGGCCGCCAGGTCGTCGAGGACCGGGGCCATCTCCGGCGGCTCGGCGTCCGGTCCCGGCCGACCGGACCGCGACAGCGTTCCATCCGCCGAGGTCGTGTCATCAGGCTTCTGGCCCTCACGGCGCTCCGAGGACTTACCCGACCGCGGGAAGCCCACCGACTCGTCAACACTCACCCGACACAATCCCGCCCGTCACGCCCCGCAGGGCACCCACGCTCGTAACCTGCCGTCAGTGTAATGGCCATGTCCGGTTGGCGAGCCACCGCTGCGCAGCACGTGCGTGCCGGTCGTCGTGACCACCTCGATCACCCGCGTCGACGACCCGTTTCGGCGGATTCACACCCCCTGGACGTGTCGTGGATCACACTGGAGACCTGCAATGTCCCACCCCGGAGGAGGTCTCGGTGCCCAATCGCTACCTGCGCTACGGCGACCAGCGCTACATCATCACCAAGGAGGCGGAGGCTCGGCTGAACCGCACCCTCGATGCGGTGTACTCCGACGGGACCCGCGGTCATGAGTGGCTCAACCTGTACCACGACAGTGCGGCCCCCTGCCGCCTGCTGATCGCGGCCGGGGTACCGATCACGATCGAGACGGAGCCTGCGCCGGGCGAGTGAACCGACGCGTCGAACGAGCCGATCCCGGGCACCGGCGGTGCCGCCCGGAGGCGGCCACTATCGTTGACGCATGCGCATCGGAGCACACCTTCGCGAAGACACCGACCCGTTGGTCACCGCCGCCGAACTCGGTATCGACGTCTTCCAGATGTTCGTCACCGATCCGCAGAGCTGGAAGAAGCCGCAACCGAATCCGCATGCGGCCGCGATCCGCGAATCCGACATCGACGTCGTGGTGCACTCCAGCTATCAGATCAACGTCGCGAGCCTGAACAACCGGCTGCGCATGCCGTCGCGCAAGGCCGTCGAACAACAGGCCGCCGCAGCCGCCGAGCTCGGGGCCTTCGGCCTCGTCGTACACGGCGGGCATCTACGGGACGGCGAGGAGTCCGCCGAAGGATTTGCCAACTGGCGCAAGCTCTTCGACCGCCAGGTCGACAAAGGCGGCTTCGGGGTTCCGATCCTGATCGAGAACACCGCGGGCGGCGATCACGCGATGGCACGCACCCTCGAGTCCATCGACCGGCTGTGGGAAGCGGTCGGCGACTTCGAGCAGGCCGGCTTCTGCCTCGACACCTGCCACGCCTGGGCCGGCGGTGAGGACCTCGTCGGACTGGTCGAGCGCGTCAAGGAGATCACCGGACGTATCGACCTGGTGCACCTCAACAACTCCCGCGACGAGTTCGACTCCGGCCGCGACCGCCACGCCAACCTGGCGTCGGGTCAGATCGACCCCGAGGTCCTCGCCGCCGTGGCCAAGGCCGCCGACGCGCCGGTGATCCTCGAGACACCCGCCGAAGGCATCCCCGCCGACCTCGAATACCTGCGCTCGGCGCTCTAGCCGCTCACGACAGATTCCATCCCGGCACCGGCGGCGTGACCGGGTATGCCGCCACGTTCATGTCAACGGTCCCGTCGCAGGGCCCGCCGTCGATCGTGGTGCGCCACACGCCTTTCAGCGTGCCGTCGCCCTGCGGGGTGTAGGTCGCGACCGACGTCGCCGGCCGCCACACCTTGGGCACGCCCTCGCCCTGCCAGCAATCCCACTCCCAGTCGTAGCGATGCACCCAGGACCCCCCTTCCCAGGTGTAGCGCGGCGGCTGCGGCAGCGTCGGATTGGCGGGTTTCGGGCCGTCGACCACCGTGGCCACGCACGTCCCGCCGTCGCATGAGCTCCGGAACGTGTAGTCGTCGGAGAAGTCCGGTTCCGGCTGCCGCGCGGCGAGGCTGGTGCCTGTCTTCGACGCCGCAAAGCGTTTCAGCGTGTACACCCCGTTCCACTCGGGATCCGCGGCGTTCGCCGGGGCGGCGCTCACCATGGGCGCCAGCGCCACCGCAGCAATCACTGCCACGACCGTGACGATCCGAGCCCGGCTTCCACTTCGTATGTCCATGCCCGATTGGACCGCATACGCCCGCCACCTGCAGCGGTTGCCGGATTTGTCGCGCAACATAGTGCGCCCCTCCCATCGGTCAGATCACACAGATGAGCGATTGATCCCCCGGCGATATGGGGCTATATTGGCGGTTACCGGCGAGTAACTTAGCTCGAACCGAGACAGCTACACCACGCCCGGCCGGTACCTACTTCAACCAAGTGGGGTCGGACCGGGACCTGGCAACAACACCGTCATCACGCATACGGCCACACCAGAGAAGGAATTCACCATGGGCCATTACAAGAGCAACATGCGCGACCTGCAGTTCAACCTGTTCGAGCTGTTCGAGCTCGACAAGGTGCTGGAGTCGGGCGACTTCGGCGACCTCGACCACGAGACCGCCGTCGACATGCTCCGCGAGGTCAAGGCACTCGCCGAGGGGCCCATCGCCGAATCCTTCGTCGACGCCGACCGCAACCCGCCGGTCTTCGACCCGGAGACCCACAGCGTCACCATCCCGGAGAGCTTCAAGAAGTCCTACAACGCGCTCGTCGAAGGCGGCTGGGACAAGATCGGCATCGCCGAGGAGCTCGGCGGCCTGCCCGCCCCGCGTTCGCTGTACTGGGCGATCGGCGAGATGATCCTCGGCGCCAACCCGCCGGTGTTCATGTACGCCGCAGGCGCTGGCTTCTCCAACATCTTCTTCAACAACGGCACCGACGAGCAGAAGAAGTGGGCGGCCATCTGCGCCGAGCGCGGCTGGGGCGCCACCATGGTCCTCACCGAGCCCGACGCCGGTTCGGATGTGGGCGCCGGCCGCACCAAGGCCACCCAGCAGGAGGACGGCTCCTGGCACATCGACGGTGTGAAGCGCTTCATCACCTCGGCCGACCAGGACATGACCGAGAACATCTTCCACCTCGTCCTCGCCCGCCCCGAAGGCGCCGGCCCGGGCACCAAGGGTCTGTCGCTGTTCTTCGTGCCGAAGTTCCACTTCGATTTCGAGACCGGTGAGCTCGGCGAGCGCAACGGCGTCTTCGTCACCAACGTCGAGCACAAGATGGGCATCAAGGCCTCGGCCACCTGTGAGGTCACCTTCGGCCAGCACGGCGTTCCCGCCAAGGGCTGGCTCGTCGGCGAGGTCCACAAGGGCATCGCGCAGATGTTCGAGGTTATCGAGCACGCTCGAATGATGGTGGGCACCAAGGCCATCTCGACGCTGTCGACCGGTTACCTGAACGCGCTCGAGTACGCCAAGGAGCGCATCCAGGGCGCCGACATGACCCAGATGACCGACAAGGCCGCACCGCGTGTGTCGATCACCCACCACCCGGACGTGCGTCGTTCGCTGATGACCCAGAAGGCCTACGCCGAGGGCCTGCGCGCGGTCTACCTCTACACCGCGTCGCACCAGGACGAGGCCGCCGCGAAGATCGTCTCCGGCGCCGACGCCGAGATGGCCGCCCGCGTCAACGATCTGCTGCTCCCGATCGTCAAGGGCGTCGGCTCCGAGCGCGCCTACGGCACCCTCGGCCACGAGTCGCTGCAGACCCTCGGTGGTTCCGGCTTCCTGCAGGACTACCCGATCGAGCAGTACATCCGTGACTCGAAGATCGACTCGCTCTACGAGGGCACCACTGCCATCCAGGCGCAGGACTTCTTCTTCCGCAAGATCATCCGCGACAAGGGCCAGGCCCTGGCACACGTCGCCGGTCAGATCCAGAGCTTCATCGACTCCGAGGCCGGCAACGGTCGCCTGAAGACCGAGCGCGCTCTGCTGAAGACCGCCCTCGAGGACGTCCAGGCGATGGCCGCCTCCCTGACCGGCAGCCTCATGGCCGCCCAGGAGAACTCGGCCGAGCTGTACAAGGTCGGCCTCGGTTCGGTCCGCTTCCTGATGGCCGTCGGCGACCTGATGATCGGCTGGCTGCTCCTCCGTCAGGCCGAGATCGCCCTCAAGGCACTCGACAACGGCGCATCGGACAACGACAAGGCCTTCTACGAGGGCAAGGTCGCCGTGGCCGGCTTCTTCGCCAAGAACATGCTGCCGCTGCTCACCGCCGTCCGCGTCACCGTCGAGAACGTCGACAACGAAATCATGGAGCTCGACGAAGCGGCTTTCTGATCCAGAAGCGCCACACCTGAGTAGGCCAGACAAAACTCCCGCCCGCGTTCGCGTGGGCGGGAGTTCTTGTTTTGCTACTCGAGTAGCGAGACGCAGTACCCGGTCGGCTTGGGGCTGGCCACGTAGTACTTGCCCTGTCCCTCAGGACAATCCGGCTCCCGCGATTCCTTGGTCTCGACCTTGAAGTTGGTCGCCTCGCCCGCCGGAACCGGCCCGCCGCAGTCGATCTCGCGGGCCCGGGCGAGCGACGTCGCGTCTGCGCCCGACGATTCGGGCAGGTGATAGCACTTGCCCTCCTGGAAGACCTGCGCCAGACACAGGACCTCCTTCTCGTTGCCGGCGAACCAGAACGTCGAATAGCTCAGCCCGCAGCCGAATCGACCGAACGATTTCGAGGCGACGACGTAGTGGAAGTCGGTGTTCTCACAGGAGATCTTCTTGGCCCGTAGAGAATCCGACGAGGACGTGATCGCGAGGCACTGCCCGACCTCGACGTCGTCGGCATCGGAGACGATCGATCCGTCGCTGTTCCGGACCAGCAGCACCGCGCCGGCGATCACCAGTCCGCCCACCAGCAGTGCAACAAGACCGAGCGTGATCCAGAGTCCCTTGCGACTCTTCTTCGGCGGCGGACCCCAGGGTCCCGGCGGATATGCTCCTGCCGGTGGCTGTCCCGGGTACGGCCCCGGCTGACCCGGATAAGGCGACTGCCCGGGGTACGGGGCCTGTCCGGGGTACGGCGCTTGTCCGGGATACGGGGCTTGTCCGGAATACTGTCCGGGCGCAGCCTGATACGGCGGGCCGGCGTTCGGTGGATACGGTCCCTGCGGTCCCGGCCGGCCCTGATGGCCGTGGCCGGGATACCCGGGCCCGGGTGGCGGCGTGGTCATCCGGCGAGCGTAGCCCGATACCCGGCCGGCCGAGCTCGGCAACTCCGCAAAACCCACCCCTTTCGGCAGATCCACCACCACGGGAGGGGTGGGTTTGCCCAGAAAGGGTGGGTTTGCGGACGGGGCCCCGCAAACAGCCGAACCCACCACCCCGCAGGGCAGTGGGTTCGGCAGAGAGTGAGTTGGTTCGGACTACTTCGGTGGCATCCGGATGCCGCCGTCGACGCGGATCACCTCGGCGTTCATGTAGCTGTTGGTGACCAGCTCGACGACCATCGAGGCCAGCTCGTCGGGAGCGCCCAGACGGTGCGGGAACAGCACCGACTCGCCCAGCTTCGCCTTGAACGCCTCGGCGGCCTCGCCCTCACCGTAAATCGGGGTGTCGATCAGGCCGGGGGCGATGGTGTTGACGCGGATACCGACCGCGGCCAGATCGCGGGCGACCGGCAGGGTCATGCCGACGACGCCGCCCTTGGACGAGGAGTACGACGCCTGGCCGATCTGGCCGTCGAAGGCGGCGACACTGGCCATGTTGACGATCGCGCCGCGCTCGCCGTGGGCGTCGAGCGGCTCGTTGCGGCTCATCGCGGTGGCGGCGAGGCGGATGAAGTCGAAGGTGCCGATCAGGTTGATCGCGATGACCTTCTTGTAGGCGTCCAGGTTGTGCGCCGAACCGAACTCGCCGTCGCGGCCGATGGTGCGCTGCGCCCAGCCGATGCCGGCCGAGTTGACCAGGGCGCGCAGCGGGCCGAGTTCGGTGGCCGCGTTGATGGCGGCTTCGATCTGTTCGGTCGAGGTGACGTCGACGCTGACGAAGACACCGCCGATCTCCTTGGCGAGCTCCTCCCCCTTGTCGGCGTTCAGGTCGGCGACGACGACCTTCGCACCCTTGGCCGCCAGCTGGCGGGCCGACGCGGCGCCGATGCCCGACGCTCCACCTGTGACGATTGCACTAGCTCCGTTGATATCCACGTCTCGGAATATATCGAACGTTCGTGAGATGTGGAACACATGCGGGGCATTGTTCCATTCACCTCACGGTGCGGGCCGGGCTCAGATGCACTTGACGATCGGCTCCGGCGCGTAGCGCACGGTCCGGGTGTACCGGTTGACCTCTTGTCCGGTGCGGGCGTCGCGGATGATCCGGGTGTTCGACGTCGTGAAGCCCTTGCTGCCGCTGCTCGCGATGCAGTCGTCGCCCTTGGGGAGCTTGATCCGTTCCGGTTCGGTGGGGTCGGTCCGCTCGCCGGTGATCGACTCGACCTCGAAAGCCTTGGTGCCCCACAGCCTCACGGTGACCGCGGCCGGCGACCAGCTGGTCTCGATGAGCACACCGTGCCGGGTGTTGTTGCGGAACTTCAGGTCGATCGCACCTTCGAAGACGGTGGCCTCCCGGGCCTCCGGGTAGCGCGAGATGTAGTACGCGTGCTCGGTGTGGTCGACGTCCTCGAGTCCCGCGAAGTAGGCGGCGTTGTAGAGGGTCGTCGCGAACTGGGAGATGCCGCCGCCCACGGCCGTCGCCGCGCGGCCGTTGTTGATGATCGTCGAGTCGACGTACCCCTCGGCCGTACCTCGCGGACCGGTATGGCCGTTGAGTGAGAAAACCTTGCCGGGCAGGACCAGCGCACCATCGACCTCGGCCGCGACGAGGCGGATGTTCTCACCGGAGGCACTCGAGAAACCGTCGGTGGTGTACTCGCTGATCAGCTCGTTCACACCGAGTTTGCGGGCGGCGTCGGTGGTGAGCTTGGGGTCGACGTCGTCGTAGACCACGTCGGCGGTGCGGTTGCCGCCGTCTGCGGTCGCGGTCGTCGCGAGAGCCTGAAGTGTCTTGTCCCAGTTGATCTTCGAGCCGATGACCGCGGGCACGACGGTCGGTCGGCCGCTCGCGAGGCTGAATCGCGCACTGACCGCGGGCCGTTGGGAGGGATCGAGCTCGGGAGCCAGCGATTTACGGGCCGTCGTCTCGTCGACGCGCGGCGTGAGTCCGCCTCGCCCGTCCGGTCCGAAGGTAAGCATCGCTGCGATGTCACCTGTCGGGACCTCGACAGTGCGCTTGCGCCGGTCGACCAGCTTCACCGGCGCCGACGTCGCGCGGTCGGCGGGGCCGGCCACGGTGGCGGCGACGACCGCCGAGCTCACGGTCGGCGAGAAGGGTTCCATCGGCAGGTCCACGGGCATGCCGTCGAGCCAACGGTCGACGAGCACGGCCGCGGCGGCCTGGCGGGCGACGCGCTCACCCGGTGCCGGCTCGTCGCCGACCGGCGTGGCGCCGTCATAGTGGACGCCACCTTCGACCGCAGCCTTCTCCAGCGACCGACGGTTGGCGTCGAGGGCCTTGTTCATGGTGGCGGGATCGATCGTCACGACGGGCTCGACGTCGAGGTGACGGCCGAACAACGACAGGAAACGGGTCACCGGGTTCCGCGGTTGTTCGAGGAGACGTGCGCGGGTCGCGTCCGCGTCGAAGGTGAGACCCAGCTCGGCGGGTGCGACCTCGGCCGAGCCCTCGGGAGTCCGCAGGACGACCGGCTGCGTGGAACGTGTCGTCAGTTCTTCGATGACGGGATCGAGCTCGACGGCGTCGCGGTTGCTCGCCGGGATCCCGCCGATGACGGCCCCACGGGCGGAGTGATCGCGGGAGGCCACGAAGTCGATGGAGAGGGCGAGCGTCAGGATGACGACGACGACGATCGCAGCGCGTACCGCGTGGCGTGCTCGCCCGGCGCTCGTGGTCACAACTCCATCCATCACGGCTGACTACCTGGGCCAGTCGGGGTGGTGGCCGCAGAACTCATACCCCAGAAATGTAGGTGCTCCGGCTGAGCTGTCGGGTCGGGGGTCTGACAGCTCTGCCGGAGCTGCCTTCATGTTTACGCTACTTTTCGGCCATTGACACGTCCGGGGCCACGTTTAGTCCAAACATGTGACGAAGGACCCTCTTTCGCGGACGAAAAAGAGACGGATCGAGCGATTCGTCGCCCGATCCGTCTCTTTACCGCTCCCTGAAAAGCCCCGGAGCCCGCGGAGGGGCGTATCGAAGGGACGCAGCCGTCGCCGAGTCCCTTCGATACGCTCGCGAGCTCGCTACTCAGGGAGCAGGGCGAGCCGGCCGAGGGGTCAGCCCTCGATGATCGCGGTGACGCCCTGACCGCCGGCGGCGCAGATCGAGATCAGCGCACGACCGCCGCCGTTCTCCTTGATCTGCTTCGCCGCCTGCGCGACGATGCGGCCGCCGGTCGCGGCGAACGGGTGACCCGCGGCGAGCGACGAGCCGTTGACGTTGAGCTTGGACCGGTCGATGGATCCGAGCGCGGAGTCGAGGCCCAGGCGCTCCTTGCAGTACTCCTCGGACTCCCACGCCTGCAGGGTCGCGAGGACCACCGACGCGAATGCCTCGTGGATCTCGTAGAAATCGAAGTCCTGCAGGGTGAGGCCGTTGCGGGCCAGCAGACGCGGCACGGCGTAGGTCGGGGCCATGAGCAGGCCGTCGGGTCCGTTCACGTAGTCGACGGCCGCGGTCTCGCTGTCCACGAAGTACGCGAGCACCGGCAGACCACGCTCGGCGGCCCACTCGTCGCTGCCGAGCAGCACGGTCGATGCACCGTCGGTGAGCGGGGTCGAGTTGCCGGCGGTCATGGTCGCGTCGCCGAGGGAGACGCCGAAGACGGGCTTGAGCTTGGCGAGCTTCTCCGCGGTCGAGTCGCCGCGCAGGTTCTGGTCGCGGGTCAGGCCCATGAACGGGGTGATCAGGTCGTCGAAGAAACCGTCGTCGTAGGCAGCTGCCATGTTCTGGTGGCTCCGTGCGGCGAGCTCATCCTGATCGGCGCGCTTGATGCCGAATTCCTTGGCGGTGATGGCCGCGTGCTCGCCCATCGACATCCCGGTGCGCGGCTCGCCGTTCTGCGGGATCTCGATCCCGAGCTTGGTGAGCAGCTTCGCCGCGCCGAGGATCTGGTCCTTGGTCGACCGGGCACGGTTGACCTCGAGCAACTGGCGACGCAGGCCCTCGCCCACGGCGATCGGGGCATCGGAGGTGGTGTCGACGCCGCCGCCGATCGCGGCGTCGTAGCGGCCACGGGCGATGCCGTCGGCGACGGTCGTGATGGCCTGCAGACCCGTTCCGCACGCCTGCTGGATGTCGAAGGCGGGGGTGTAGGGCGACAGCGCCGAACCCAGCACCGATTCGCGGATGAGATTGAAATCACGGGCGTGCTTGAGCACGGCACCGCCGGCGACCATGCCGAGCTGCTCACCCTGCAGGTTGAAGCGGCTCACCAGGCCGTCGAGCGCGGCGGTGAACATCTCCTGGTTGCTGACCTTGGCATATGCCTTGTCCTGGCGCGCAAACGGAATGCGGTTGCCGCCGAGGATCGCCACCGGGCGCTCGGTGCGGGTCTCGGGCTTCTTCGGGGTGCTGCTGTTGTCTGCCACGTCGATCTCCAGGGTCGTGTGCGGTATCTATAGCGTATTCTTACTCAAGAGTAAGTTCGTTGTCGAACGACAGTCAGAGGAGATCCAACATGGCCGCCAACGGAACAACTGGCCTGTACTCGAGCTTCGTCCATTCCGGCCCGGGCGCTTTCATCGCCAAGCAGGCCGGCCTTCCCGTCCCGCCGCCCCTGCGGCGATACAAGCCGTCGGAGCCGCCGCTGCCTGGTCCGGTGCTACTCGGGGGCTCGGGACGCCTCGTCGAACCGCTCCGGGAGATGCTCTCGGGCGACGACTATGACCTCATCCAGAACGCCCTCACCGGCCGCAGCGCCGACAAGTACGGCGGCCTGGTCTTCGACGCCACCGGCATCACCTCCCCGGCCGAGCTGCGTCAGTTGTTCGAGTTCTTCCAGCCGGCCATGCGGTCGACCGCGCCGTGCGCGCGCTTCCTGGTCATCGGCACCACGCCGGAGCTGGTGACCGACCCGTCCGAGCGCGTCGCACAGCGTGCTCTCGAGGGCTTCACCCGCTCGCTCGGCAAGGAGCTGCTCAAGGGCTCCACCGTCCAGCTCGTGTACGTCTCGCCCGATGCCAAGACCGGTCTGAGCGGCCTGGAATCGACCGTACGCTTCGTGCTGTCGGCCAAGTCCGCTTTCGTCGACGCACAGGTGATCCGCGTCGGATCTGCCGACGCGACCGCCCCGAAGGACTGGGATCGCCCGCTCGAGGGCAAGGTCGCCGTGGTGACCGGCGCCGCCCGCGGCATCGGCGCGACCATCGCCGAGGTCCTCGCACGCGACGGCGCCCACGTCATCGCGGCCGACGTCCCGCAGGCCGGCGACGCACTGTCGGAGACCGCCAACAAGGTCGGCGGCACCGCGTTCCCGCTGGACGTGACCGCCCCCGACGCCGGTGACAAGCTCGCCGAGCACGCCCTCGAGCGTCACGGCGGCATCGACATCATCGTCAACAACGCCGGCATCACCCGCGACAAGCTGCTCGCCAACATGGACGACGCCCGCTGGGACGCCGTCATCGCGGTGAACCTGATCGCCCCGCAGACCCTCGTCGAGAAGCTGCTGGAGAAGGGCGCGCTCCGTGAGGGCGGCGCGGTCATCGACGTCTCGTCGATCGCCGGTATCGCCGGTAACCGCGGTCAGACCAACTACGGCGCATCGAAGGCCGGTGTCATCGGCCTGGTCGACGCCTACGCACCGATCCTGGGCGAGAAGGGCATCACCATCAACGCCGTCGCCCCGGGCTTCATCGAGACCAAGATGACCGCGGCGATCCCGCTGGCCACCCGTGAGGCCGGCCGCCTGATGAGCTCGCTGCAGCAGGGTGGCCAGACCGTCGACGTCGCCGAGACCGTCGCGTACTTCGCCAACCCGACGAGCTCCGCCATCACCGGCAACGTGGTCCGCGTCTGCGGCCAGGGATTCCTGGGTGCGTGATGGGTAAGACGATCACTCTTCCCGGCGCCCCCGGCACCGGCGAGCTGTACGGCAAGGCCGTCACCGGGATGCTGCCGGGCATCGGCAAGCCTGCCCGCGTCCCGGCCGACGCACCCCTCCCCGACACTCACTACCGGCTCGAGGACGTCCGCGTCGATCCCGCTGCACTGCAGGCGTATTGCCATGCGACCGGCCAGCGCTTCGGCGCCACCCTGCCGGTGACGTACCCGTTCGTGTTGCAGTTCCCGGTGGTCATGAAGCTGCTGACGTCGGACGAGTTCCCGTTCGGCGCAATCGGTTCGGTCCACATGTCGAACAAGATCGAGCGGAAGCGCCCGATCGAGGTCGGCGAACCGCTGTCCATCGAGACGCACGCCGAGAACCTGCGCGAACACCGCAAGGGCATCCTCGTCGACGTCATCAGCGAGATCAGCGTCGGCACCGAGCTGGTGACCACGCAGACGGCGACCTTCCTCAAGCAGCAGCGGACCAGCCTGTCCGACGAGCCGCGCGGTCCCGAGCCGAAGTCGAAGACCCCGCCGCCGCCGGATTCGGTTCTGTCCGTGGACCTGGGACGCATCCGCGAGTACGCCGCCGCGTCGGGTGACCGCAACCCGATCCACATGGCGAACCTGACCGCCAAGGCCTTCGGGTTCCCCAAGGCGATCGCCCACGGGATGTGGAGTGCCGCAGCGGCAATCGCGAACGTCGAGGCGCAGCTGCCCGGCGCGGTCACCTACGACGTGAAGTTCGGCAAGCCGATCCTGCTGCCCGCCAAGGTGAACCTCTACACCCGCCGCATCGACGGGGAGGGCAACTTCGACATCGCGATCCGCGACCGTCGCAAGGGATTTCCGCACCTCACCGCAACGACGCGGAAGGGCTGAGGGCTTCGCTCACGATCTCCGTTCCCGCTCACCCCAATCGCGTGAGCGGGAACGGATCGTGTGAGCGTCCCTTCGATACGCTCGCAAGCTCGCTACTCAGGGAGCAGTAGGGAGCACTCGCAAGCTCGCTACTCAGGGAGCAGTAGGGAGCACTCGCAAGCTCGCTACTCAGGGAGCAGTAGGGAGCACTCGCAAGCTCGCTACTCAGGGAACAGTAGGAAGCGCTCGCAAGCTCGCTACTCAGGGAGCACGGGGCCGCCTCAGATGTCGGTACCGACACCCTTCAGGCCGCGCCAGGCGATGCCGACGAGCATGTTGGTGGCCTTCTCGAGGTCGACGTCGCCCTCGGTGATGCGGTCGGCGACGGCCTCGCAGGCGCCGACGATGGCGACTGCGGTGAGTTCGAAGTCGATGTCGCCGGCGGTCTCGACGGTGGTACCGGCCTTGATGAGCTGGGCGACCATCTCGGTCACACGCTGGCGGCTGTCGGAGACGATGCCGGCGAAGCTCGCGGTCCCGATCGCGACGCGGTACAGCACGCGCCAGGACTCGCGGTTCTCGTGGACGAAACGCAGGAACTCGCGGATGACGGTGACGGCCTGCTCGCGCTGGGTGAGGGACGGGTCGAATCCGACGCTCATCGCGTCGATGAAGAGTCCGGACTCGCGGGCGATGCAGGCGCTGAACAGCTCTTCCTTGGAGCCGTAATACAGGTACAGCATCGGCTTGGAGATCTGCGCCTCGGACGCGATGGCGTCCATCGAGGTCTCACGGAAACCGTTCTGCGCGAACACCTTCACGGCGGCGTCGAGCATCTGCTGCTCACGCACTGCACGTGGCAGGCGCTTGGTTCCGCCCGACATGGCCGCCTCCATCCTCACTGTCGTGTCCGAACGACGATACCCAATCAACTTACCAATCGGTAAGTTTAACGTTCGCTCGGGCCGCCCAGGACAGATTACTCAGCAGTTGATGACGCCCTTGGACCGGAGGATCCGTGTGACCTTCGCGTCGAGGCGAGCGGGTGCGAGGCGTCCGCGCTTCACCGCGGTCTCGAGGTTGTCCAGGACCGACGGGACGCGGTCGGTGGACAGCCACAGGGCGACGTCGCCGCCGGCGAGGATGAACTTCTCCACCGCCTGCTCGATCGGGTAGCGCTGGCTGATCGCCGCCATGCCCGACAGGTCGTCGGAGTAGATCACGCCGTCGAACCGCGGACCGTTGTAGCCCTCACCTGTCCGCAGCATCTGGATGGCCGGCCGGCTGATGGACGCCGGCAGGCCCTCGGTCAGACCGGGCACGATCAGATGGCCGACCATGGCGCCCGCGGTACCCGGGTCGCGCAGCAGATTGCGGAAGGGCACCAGATCGCTGTTCTGCAGTTCGGCGAGCGACGGCACGTTCACCACGCCGAGGTGCGAGTCGCCCGAGCCGTGGCCATGTCCGGGAAAGTGCTTGTACACCGGCGTGATCCCGGCTTCGGCGAGACCGGCTGCATAGGCGGCCGCGTACTCGGTGACCACGGCCGGGTCGTTGCTGAAGGAACGATCACCGATGACCTCGTTGTCGGATTCGTCGCTGACGTCGGCCACCGGCGCGAAGTCGACGGTGATGCCGAGCTTCTTCATCTGACGACCGACGCCGGCGGCGATCTCCTTCACCTGCTCGGGCGTTTTCGTCTGCGCCAGTTCCCGAGGAGACGCGTTGTCGATGCCGAGTGCCGACAACCTCGACACCCGCCCACCCTCGTGATCGACCGTGACCATCAGCGGGATCGACGAGTTCTGCGAGATCCGTGATGCCGCACCGCTCGTCAGGATCGC
Source organism: Gordonia metallireducens (assembly GCF_021245825.1). NCBI lineage: Bacteria > Bacillati > Actinomycetota > Actinomycetes > Mycobacteriales > Gordoniaceae > Gordonia > Gordonia metallireducens. Next base: position 376,388 of record NZ_JAJQJP010000026.1, on the reverse strand, counting down.
CTTGTCGGTCCAGCTCCCGACGAAGATCCCGCCGATCTCCTCGTCCTCGACGATCTGCTGCGCGTCATCGGCGCCGGTGACGCCCACGACGATCAGCTGGGCCAGCTTCTGCCGCAGCGTGAGTTTCGCGAGTTGTTCTGTGCCACAAGGATTTGCGACCGGAGTCGTCGTCGCTGCGACGGATGACGGGGAGGCCGAGGGCGAGCCGTACGCGGACGGTGTGGGTGGCGCGGATTCGGGCGTCGACGAGTCACAGGCGACGAGACCGAGACCCAGGGCCGCGACCGTCGCAGTCGTCAGCGCATTCCGAATCCAACGAGGTCGTCGAGTTGAGCCCATGGCTCGAGTCTGGCATGTAACCTGAGCAAATGGACGTGGGGTCCATCTCGGCCGGGTCCGCGACCGCCCCCAGCGGTCGCGGTGGCAACCGCGCCAGACAGACGCTGATGATCGCCTACGACGGCTCTCCGAACGCCGATCGTGCGATCCGTTATGCCGGACACTTCCTACGCGCCGAATCCGCTGTCGTCGTGACCGCCTGGCAACCCGGCGGCATGACCCCCGCCCGGATGTCCACCCTCGCCGGCGGCATGCAGCCGTTCGTCGACACCCAGCTCGACGCCGGGGTCGATCGCGCACTCGAGGACGAGGCGGCGAAGATCAACGAGCGCGGCGTGGCTCTGGCCCGCGAATGTGGACTGTCTGCGAAGGGCACGCTCGTCGAGGTCGAGTCGACGGTGTGGGGCGCGCTCGTCGCAGCCGCCGAGGCGCTCGACGTCGATCTGCTCGTCACCGGAACCCGCGGGGCGTCGGGCCTCAAGGCGTTGCTGCGGTCCAGCGTCGCCGAACGCGTCCTCAAACACTGCCACCGGCCGGTGTTCATCGTCCCGGCCAAATGCGAGGAACAACCGCAGGTGACGCTCTAGTCGGTCGAGGATCGCTACTTCACACTCAAGAGCGCCGGCCATCTCGCGACTGTCCCGACCGACGTTTTCCCGGCGGCGTCGACGCCCGCTCCCGCCGGTGTCGACGAATCCCGTGCCCGAACCGCCGGACATGCCCGGGTGACACCGGGGTGAGACACCGCGCGATGGTAGTTTCTTCGCCATGACCAACAACCGCCTTGTGGCCGGCGCCGTCGCCGGAGTGGCCGGCATCCTGGTGGGACTCGGCGCGGTGTTCCTCGGCGGGTTCCTCGCCTCCGAGAACAGCCCGTCGACGGACCTGAACAACATCAATCCGAACAGCGGATTCGTCCAGGGTTCGGTCGACTACGGATCGCGCGGCGGCGCGGGCGAGACCAACTGACGCCCGCCCCCGATGCTCGGCGTCGGGGCTCTTCTGACGGCAGCAGCAACTGAGTAGTACATCGACCACCGCTCCCACAGGTGTCCTGTCGGCACGTGGGGTCGGTGCCGCTGCCGCGATCGCGCTTCTCGTCTGCCTGCTGCAGTCCCCGGGCCGGATCGCCGCCGACACCAAGCTCGACCTGACGGCGAACCCGCTCGGATTTCTTGCGCGTGCGGCACACCTGTGGACCCCGAATGCCCCGATGGGGCAGGTCCAGAACCAGGCATACGGGTACTTCTTCCCGCACGGCGCCTTCTTCGCCCTCGGTGATCTGCTGTCGATCCCGCCGTGGATCGTCCAGCGGTTGTGGTGGGCGCTGCTCCTCACCGTCGGCTTCGTCGGCATCGTGCGTGTCGCGGAGGCACTGCGACTGGGCTCGCCGGCCTCCCGGATCATCGCGGGCGTCGTCTTCGTCCTGAGCCCGCGCGTCCTCACAACCCTTGGCTCGATCTCGTCGGAGACGCTGCCGATGATGCTGGCGCCGTGGGTCCTTCTGCCCGTCATCCGGGCGCTCGACGCCCCCGCCTCCGATGGCCGACCGCTCTGGCGGGAGGCCGCCCGATCCGCAGCCGCCGTCGCCCTGATGGGTGCGGTCAACGCGGTGGCGACCGCCGCCGCCCTCGGCGTCGCGGCCGTGTGGTGGCTGTTGCATAGGCCCCGAGACCACCGCTGGTGGCGATTCGGTGCCTGGACCGCGCTGGGACTGCTCCTGGCGTGCGCGTGGTGGATCGTTCCACTGCTCATCCTGTCCCGCGTCAGCCCACCCTTCCTGGACTACATCGAGTCCGCCCGCGTCACGACGCAGTGGACGTCGCTGACCGAGGTCCTGCGCGGCGCGAGTTCGTGGACGCCGTTCGTCTCCACCGAACGCGTCGCCGGCGCAGTCCTCGTCACCCAGCCGGCCGCGGTGCTGGCCACCGGCACGATCGCTGCTGCAGGTCTCGCCGGCCTGTGCATGCGCCACATGCCGTTCCGCGGTCGCCTCGTGACGATCCTGGGCGTCGGCCTGGTGATCATGTGTGTCGGCTTCGACGGGGGTCTGGGGTCGCCGATCGCCGAGCAGATCCGGGTGTTCCTCGACGGCTCCGGTGCGCCGCTGCGCAACATCCACAAGTTCGAGCCGTTCATCCGCATCCCGCTGGTGCTCGGTGTCGCACACCTGCTGGCCCGGGTCCCGTTACCCGGCACCGTCTCCGTCCGGGAGACGCTCTCGGCCTTCGCACACCCCCAGCGGTCCCGGCCGGTGGCCGCGGCCATCGTGCTGCTGGTGGCCGTCATCGGTGCGGGGTCGCTCATCTGGACCGGCCAGCTCGCTCCCGCCGGCACCTACACCGCGATCCCCGATCACTGGAAGCAGACCGCGGACTGGTTGTCCGAACACAGCACCGGCCCCGACGACTCGCCGCCCGCCCGCACCCTCGTCGTCCCCGGAGCGCCGTTCGCCGATCAGCTGTGGGGTCTCACGCGGGACGAACCCCTGCAACCGCTCGCCGACGCCCCGTGGGCCGTGCGCGACGCCATCCCGCTGACCCCGCCCGGAGCGATCCGTGCGCTCGATTCCGTGCAACGCGAGATCGCCGCCGGTCGTGGATCACCCGGCCTGGCCGAGACCCTCGCCCAGCAGGGCGTGGGCTTCGTGGTGTTACGCGCCGATCTCACTCCCGAGACGTCCCGATCGGCGCGGCCGCTCCTCGCACAGCAGGCGCTCGACACCTCGCCCGGGCTGACGCGGGTCGCGCAGTTCGGCCCCCAGGTCGGACCGCCGAGCGTCCGGGGTGTGAAGCGCGACAACGGTTTGCGACCCACCATGCCCGCCGTCCAGATCTATGCGGTCGAGGCCGACGGGTTCGACGGCACCGGACCCCTACTCGTCGACGAGGAGGACATCCCGCGCGTGGCCGGCGGTCCCGAGGCCATCGCCGCACTCGCCGAAGTGCGTGCACGGCAGGGCCTTCCGCCTCTCGGACCGGTTCTGCTCGACGCCGATGCCCGACGCGCCGGGGTCGCCGACGGCCCTCTCATCGTCACCGACACCCCGAACGACCGCGAAACCGACTTCGGACGGGTCGACGACCACAGCTCCGCCATCAGGTCGGCCGACGACCCCCGGCGAACGCATAACGCGGCCGCCGACTACCCGGTCGACGATCAGCCGCTCGTCCGCGGGGAATGGTTGCTGGACAACCGGAGTGGCGAGATCGAGGTGACGACGTCGGGCTCGGCGTCGGACGCGGTGCAACCGGGACAGACCTCCCCCGCCAACTCTCCCGCGGCGGCCTTCGACGGCAACCCGCAGACCGCCTGGGTGAGTGGCGGGCTCGAAGGGGCCGTCGGCCGGTGGATGCGGATCGGTTTCACCACACCCCAGACGGATCTCGCACTGTCGCTGACCACCGCGAAGGCCCTCGGCTCGGACGTGACCAGCGTGCTGATCACCACCGAGGCCGGCAGCACCGTGGCATCGGGACTCCGACCGGGTGAGCCGACGACGGTGACCGCACCGAGCGGCCCGACCCGCTGGATCCAGATCCGCGCCCTGCGCACCGAGAACGGCACCGCCGGAAACCAGTTCGCCCTGGGTGAGGTGGAGGTGTCGAACCTGCGGACCTCCACGCCTCTGCAGATCAGGCATCGCGTCGTGCTGCCCGAAGTCGAGGCGGGCACCACGGTCGATCAGTGGCTGCTGTACTCCGAACTCAACGGCCGGGCCTGGTGCGTCGCCGATCCCGCCCGCGAGAAGACCCGCTGCGCACCGGGACTCGGCCTGTCACCGGAGACGTCGTCGGTGTTCAGCCGTGCCCTGTCGGTCCCCGAGGACACCACGGTCACCCCGTCGGTGGTCCTGCGGCCACGCCCCGGCGACGCACTCGACCGACTGCTCGCCACACCGGGCGGCGTGACGGCCACCGGTCCGCGACCGGTCACCGATCCCCGCGGGGGTCCGGCCGCCGCCGTCGACGGCGACCCCGGCACCGCATGGACCGCGCCGCAGATCCCCGAGAAGGAGAAGTCAAAGGATCGCGAAGACGACGACGAGGGGTCTGCCGACGATGCGACGCCGACGCTGGTCCTCCGCCTACCTGCCGAGCAACGCGTCGAATCGCTGAAACTCGTTGCGCCGGGCGACTACCCGGCCACCCCGACCGAGGTCGCCGTCGATCTCGGCATCGGCGAACAGATCCGCGAGGTCGGCAAGGACGGCATCCTGCGCCTCGACCCTGCGATCACCGACCGCATCGAGATCACCATCCGCGCCCAGGGCGACCTGATCGACGTCAACAGTCTCGGCTTCGCCACTCCTGCACCGCCGGGCATCGCCGAGGTCGAGGTCATCCCGGCGCCACGCGCGCCGGTCGACGGTGACCGGATCGTCGAGATCGAGTGCAGCGATGGCCTCGGCATCACCGCCGCCGGCCAGGTGATCGGCATCTCCGCGCGGACCACCACGGCCGCACTGCGTTCGGGGGAACCGGTGGTCGCCCGGGCCTGCGCGCCCGGCGAACTGCGACTGCCCGCCGGACAGCAGGAGGTATCCGTCAACCCCGGTCAGGCGTTCACCGTCGACGCGGTGTCGCTGACGGTCGGGGCACCCGTGGAAGGCGCTGCGACGACCACGCCGGACGTCGTCGAATGGACCGCGGCGAGTCGTGCGGTTCAGATCGATCCCGGACCCGAACGCCTACTCGTGGTCCCCGAGTCCACCAACCCGGGCTGGATCGCGCGGCTCGACGGCCGGGAGCTGTCGCCGGTGATCGTGAACGGCTGGCAGCAGGGCTGGATCGTGCCCGCCGGGGCGTCGGGGACGGTCGAGCTCACCTACCGGTTCGACTCGCTGTACCGCTGGTCGCTCGTCATCGGACTCGTACTGATGGCCCTGCTCCTCGTCGCGGCATGGTGGCCGTCGTCGCGGCGGGAGGCCATCACCGAGCGGCGGGCCGTGACCACCGGACGGTTCACCCTGATGGCCGCCGGTCTGGGGATTCTCGGTGCATCGTGGCTGCTGTCGGGATGGTGGGGTCTGGCCATCGGGATCGCGGTCGGGATGGTCGCCGCGGCGATCCCGCCGAAGGCGGGGGTGACAACGACTTTCGCGACGATGATGCTCGCCACCGTCGGCCTCACCGCCGGCCCATGGCACGCCTCCGACGGCTACCACGGCTGGGAGTGGTGGGTTCAGTTGCCGGCGCTGGTCGCCGTGCTGATGACCGGTTGGCTGGTGTTCTGGTCGACGGGAGAGTCCGAGGGCCCAACCGAATCAGCAACCACCCGCTTCCGGCGTCGTGTCTCGCGGCTACGCAACCAGTTTCGTGCCGGTTCCTCGATGAACGCGTAGGACGCCGCCGCGATCCCGACCGAGAGTCCCAGTGTGATCACCAGGACCAGGAGGGTGTTGCCGTTGAACGGCACGATGCCGAACAACGGGAAGACGACTGCGAGGACCGCGACGTGCCAGATGAAGATGCCGTAGGACCATCGTCCCAGCGCGAGCATCACGCGTGAGGTGAGGAAGCGGAACGGGCCCGGGTTGCAGACGAGCGGTGCGAGCAGCGCGTAGCCGCACAGTGCACCGAGGACCATCTTGGTGACGAACTCGATGTTGGTGACGTCACCGAGTCCGGTCGGGCCGGCGAGTCGGGTGCACGCCAGCCCGTAGGCGGCAACGAGGACCGCGAGCATCAGCCACCGGTTCGCGCTGAGCCGGATCGCCAGGTTCATCCACCGCCCGCGGGGCGCGCCTGCGGTGTCGAGCACGCCCGCGACCTCGGCGAGGATCAGGCCGGCGACGAACCACGGCAGGTGACCGAACACCCAGTTCTTGGTCTCCACACCATCGGTGACGGGCAGCGAGGTGCCCACCCAGGCCCAGCCGAGGCTGAGGGCGCCGAGCACCAGGAGCACCGGAATGCGGGCAACCGCCCGTCGGCCCCGCAACCGCACCAGGGCGAGTCCGATGAGCGGGAGCAGCGCGTAGAAGGCGATCTCGACCGACAGGCTCCACATCTGGGTGAGTCCCGCGGTCAACGTCAGGGGCACGAAGACCTGGGTCAGGGTGAGGTTGGCGAGCCAGACGTCGAAGTCGGCGCCCTGGGCCTCCGGCAGGAGGAGCAGCACCAGCACGACGACCACCACGTACGCCGGCCAGATGCGGACGACGCGGTGCTTGAGATAGCGCGGGATCGACGGATGCCCGGCATCTCGATGCGCGGCGTCGACCCACGGTCGCCACAGCAGGAACCCGGAGAGGCCGAAGAACAGCGCGACGGCGAGGTCGAGGCGACCGAGCACCGGGCCGAGGACCGCGATCTCGACGGCCCGCGTCTGGAAGGCCACGTGCGTGATCAGGACACCGATCGCGGCCAGGGCACGCATGCCCTCGAGTTGCGGGTAGAAGCGTCGCGAGGTGACGGCCGCGTCGGAGTGCGACGCCCCGGAGCGGGCATCGGGGTCCGAAGCGGCGACGGCGGCGGCGTTCGATGCGGCGACAGAGTCGGTGTTCGATGCGGCGACAGAGTCGCGGGCGGAGTCGGTGCTGGTCATGCTGGTGACAGGGTAGCCCGGTGGCATCCACTACCCTCGCCACCATGTCTTCGGAGCCGTCCCCGGTGCCCTCCCCCGCGGAGGAACAGTCCGCACCTCACCGCTGGTCGACCGCGGACCTGGCCGGACCGACGCTCATCTTCATCGGCAGCTTCCTCATCGCGGTGACCATCGCCCTGCCGACGCTGCTCGTCGGCAGCTTCCGCGAGATCCCGCTGAGCACCGACTTCACCACGGTCGCCACCGCCGAGGACGCGACGATCCTCGACCGCTGCTCGCTGGCCACGCCCGCGGCGCGGACGCTCGACGCCGATCTGGTCCGTCAGCAGCGGGTCGTCGCGGTGCAGCCGTCCGACGAACACCGCGTGACGCTGCAGGCCGGCACCTCAGTTCAGGCCGAGACGTTGCGCATCGAGGACCGCGCAGTGGAGCCGGAGGACCCACGACCGGGCAGTGACGCCGACGCCGATTCCCCGGGCGCCTGCAACGACGCCACGATCGACGCGGTCAAGGACCGGGTGACGCTCGACCGGGAGACCGCCGAACCACAGCTCTCGGCGCGCGGGGCGTCGGAGATCCAGTACGACAGCAACGAGGCGCCGGTCCTGGTGCCCGACCGACGCGGTTTCACCTACCTGCTGCCCTTCGACACCAGCCTCACCGACCACGAGTTCTTCGACGTCGTCACCCGGACGACCGTGCCCCTGAAATACGACGGTGACACCGAGGTCGTCGGCAAGGACGTCGCCCGCTTCCGCGCCGAGGTCCCCGAGACCGACCTCGCCCGGGCCGCGTTCGGCAGGCCGGTCGGCACCGACGTCGTCATCACCCGGCCGGCGTCGTGGTTCGGCATCGACGGCCCGCGTCGCGACCTGATTGCCACTCTGCGACACCGTAGTTCGTGGGACCTCGCCGTCGAGCCGCGGACGGGCACGATCGTCGACGCGAAGATCAGCGTCGAGGAGTTCTACGCCTTCCCCGACGGCACTCCCGGTGTGCCCGCGGACTTCCGACTGCCGCACTTGCAGGCGACCTTCGCCTACGACGAGACGACGCAGTCCCAGATGTCGCGTCTGGCTTCGGATCTCGCGACGCCGATCACGATCTGGGGCCGCATCGTGCCGATCGCGACCGGCATCCTCGGGGTCGCCGCATTGGTCGTCGGGGCCCTTCTGATCAATCCGGCGTGGTTGCCCGCGAGGCTCCGGCGCTCCGGCGGCGAGACCACCGCCGGAGCCGACGGATAGAACTCAGGAAGCAGCCTGGGCCGCGAGCCGTCCGAGGGTGTCCTCGAGCTGGGCCTCGGTCACGAGCGGGAACTTCACCTGCTCGAGGAGCTTCTTGTCGGTGACCTTCGACCAGTCGTAGGTGTGGCGGACCAACGTCTCGTTGGGTCCCTGGGATTCCAGCTCCCACAGCCACTCCCACCCGGGAGGCTCGGTGCCCGCGGGAGTCGACTTCCACGCCAGCAACTTGTCCTTGGCGTAACCGGTGACGTGGTTGTCGGTCTTGTACTCGCCGCCCATGTGGTCGCCTTCCATGTTCATCGTGAACACTTCACCGACTTTCTGGATGCGGTCGGCGTGGTCGACGCCGCGGATGAACCCCGAGCCGTCGATGGCCTGATGCCTCTCGGGATTGGAGAGGACGTCGAAGACCGCGTCGACGGGCGCCTCGATGACTCGTTGGACAGTGACCTTGGTGACTCCGTTGTCGCTCATCTGTCCACCCTGCCGAAACATCCGGAGCTCGGCAACGTTCCTGCTGAGGCCCGATGGTCAGCGGGTCAGCGCCCATGTGGCGGCGGCCGCGATCGTCACCGCGACCGCCGCGGTGGCCGCCACCCCGACCACCGACCCGGCGACGGTGAGGATGACCACCACCTCGGTCGCCACGACGATCCAGGTCACGAAGGCGACCCGGGTGCGGTCGCGGGCGATGGCCGACAACAGCACCACCTGGAGCACGGCCAGCGCCGCGCCGATGTAGGCGAAGAGCCACAGGAGCGGGACCAGCTCGTCGTAGCCGTCGCCGAAGACGATCGGCACCAGCGGTCCCGCGACCCCGGCGCCGAGAGTCAGGACCACGCCGACGCCGGCGACCACCGCCACCGCCTGCCGCAGCGAGACACGAGACCGGGCGGGGTCTGCGAGGCGCGGATAGAAGACCACGCCGATGGCCTGCGGCAGCCAGAACGCGACCTTGGTGGCGATCGCACCGAGCGCGTACACGCCGACCGACTCGGCGTCGAGAACCCGTGGCGAGAGCAGGAGATCCACCGACGACGCCACGATCAGCACCAACTGCACCTGCGATGCGCGGACGACGCTGAGGACCCCGACCGTGCCCGCATCCGAGACGCGCTCCCCGACCTTCCCGACAACCGCCCAGACCACGACCGCCGACACCGCGGCACCGATGGTCCCGGCCAGCAGCCCACCCGCCGGACCGGCGCCCAGCACGAAGGCACCGACGATCGGCATCGAACGCAGGACCCCGACCGCGGCCAACACCCACGACAACGTCCGGAACTCGCCGCGCCCCTGCAGGATGCCCTGACCTGCGGCGATCAGAGCCAGCAGCGGGGCCGCACCGAGAGCGGCCAGCGTCGTCATCACACCCGTACGCATCAGCAACGCGACCAGCGGCGTCGCGACGGCGACCAGAACCACCACGTACAGCGTCGTCTGGATGCCCACCCGGCGGAGTCGCCGCTCGTCGCGCCCCAGGACGACCTCGCGGGCGACGACGTTCTGCAGCGCCAGTGCGGGCACACCCAGCACCAGCATCGCCGACAACAGGACCGCGAACTCGCCGTATTCACTGACATCCAGATACCGCGCGCTCGCCGCGAGATGGACCACGTACATGCAGATGTTCGCGACCATCGATCCGACGGCGACCGATCCGACGGCGCCGACGGTTCCCGACGAGGCCTGTTGCCGCCGGGTCGGACGGGTCTGCTGCATGGCACAAGTGTGCCGAGTTGGCACCGACTCCCGCGCGCAGGGTGCTTTGCACCGGTCATCGGCCATAGGCAACGATGGGTAGGCTGCAGATTCACGGACGAGAGATATCGATGTACGACGACAACACGACCTACGACGCCGAATCGACCGATGTCGGTTCGCGTATCGATCCGGTGCTGGCCCGAAGCTGGCTCCTGGTCAACGGCGCCCACTACGCGAAGTTCGAGCCGGCGGCTCGCTCGCGCGCCGACATCGTCGTGCTCGACATCGAAGATGCCGTGGCTCCCAAGGACAAGGTCGAGGCGCGGAACAACGTCGTGCGCTGGATCGGCCCCAAGGACGGTTCTGGTCCGGGCGCCGGTGAATGGGTCCGTATCAACGGCTTCGGCACCCCGTGGTGGGCCGATGATCTGGAGGCACTCGCGCAGACCGCGATCGGTGGCGTGATGCTGGCGATGGTGGAGTCCGTCGACCACGTGACCGAGACTGCCAAGCGCCTACCGGGTCTCCCGATCGTCGCGCTCGTCGAGACCGCCCGCGGACTCGAGCGGATCAGCGAGATCGCCTCCGCCAAGGGCACCTTCCGCCTCGCCTTCGGTATCGGCGACTTCCGCCGGGACACCGGCTTCGGCGACAACCCACAGACCCTCGCCTACGCCCGGTCGCGATTCACCATCGCCGCCAAAGCCGCGCACCTCCCCAGTGCCATCGACGGTCCGACCGTCGGCTCGAGCGCCCTCAAACTGAGCGAGGCCACTGCGGTGAGTGCGGAGTTCGGCATGACCGGCAAGATCTGCCTGACCCCCGCGCAGTGCGCCCCGGTCAACGAGGGCCTGTCGCCGTCCCAGGACGAGATCACCTGGGCGCGGGAGTTCTTCGCCGAGTTCGAGCGGGACGGCGGAGAGATCCGCAACGGTTCGGACCTCCCCCGCATCGCACGCGCCACCAAGATCCTCGACCTCGCGCGCGCCTACGGCATCACCGAGTCGGAGTTCGACGACGACCCGGTGCACGCACCCGCGCCGTCGGACACCCACCACTTCTGATCCGCACGGGCCGCGGTGTTCTCCGGACGGTTGCTCCCGACGCTCTACCTGGTGAGTATCGTTGCGGCCGTGGCCGTCCTGGCTCCGCTGCTCCCCGGACTGATCGGCGTCGGACCCGGCTACCTGTTGTATCGGGACGCGGTGTCGACGCCGAGTACCCACGTCACCGACACCACGCTGGGCATCGGTGACCTGCCGCCGCGTGCGGTGCCGCAGGACTGGTTCGTCGCGATGACATCGACGGTGGTCGACGGTGGCGTGGTGGTCACCGCGATCCTGCTGGCCGCGGTGCTTTTCGCCGGGGTCGGTTTCGGCCGGCTGGCGTTCCGGCTCGTCCCCGGCGCCGGACGTGCCGGCGCGGTCGCCGCAGCTCTCGTGGCGATCTGGAATCCCTATGTCGCCGAACGTCTCCTGCAGGGGCACTGGAGTCTACTGGTCGGATACGCCGCGCTGGGCTGGATTCTCGTTGCGGCGGCGGAGCTTCGGGACCAGCGCGACGCGGCGCGGTTCCTCCGTCTCGGCGGACTGTTGGCGGCCGCCGGACTGACGCCGACGGGTTCGGTACTCGCCGGGGTCGTGCTGGTCGTGGGGCTCAGCTGCCGTCCGGTCGGACTGCGCCCAGCGTTCGTGGCCGCCGGCCTGTGGGTTCTGAGCGCGCTGCCGTGGGTCGTGACGGCCGTGATCAGCGACGCCACCACGACGTCCGCCGCCGCCGGCGTCGATGCGTTCGGCCTCCGGTCGGAGCCGGGCCTGGGGCCGGTGGGAACGGTTCTGTCCCTGGGCGGCATCTGGAACGCCGATGCGGTTCCCACCAGCCGCACCATCTGGTGGGCGGCGATCGCGACGCTGTGCCTGCTGCTCGTGATCGCGGCGGGTGTCGTCTACCTCTTCCGTCGTCGGACGACCCTCGATCCGCTTGTCCGTGGGATCGGCGCGTTGGCCCTCGTCGTCGTGATCCTGTTGACCCTCAGCACTTTCGGTCCGGGAGAGTGGTTGCTGGAGGTCGGGGTCGAACACGTCCCCGGCGCCGGCCTGCTCCGCGACACCCAGAAGTTCTCGGCGCTGCTCGTCCCCGGGGTCGCACTGGCCGTGGCCGGCGCGGTCGCGGCGGCCTGTAGGCGGGTGCCGGCGGGCTTCGCGTTCGTCGGGGTCGTGTTGCTCGTCGTGGCGCCGCTGCCCGATCTCGCCTGGGGTGCGGGCGGTTCGGTGCGGCCGGTGGCCTACCCCGACGACTGGGCGGCGGTGGCGGAGATCGTGCCCGGCGATCAGGGATCGGTCGCCCTGTGGCCTGCGGACACCGTGCGGCACTACCGTTTCGCGGACGGCGTCTCACTCGATCCCGCGGCGCGGATGCTGCGGGCCCCGGTGATCGAGTCGGGTGCACTGACCGTCGACGGCGAGGTCGTCGATCCGCCGAGCGAGCACGCTGCGGCCGTGGCGTCGGCGCTCGAGGCCGGCGGCGCCCCCGATGAACTCGCGGCGCTCGGCGTGGGTTGGGTTCTCGTCGAGAACGATTCCCCACCCGCCCGGCTCGCGGCGGATGCGCGCCTCGTCCACGACGGGGACGATCTGCGGCTGTACCGGGTCGACGATCCGGCCGATCATGGTTCGGGGGCCGTTGATCGGGCTCTGGCGATCGCCGCGCACCTCCTGTGGGCAACGATGCTGCTCGCCGGCGTCGCGGGGGCGGTCGTCGTCAGCGCGCGAGAACGGCGTCGAACGTCTCGATGAACCCGTCGCAGGTGGCGGCCCAGGAGTAGCGGCCCGCGCGGACCCGCGCGTTGTCCCCGAGTCGCTGGGCCTCGTCCGGGTTGTCGATGAGTTTCCTTGTGGCGCTGACTAATTCATCGACCCCGTCGACGAGGAGACCGGTGTTGCCGTCGTCGATGGAGTCGGTGAGACCGACCGAGCTGCGGTAGCCGATGGTCGGGACCCCGTGCTGCGCGGCTTCGACGACTGCCAGACCCCACCCCTCTTTGCGGGAGGGCATGAGGTGGACCTGGGCCCGCGAGAGCAGCTCGTGCTTGCGCTCCTCGCTGACATGGCCGTGGAAGGTGACCGCGTCGTCGACCTCGAGTTCGGTTGCCGCCGAGCGCAGTTCGTCGGACCACCAACCGCCGCCGATGACGTCGAGTTCGACGTCGATGCCGGAACGCCGCAATTGCGCCAGGACCGTCAGCGCGTCCTCCACCTGCTTGTGCGGCACCAGGCGCGACAGGACGCACAAACGCACCGCCTCGGTACCGGTGCCGGAGGACTGCGCGGCGAGAACCGCCTCCGCGGGTACGGGGTCGATGCCGTTGCGCACGACGGAGATCCGATCCGCATCGACGCCGAGCGCCACGAGTTCGGTCTTCGACGGCGTGGACACCGTGACGTAGCGGTTCCGGCGATGAATCCTCGGCGAGAGCCGCGACTCGATGAACCAGCCGACGTGCCCGAGCAACCGACCGGCGACCGGCCACTGCTCGCGGTGACAGTGATGGACCAGCACCACGGTCGGCGCCGAGGCGACGGCGGTCGCGAAGAACGGCACCCCGTTCTGGGTGTCGACGACGACCTCCGGACGGCAGTCCCGGAGCGGCCCGAGGCCGAGACGACCGGCCAGGATCGTCGTCAGCATGCGCGGATACACGGTGATCCGCCCGCCGGCGCGCACAAACCGCATGCCGTCGCGGTACTCCTCCCCGGCGGCGCCCGGATATGCGGAGGTCAGAAAGGTCACGCGTGCGCCGCGTCGGGCCAGTTCTGCGCCGACGCGTTCCAGATAGGTCTCACTGCCACCACCCTGAGGGTGGCGGGTATCCCGCCAGCACAGCAGCAGGACGTCGGAAGGTACGCGCATCGCACGACAGCCTACCGCCGAGTAGCTGATGATCTGCCGAGACTCCGGTCGATTAGAGTTTCCCGACGATGACGACCACGACTTCCGGCCGCGACCGTATGGCCCGGCTGGCCACCCTGCGGCGCGCGGCCGGGCTGCTGAACGACTTCCGGTACGAGCAGTCCGATCCCGCCCGCTTCTACGGCGCACTGGCGACCGACACCGCAGAGATGGTTGAGGCGTTCGTCCCCGACCTCGACGGCGGCGTGATCCTCGACGTCGGCGGCGGTCCCGGCTACTTCGCCGACGCCTTCCGCGCACGGGGTGCGCACTACATGTCGGTCGAACCGGACCCGACGGAGATGCATGCCGGTGGTCTCGAACACCGCGGGTCGGTCCGCGGGTCGGGCCAGAACCTGCCCTTCGCCGACGACTGCATCGACGTGACGTTGTCGTCGAACGTCGTCGAACACACGTCGACGCCGTGGGAGATGGCCGACGACATGCTGCGCGTGACCCGCCCGGGCGGCGTCGTCATCATCAGCTACACGCTCTGGTGGGGTCCGTTCGGCGGCCACGAGATGGGCCTCACCCATTACCTCGGCGGTCACCGCGCGGCGCGTCTCTACACGCGTCGTCACGGCCATCCGCCCAAGAACCTCTTCGGGACGTCGCTGTTCGCCGTCCACGCGACCGACGGCCTGCGCTGGGCGGAATCGGTGACCGATCGGGCCGAACTCCTGGCCGCCTTCCCCCGCTACATCCCGCGCTGGATGTGGTGGGTCATGCGCGTCCCCGGCCTCCGCGAGGTGCTGGGCACCAACCTCGTGCTGGTGCTACGCAAGCGGTAGGCCCTGGTTTCGATACGGCTCGTCGCAAGCTCCCTCGCCTACTCAACCAGCAGAAATGTCCTTGCCGGCCGAGTAGCGCCGCCCGAGCGGAGCGAGGACGCCGCGTATCGAGGTCCTACTCCGTCGACAGATCGGCACGGCAGTTCAGCGTGCCGCCGTTGCTGGTCGCGGTGGCCAGCTGTTCCCCGTCGACGAGGATGCTGCAGGTGACCGGGCCGCGCACGACGATGGCCGACAGGGTCGCCTTGTTGCCCTTCACGGTCACCCGCTGCGACCAGGGCGAACCGGTCGCCGCGATGACGGTCGGCGGACCGCCGCCCTTGCTGAAGCTGAGCGCGACGACGTCACCGTTGCCGGTGAGCTGGTAGACCACCGTCGCCGGCCCCGGCTTCTTGGTCGGACTCGACGTCGTCTCCTCGGTCGTGGTCGTGGTGGTCGGGGACGAACTGGTCGTCGTCTCCTGGCTGGTGGTCGTCGTCGACGACGAGGCCGCTGCCGCGGAGGAGCCGTCGTCTCCGCCGGACCTCGTGACCAGCGCGACGACCAGCCCGAGGATCACGAGGGCGGCCAGCGCCACCAGCGCGAGACCGATGGTGCGCCCCTTCGACGATCCGCCGCGCGGCGGCTCACCACCCTGGGGTGCGTCGTACGGCGATGCCCCATACGGCGAGCCACCGGTGTATTGGGGGTCGGCGTACTGGGGCTGACCGTACTGGGGCTCGCCGTACTGGGACTCTCCGTATTGGGGTCCGGGGTGGGGGTCGGTGTACGGGCCGGGGTACGGCTCACCGGCGTACGGCTGGGTGTAGGCCTGCGACGGCGGCGCCGAGGGGTCGAAGTCGGGATCGAACTGTCGGGTCTCCGGCGGATCGTTCCGCGGGTCGTTCGGATCGCCCTGGGGTGGTCGCGTCATGCGGACGATTCTGTCATTCGGTTCCTGATATCGGTCTGTGAGCACGCGGCCCGGGCAGAACCCGGGCCGCGCGAGCACAGATCACGAGCGGGGGTCAGAGATCGGCGATCGCCTCGAGGGGCCCGGTACGGGCGGCACGGACCGCCGGCCACAACGCGGCCAGCACACCGACCACCGCCGACGCGACCAAGGTGATCACGATGAGCGACCACGGGATCACCGGCGCACCGAGTCCCCACGCCGCGAGCGTGCGCACGAGGGCCACACCGATCAGCGTTCCGAGGATGACGCCGACCACAGCACCGAAGATCGAGATCAGCACCGATTCCAGGTAGATCGAACGACGCACTTGGCCTCGGACCATACCGATCGCACGCAGCATCCCGATCTCGCGCTTCCGCTCTACCACCGACAACGCCAGGGTGTTGATGATGCCGAGCACCGCGATCAACAGAGCCAGGCCGAGCATCGCGTAGAGCGTGCCGAGCATCTGGTCGATCTGCGCGGAGATCTGGCCCTTGAACTGGTCGCGGTCCTTGACCTGGACGGTCAGGAACCCCGCGGTCGCGTCCTCGAGCCCGGTCCGCAGGGTCTCCAGGTCGGCGCCGGCCTCGGCCTTCACGAAGACCGTGATGTCGAAACGGGCCGGCGGCGGAACCAGTCGGTCATAGACCGCCGGGCCGACGACCCACGGCTGGAGGGCCTCGTTGTCGGCGTAGATGCCGGCGATCGGGACCTGGACCTGCTCACCGGTGGGGCTGGTGAAGTTCAGGACCTGCCCGCGCTCCCACCCCTTCGTCATGGCGGTGCGGTGACTGATCAGCATCCCGTCGGCCGGCAGCGTCGACGACGCGCCGTCCTCCATGTCCATGACCGTGACGTCGCTCAGCGGTCCGCCGAGCGCAGAGAAACCCTGCACCGGTTGGTCGTCGACCTTCGCCTGCACGACGCCGAACGAGACCACCTCGCCGACGCCCGGCACCTTCTCCACCGAGGGGCCCACCGTGGGCGGCAACGGTCCCTGGTTGGTGCCCGCCAGGATGTAGTCGGCGGTGATCCCGGAATCGACGGCGTCGTCGACCGTGCCCTTGAACGACTGGCCGAGCGTGCCGATGATCGCCACCAGCATGAGTCCGAGCGTCAGCGCGAAGGCCGTCGCCGCCGAACGACGGGGATTGCGAACAGCATTCGTGCGTGCGAGCCGTCCGATCGTGCCGAACGGCGCACCGATCGCGCGGCCGAGCACGCCCACGAACGGACGTGAGACAGCCGGCCCGACCAGCACCGCGGCCAGCACCGCGCCGCCCGCGCCCGCTCCGACCGTCAGTGCCGGTCCGGTGCCCTCACCCATCGCGCCGACCACGATCGCCACGATCGAGGCCACGCCGATGACCGCACCGATGATGGTGCGGTTGCGCAACGACGCCGACCCCTCGGCCGCCGACGCGCGCATCGCCTCGACCGGCGGCACCCGTGCAGCACGGGCGGCGGGTACCCAGGCGCTGATCATCGTCACGACGACGCCGACCAGGATGCCCGCGAGCACCGCACCCACCCCGACGGCCAGCTCGCCCTCGGGAAGACCCGACGTCGCACTGATGACGGCCTTGAGCACAGCAGCGAGGCCGATGCCGATCCCCAGACCCAACGCACCGCCCAGCACGCCGACGACCAGCGCCTCGAACAGGACCGACCGCGACACCTGGCGCTGACTCGCCCCGACCGCCCGCAGCAGCGCGAACTCGCGATTACGCTGCGCGACGATCATCGAGAAGGTGTTGTAGATGATGAACGTGCCGACGACCAGGCCGATCGCGGCAAAGGCCAGCAGGATGTACTGGAAGATCTGCAGGAACTCGTTGACCTGTTCCTTCTGGTCCTCCCGCACCTGATCGCCGGTCCGCACCTTGTACAGATCGGCATCGGCGCCGAGGAAGGTACGCACCCGCTCCTGCAACTGCTCCGGGGACACCCCGGCGACGGCCGACATGTCGACGAGCCCGACGTGCTGACCGTCGGTGAACAGACGCGCCGCGGTGGCCGCGTCGAACTGTGCGTTGACGTAGCCGCCGGTCGAGGAGGGCAGGTTGATCAATCCGACAACGGTGACCTCGAGCGGTTCGGAACTGCCCTGGCCGACGACGACCTTGGTCTTCGAGCCGACCTTCAGGCCGGCCTCGTCGGCGGCCGAGGTGTTCAGCGCGATCTCACCCGCGTTGGCCGGTCCGCGACCGCCCGGCTGGATCCGGGACTCGTCGGGATCGAGCGCCTCGTTCTCCGGGATGTAGGTGGTGCCGACGCTCGGCGCTCCACCGGTCTGGATGGCCTTGCCGTCCGCGTCGGCGACGGTGATCAACCCGTTGTTGTTGACGACGAGCTTGTCGATGCCGAGTTCGCCACGCTGATCGCGCAACTGGTCGACGACCGACAGGGGAACCCCGGGCGACTGCCGGTCAGCCGGTGTCACCTCGACGGCCACGCCCTGCGCGGCACTGTCGAAGATGTCGGTGAAGGCCTTCGAAATGGTGCTGGTGAACACGATCGAACCGACGACGAAGGACGTGCCGAGGACGATCGAGAAGAGGGTCAGGAACAGACGTAGCTTGTGCGCCCGCAGGTTTCGAAGGGAAACCCGGCGCATCACCGATGATGACGCCACGGCTCAGAGCGCTTTGGAGGTCTCGGCCGGAGCCGACTCGGCGGGGGCGTCGGTGTGATGGACCCCGTCGAGGTTCTTCATCACCTCGAAGACGTCGTCGGCGCTCGGACGGGCGAGTTCCTGCACGATCTGGCCGTCAGCGAGGAACACCACACGGTCGGCGTACGACGCCGCGCGCGGATCGTGGGTCACGATGACGACGGTCTGGCCGAACTCGTCGGTGGCGGCACGCAGGATCGAGAGGACCTCACCGGAGGAACGCGAGTCCAGGTTCCCGGTGGGCTCGTCGCCGAAGATGATGGCCGGCTTGCCGATCAGTGCGCGGGCACACGCCACACGCTGCTGCTGACCGCCGGAGAGCTCGCTGGGCAGGTGCCCGAGGCGATCGGTGATGCCGAGCCGTTCGGTGACGGCGTCGAACCACTCGGTGTCGACGGTGCGGCCGGCGATGTCGACCGGGAGGGTGATGTTCTCCTTCGCGGTGAGCGTCGGCACCAGGTTGAACGCCTGGAAGACGAACCCGATGCGGTCGCGGCGGAGCATCGTCATCGCCTTGTCGGACAACGCGGTGAGATCGGTGTCGCCGATATGGACACGACCGTCGCTCGCGACATCCAGGCCCGCGAGGCAGTGCATCAGCGTCGACTTACCCGACCCCGACGGACCCATGATGGCGGTGAACTCGCCCTCGCGGAACTGGATCGAAACGCCCTTCAGGGCCTCGACGGCGGTGTCACCCGTGCCGTACCGCTTGGACAGGTTCTCCGCACCCGCAGCCACTCCGTGTTTCGGCGCTCCGGCATCGCGGGCGGCCGCATCAGTCGTCGTCATGCCCTCAACGGTGCCAAATCCGACGCCGAATCGCTATCAGGTAACTCCCTGACACCACCCTGAGGCGGGAATTGTCACATCTTCCCATCCGCTGGGCGAGCAGCCCCGAGCCGCTAAGGGCTACTTCGGCAGCTGGACCTCGAACGAGTGGACGCGGGTGGGCGCCCCGGCGTTCTGGGAGACGACGAGCAGGGTCCGGCTGCGCGCCTTCGCGAACGGGGTGTCGGGATGCCAGTTACCCCAGGCGAGGCCCGACATGTCGCCGGTGACGAGGCGCGGCGTGCCGGTCGTGGAGAAGATCCGACGCTTCGGCATCGCCTTCTCCTTGCCGGACAGCTTCTTTGTGCCGGCCACCGACGTCGCGCCGCGGGTGGTGGTCCAGAAGATGTTGGTCAGCTTGCCCGCACCGCGCTCGAGGACGAGGAAGTCGGTGGAGTTGATGGCCAGCACGTCGGCCGCGACCTTGTTGGCGTCGGTGCGGTAGACGAACTCGCGGTTGGGTTTGCCGAAGGTGAGCAGACGCGCCGAGGTGCGGCCGTCCTGCTTGAGTCCGCCCGCGGTGAGCACCGAGACCTGGCCCTGCGGACCGACCGCGAGGCCGGTGAGGCCGCGCTGCCCGGCGACGCCCGACTTGGACGAGGGACGCCATGCCGCCGGCAGCGGGAGGTCGCGGGTGAACTGGCCCAGCGGGCCGATCTGGCGGACGAACTGGTTGTTGCCGCCGCTGACGACGGTGTAGCCGCCGTTGGTCTTGCGGATGCCCTCGAACTGCGCGCCGCCCGGCAGCAGCGGCACGAACCACGGCCCTAGGACCGTGCCGCCGCCGTTGAGTGACGGCCGCCCGACGAATGATGCGGTCTCCGAGGAGTATCCGATCCGGGCGGTGAAGAACCGTGCGGGGAGCACGTCCTCGGCGATCAGCGCGTACTGACCGTTACCGGTCCGGTCCAGGCCGGTGATCCGGTTGAACGTCGGGACGAAGTCGCCGAGCGTCGTCGTGTCCGTGTAATACGCGCTGACGCCGGCACCGGAAGCCGGTGCGGCCGTGGCTGGTTGAACTGCGAGCGGAGAGGACAACCCGAGTACACAGGCACCGGCGATCGTGGCCCCCCACAAACGTAGCTTCATGAGGGGCACGATACCTCAACCGTCACATCAGCCTCAGGCCGAACTACCGGACCGACCGATCAGGCCAGACGCTGCTTGAGGCCTTCGAGCTCGTCGCGCAGGGAGGTCGGCAGCTTCGGGCCGATGAACTCGAAGAGCTCCTCGATCGACGGGATCTCCTCGCGCCACTCGTCGGCCTTGAACGCCAGCGCCTCGGCGACATCCTCGGCGGGCACGTCGAGACCGGACACGTCGATGTCCTCCGGCTTGGCGACGATGCCGATCGGCGTCTCGACGCCCTCGGCCTCGCCCTCGATGCGGCCGATGATCCACTTCAGTACGCGGCTGTTCTCGCCGAATCCGGGCCACAGGAAGCGCTTGTCGTCGCCGCGACGGAACCAGTTGACGTAGAACACCTTCGGCAGCTTGGACTCGTCGGCGTTCTTGCCGATGTTCACCCAGTGCTGCAGGTAGTCACCGACGTGGTAGCCCATGAACGGCAGCATCGCCATCGGGTCGCGACGCACGGTGCCGACCTTGCCCTCGGCCGCGGCGGTCTGCTCCGAGCCGACGGTGGCACCCATGAAGACGCCGGTCTGCCAGTCGCGGGCCTCGGTCACCAGCGGGACGGTGGTCTTGCGACGGCCGCCGAACAGGATGGCCGAGATCGGCACACCCTTCGGGTCATCCCACTCGTCGGCGAGCGACGGGCACTGCGCGATCGGGGTGCAGTAACGCGAGTTCGGGTGCGCCGCATTGCTTCCGGACTCGGGAGTCCAGTCGTTGCCGAGCCAGTCGGTGAGGTGAGCGGGAGCCTCGCCGTCGATACCCTCCCACCAGATGTCACCGTCGTCGGTGCGAGCGACGTTGGTGTACAAGGTGTTTCCGGCCTCGATGGTCTTCATCGCGTTCGGGTTCGAGTCGTAGCTGGTGCCGGGTGCGACACCGAAGAAACCGAACTCCGGATTGATCGCGTACAGGCGGCCGTCCTCGCCGAAGCGCATCCACGCGATGTCGTCGCCGACGGTCTCGGCCTTCCAGCCCGGGATGGTGGGCTGCAGCATCGCGAGATTCGTCTTGCCACAAGCACTCGGGAACGCCGCGGCGACGTAGTAGACCTTGTTCGCCGGGCTGGTGAGCTTCAGGATGAGCATGTGCTCGGCCATCCAGCCCTCGTCGCGGGCGATGACCGAGGCGATGCGCAGGGCGTAGCACTTCTTGCCGAGCAGGGCGTTGCCGCCGTAACCCGAACCGAAGGACCAGATCTCGCGGGTCTCGGGGAAGTGGGTGATGTACTTCTCGGTGTTGCACGGCCACGGCACGTCGGCCTGGCCCGGCTCCAGCGGCGCACCCACCGAGTGCAGTGCCTTCACGAAGAAGCCGTCGTCGCCGAGGATCTCGAGGACGCGCGGGCCGACGCGGGTCATGATCTTCATGGACAAGACGACGTACTCGGAGTCGGTGATCTCGACACCCAGCTTGGGGTCGTCGGAGTCGAGCGGGCCCATGCAGAACGGGATGACGAACATCGTGCGGCCACGCATCGAGCCGCGGTACAGCTCGGTCATGGTGGCGCGCATCTCGGCGGGCTCGACCCAGTTGTTGGTGGGGCCGGCGTCTTCTTCCTTCTCCGAGCAGATGTAGGTCCGCGACTCGACGCGGGCGACATCGGCGGGGTCGGAGCTGGCGAGGAAGGAGTTCGGCTTCTTCTCCTCGTTGAGCTTCACGAGGGTGCCGGCCTTCACCAGATCGTCGGTGAGGCGTTCCCACTCCTCGTCGCTGCCGTCGGACCACACGACCCGATCGGGCTGCGTCAGTTCCGCGACCTCGGCAACCCAGGCCAACAGACCCTGGTGGTTGGTCGGCGCGCTGCTCGGGTCCAGTCCGGGGATGGTGGCTGCGGTCATCGTTGGGGCCTCCTGGCGAGCGTGTGACCTGCTGGAATGGTCACCGGTCAGTCGTCTAGGTGTCCAGGATACGTGCACCGAGCGGACGCTAGGTGTGGGGGTCGGCGACTGCGGCTTATCCCACACCCAGGTGATATGGGACCAAAGTCCCTGGAAGACGGGCGTCGGCCGATCCTATGCCTGCTCAGCCGATACGCCCCGAGCCGCCGGGGATCCATTCACCGGTCTCCGGGTCGAGTACGGCCGAGCTGAAGCCGCCGTCGGCGCCGATCTCGGTGATCTTGTCGACCTGGCCGTCCCGGTCGCTGTCGGTGTACACGGTGAACCCGTCCGGACCGTTCCGGGTGAGCGAGTCGTTCACCCCGTCGTTGTCGGTGTCGACCTCGGCCGGGCCGAGATCCCAGATGCGGCCGTCCTCGTGCATCCACAGGTGGTCGTCCAGGTCGTCGTCGGCCGATTCCGCGTGGACTGCGGCGACCGAATCGACGTGCGGGTCGTATCCGGGTCCGGCGCCGGACAGATCCGCGGTCCCGAACGGTCCGCCCGACAGAGCCCCTGCGTCGGGCCGGCCGGCGCCGAACGGATCGTCCCCCGCGTGGTCACCGTCGAAGATCGAATCCATCTCGTTCACCTTGTCCCGTCCTCGCCGGTGCCGGCCTGTTCGTTCGTGCTCGCGTCGTTCTCGTCGTCGCCATCCGCCCACAACTGCTCGGAGCGGGCGAGGAGCGAGCGGTACACGGTTTCCGCGCGGTCCCGGCGAAGACGCTCGTCCTGGTTCGCCGCGCCCGCGCGCAGCCGCCGGATCTCGGCGTCGATCTGCGCGACCTGTTCGCTCGTCCGTCGAGCACGGCGTTCGTGGGCCCGGGCGATCTGCCCCGCGATCCGGGTCTCGGCCGCGGCGAACCGCAAGCCGAGCTGATGGTCGAGTGCGGAGCGCGCGACGCTCAGCCGCTCGGTGCTGCGGGTCGTGCGATCGGCGCGTTCCAGCGCACCCCGCCGGACCCGGATCACCCAGATCGCGACGCCGATCCCCAGCAGCAGGGTCAGCGGCATGCTGATCCACTGCAGGGTCTGCACCGACGCCATCGGTGCGACGACGAGGCGCCCGATGCCCAGGCCGGTCGAGGCGCCGATGACGACGAGCAGCGCATCCTCCGCACCTCCGCGCCGCCGCCGATCACCCGGGCCGTCGGCGGGAAGCGGGGTGTGCGCCCATCGCTCCGGCGGGGACGGCTCGGGGTCGAGTCCGACCAGCGCAGTGGCCGCTACCTCGTCGATGCGCTCGTCGGCGTCCCGGCGGATGCCGTCGGCGAGGTCGTCCCAGCGGTGACTCAGCCACGACCGGTGCTCGGCGCCGTTGTCCGGCGCATCGCCTGCCGCCAGTGCCGCGAGTCCACGGACACGCGACGCGAGTTCGGCCGAGGACTGCGCCCGGGCCCGGGTCAGGCCGGCACGCACGGCTGCGAGCCGATCCGCCCGGCCGCGGTCCCGCGACGAAAGCAGCCGACGCCGCGCATTCATCAACTCGTCCTGAGACCCGGAAGCCTCGGCACCGGTATCGGTGTCGATCAGCAGATGTTCGACGGCCCCGGCGCCGGCGGCGAGACGGGCACGTTCGACGCGCACCGGGGCGGGGGCCTCGAGCGCCTCCCGTATCCAGTCGACCAACGCGTCGACCCCGGACTCCTCGACGGCACCGCCGAGCGCTGCGGCCGCCGACACCCCGAACAACGGCTTCGTCCCGAACGGATCGAGGGTCTTGCGATGGTCACGAACGACCCGGGGCCATTCCCAGAAGGCATCGATCTTGCTGCACACCAGCGCGACGGTCCCGACCGTCGCACGCACCCGCTCGACGAGCTGCAGTTCCTCGTCACCGACCGACGACGAGGGGTCGACGACGACCAGCGCGACGCCGGGACGGGTTCGGGCGTCGACGTCCCGGATGTAGGTGTCGAGATCGGGGGCCAGTTCCCGCACCGCGTAGACGAGGGTGCGCACGCCGACACCCTCGGTCCCGACGACCAGGACTCCGGAACCGGTGTCGACGGTCGCGGCGTCGAACCCGCTCAGTTCTCGCGCCGCGTCGAGTACCGGCGCGCTCATCCGGCACCTCCGGCCGCGAGCAGACGTTCGGCGTTCTCCCGGTCGCAGCCTCTGGCCGCCGCACGTTCCAGCTCGGCGCGGACCTCGACCTCGCGCCAGAAGCGGACCCGGCCCACGCGGTCGCCGAACGCCGAGCTGAGCTGCGGAACCCCGCTGCGGGCGTGGAGGGCGCGGTTGAGCGCGTCAGCGTCGGCCGCCTCGTCGGAGTCCTCCGCGATCAGCCGCAGGGCAGTACTGATTCCACAGGCGTCGATCCGGCGTAGCAGACCCTGCCGCAGGAGTCGGTCCTCCGACCCCGGCGCCCCGACGAGGAACCGGCCGGCCATCGACGGCATCTCGGCCCGTTCGGCGGCCAGGCGGGTGAGGGCGGCGAACTCCGCGGCGTCGAGATCGGCACAGCCGAGGAGCTGGGAGACGACGTGGACCGGCAGGCCCAGGTGCGTCGAGGACCGCCGGGCCACATCGACCGCGGCCTCCCAGTCCGGGTGGGTGTCGGCCTTGCCGAGGACGACGACGACCCGGTCCGCGGGCAACGAGCTCAGCAGTTCGTGGTCGGCGCGACGCGGCGGCCCGGCCAGCACGAGAAGCCAGAGGTCGGCGTCGGCGGCAGCGCGTGGCTCCTCACCCGGGCCGGTCACTGTCAGTGCGAGCCGCTCACGCAGGGCGCGCGCCATCGTGTCGCGCCCGACGCCCGGCCGGCCGACCACCTGCACATGTAGGGGTCGCAGGAATCGGTGTCCGGCCGCGGCGAGGACCGGGACCAACGGCGACGACGGTTCGACGAGGTCGGAGAGTCCGCCCTGCTCAGCGGCCGCCGAAAGGAAATCCCCGGCCGGCCGCCACCCGGGTGGCGGGTTCGTCGGTGTACGCACGTTCGCCCCCACGTCTCGACAACCCTTCCCCACCCGACCCCCGCGTGTTCCGCGGCTGGCCCGAGACTAATCCGGATTCGCCCCGGTGGGCTTCCGGACCTCCACATCCAGCCTCCACATCCCACCGAGGGCCCGTCTTGTCCCCACGAATCCCCGACCTCTTGACGGACACGATCACCCGCGACTTCGCGGAAACGCCACGATGCGCAACGATGGACGGGTGAACAACAGCGCTGACAGGTCACGGCTGTACCCCCGCGTGACGAGCTTCCGATTCCGCCGGGGGACCTTGACGACCGGACAGCAACGCAACTGGGAAACCCTCTGGCCCGTCCTCGGCCGCGACCTCGAGATCGGCCCGGAACGCATTCCCGAGCCCCAGCTCGACCTGAACGCCATGTTCGGTCGGGACAACCCGAAGGTCCTCGAGATCGGCAGCGGCACCGGCATCTCGACCGCGGCGATGGCCGAGGCCGAACCCGACGTCGACGTGGTGGCGGTCGAGGTCTACAAGCCGGGCCTGGCCCAGCTGCTCGGTCTCATCGACCGGAACGGGCTGACCAACGTGCGCCTGATCCGCGGTGACGCGTCGATCGTCCTGCGGGAACTGATCCCGTCGTCGAGCCTCACCGGCGTCCGACTCTTCTTCCCGGACCCCTGGCCCAAGTCGCGTCACCACAAGCGCCGGTTCGTGCAGACGGGCACACTGGAGCTGATCGCCGACCGTCTGGTCCCCGGCGGCGTGCTCCACATCGCCACCGACCACGCGAACTACGCCGAGTGGATCGCCGAGAAGCTCGCCACCCAGGACGCCGACCGGCCCCACGTCGTGCAGCTCACCCGCGAGTCCCCGATCCTGCTGGAACGGCCGACGACGAAGTTCGAGGGTCGGGCGGAACGAGAAGGCCGGTTCGTCAGCGAGTTCGTGTACACGCGGCCCATCCCGCCGGCTTCCGCGTCCGGCGACACCCCTGACGGGAGCCCGGCATGACCGACCAGACCACCCCGGCCGGAACGACCACCGGATTCGCGGACACCATCTCGGGCCAGACCGGCACACGTCGGATGCTGCTGGTCTGGGACGCACCGAACATGGACATGGGCCTCGGCGCCCTGCTCGGCGGCCGTCCGACCGCCGCACACCGCCCCCGATTCGACGCGTTGGGCCGCTGGCTGCTGCAGCGCACGGCAGATGTGTCAGCTCTCACGGAGAACAGCGGCGTCGTCGAACCCGAGGCGACCGTTTTCACCAACATCGCCCCAGGTAGCGCCGATGTTGTGCGCCCCTGGGTGGATGCCCTGCGAAACGTCGGTTTTGCGGTTTTCGCCAAGCCGAAGCTGTCCGAGGACAGCGATGTGGACTCGGACATGCTCGACCACATCGAACTTCGCAGGCACACTGTTGGACTAGCCGGCGTGATCGTGGCGTCCGCCGATGGCCAGGCATTCCGCGAGCCGCTCCTCGAAGTGGCCGCCGACGGGGTGCCCGTCACCGTCATCGGATTCCGCGAACACGCCAGTTGGGCCCTCACCACCGACGAACTGGAGTTCATCGACCTCGAGGACATCCCGGGCGTGTTCCGGGAGCCCCTGCCCCGCATCGGGCTGGACTCGCTCCCGGACGAAGGCGCCTGGCTCACACCGTTCCGGCCGCTCAGCGCGCTACTGCGCTGACCGGAGCGCGGTGCCTCGTCGCAGAACGCCGAGGTGCTCTCTGAGGGCGTCACCGACCCCGATACCTCAGGGATCACTCAGGCAACACTGTCAAGATCTCACGGAGAACTGACAGAATCGCGACCGGCACCGTTCACCCCCGGGACGGCGCCCCGTCCGAGCGCACCGACGGCCCGACACCCCCGATCGCGGCCGGCGCCCGACACGTCGCACAAGAAAGGACATCAGCGTGTTCCGAGTAATCGGCACATTCGTGTATCGAATGCGCTTCCTCGTCATCGCGGTGATGATCGCCCTGATGGCGGGACTCGGACTATACGGTCTCGACCTCAGCAAGCATCTGAGTCAGAGCGGTTGGTTCGACCCCACGTCGGAATCCGATCTCGGTGCCCGGTACGCCGACAAGGCCCTGGGCCGCGATCACACGTCTGATGTCATCCTTCTGGTCACGCCGCCGGAGGGCACGACGGTCGACGATCCGGCCTTCGGCAAGAAGGTCGAGACCTTCGTCGAAGACCTCATCGCGACCCACCCCGACATCGTCGGGCGCAGCGACCCCGGCCTCTACGACCCGTTCCTCGTCCAGCCCGCCCAGAGCGCGGTCCAGGAAAGACTCTTCACCCCCGACAAACGCCAGGCCTTCATCAGCATCGGCGTCGCCGGCAACGACGACACGTCGGTACTGGAGAACTACAACACGATCGAACCGTTCTTCGACGACATCGCCGAACGCTTCGACATACCCGGCGCCACCTTCGAGCTCGCCGGGCTGCAACCCGTCGCCGGGTCGATGGCCGACGGCATGGACAAGGACATCAAGCGCGCCGAGGTGATCGCGCTACCGGTTGTCGCGCTCATGCTGTTCTTCGTGTTCGGCGGCGTCATCGCAGCGTGTCTGCCGGTCCTGATCGGCGGCCTGACCATCGCGGGCTCGCTGGGCATCATGAAGATGCTCGCGCTGACCACCGAACTCAACATCTTCGCGCAGTCGGTGGTCACGCTCATCGGTCTGGGTATCGCCATCGACTACGGCCTGTTCATCGTCTCGCGGTTCCGAGAGGAACTCGGCGAGGGTTACTCCACGAAGGCAGCTGTCCGAAGAACCGTGATGACCGCAGGTCAGACGGTGGTCTTCTCGGCGACGATCATCGTCGCCGCCCTCGCCTGCCTGCTGATCATGCCGCAGGGATTCCTCAAGTCGGTGGCCTACGGCGCGATCGCATCGGTCTCCCTCGCCGCGATCCTGTCGATCACCGTGTTGCCGGCGATCCTGGGCATCCTCGGCCCGCGGGTCAACATGTTGTCGATCAGCTCGATCCTCAAATACACGGCGATCCCGCTGGTCCGACGTTTCTCGACCGAGGAACGCGCCACCGCGCTGGAGAACCGGTTCTCCGGCCGGATGAAGACCAGCCAGGAAGTCGAGAACGGCTTCTGGGGACGCCTCGCCACATGGGTGATGAAGAACCCGCTGAAGACGGCGATCCCGACCGTGCTCCTCCTGCTCGCCCTGACGGTGCCGTTCGGCAGCATCCAGTTCGGCGGCATCAGCGAGAAGTTCCTGCCGCCGGACAACTCCGCACGTGTCGCGCAGGAGAAGTTCGACGAGTACTTCCCCAGCGAGCGCACCGAGGCGGTCAAGCTCGTCATCGTCTACGACGAGACGAACCAGGAAGACCAGAACAAGCTCGACGCCATCGCACGCCAGGCCGACCAGGTCCCGGGTTTCACCAACAAGTTCAGTGATCCGGACAAGGCCGGCTTCGGTTCCTATGACGCCGAGCGGTACCCGAACGTCGGCGTCTACCAGGTCTCGGCCGGTCTGGTCGACCGCACCCAGGCGGCCAAGGCGATCGACCAGCTCCGGGCGATCGACACCCAGGGCCTCACCATGTACGTGACGGGTACCCCTGCGCTCACCCAGGATTCGATCGACGCGCTGATGAACCGGCTGCCCCTGATGGCGATCATGCTGGTCCTCATCACCGGCCTGTTGATGTTCCTGCAGTTCGGATCGCTGGTCCTGCCGATCAAGGCGGCGTTGATGACCGCCCTCGGTCTCGGCGCGACACTGGGCATCCTCACCTGGATCTTCGTCGACGGCCACGGCGCGGGACTCGCGAACTTCACCCCGGGTCCGCTGTTCGCGGCGATCCTGGTCCTGATCATCGCGATCATCTTCGGTCTCTCCACCGACTACGAGGTGTTCCTGCTCTCCAGAATGGTCGAGGCCAGACAACGGGGAGCCAGCACCACCGAGTCGATCCGGAGCGGCATCGCCCACACCGGCGGGATCATCACCGCGGCGGCGGCCATCCTGGTGGTGGTCACGGGCGCCTTCAGCCTGTCCGACATCGTGATGATGAAGTACATCGCGTACGGCATGATCGCGGCGCTCATCCTCGACGCCACCGTGATCCGTATGCTGCTCGTGCCATCGGTGATGAAGCTGCTCGGCGACGACTGCTGGTGGGCCCCTCGCTGGATGCAGACCGTGCAGCGCAAGATCGGTCTCGGCGAGGCCGTCCTCGAGGACGAGCCCGATGAGCAGCGCGACTCCCGCGCGGCACGCAAGATGAGTGCGGGCACGCTCGTCGCGGAGGCCCCGACCTCGGTGATGGCCGCAGCCCGGCCGCGCACCGCACCCGCCGGAGCCGCACCCGCTCGCCGCGGGGCCCCGGGACCGGATGGTCGCCGGCCCGTCCCTCCGCGTCCCGCACCCGGAGCGCCCCAGCCCCAGGGCAATGCACCCCAAGCCGGTGCACCCCAGCCGAATGCACCGATGACCAACGCGCCGCTGGCGAAGACACGGCAGCCCGGTCCGCCAGTCCGCAACTGCGGCCCTGGTCCGGTCCCGTCGGCACCCGTGCCCGGGGATCTCCCCGGTCGTGCGGTTCCCGGCCGTGTCGGTCCGTCGGCACCGCCCACCGCACAGCCGTCCGGCGCCCAGGCCGAGGCACCCCGCCCCGAACGTCGACCGACGGCGCCGTACCGACGGTCGACGCTGCCCAAGAGCGATCGCCCGGACACCGGTGGGTGGACCCTCGGCGAGGGCGGCATCCGGCTCGGCGATCCCGCCCCTCGCGGCGACCGCTCGCCGAGCACCGCTCCCCCGCCTGCGCCGCCGGTCCGTACGCCTGCGCCGGCCGACGCACCTGCGCGTGACGCGGGTTCGAGGTCCCCGCTGGGTCGACGCCCGAGCCTCGACGACGCGGGTCGCCGACCGCTGGCTGCCTCCGTGTCGCCGGAGAACTCGACACCGACGACCCGGGGTCGCCGGACCTCGGGGCCGTCTCCGATGGAGCGGGGACTGAGTCCGGACGCCACCCCGGCGGCCACGCCCCGTCCGGGAACCGGCCCCGTCGGCCCGTCCGCGGACGCCGACTCGGGTCGCCGCCGCCCACGGTCCGACCGGCACGCCCGCTCGGAGGAGAGCGGTGACGACGCCCAGATCAGCGTGCAGGAGCTGCTGAAGCGCAGTCGCTCGGAGAAGTAGTCACGGACGAGTGCACTCGACGGCCGGTGGGGGTTCGCCCTCCGCCGGCCGTTCTCGTTATGGATCCCGCGTCGATGTTCATCAATCGGGGCTTGGCCAGGACTGGGCATTGCCCTGATATGACCGGTCACACAGTCAGCGCAGGATGACTTCCAGCCCACAACCGCTGGAGGTACAGCCCACATGAACTCATCCGCCTGGACGTCTCCGGAACACCGCCGCAGCGTGCTCTGGATCGTCAGCCTCGCCGCCGTGGCGATCGTCTTCGACGGCTACGACCTCGTGGTCTACGGCACGGTCCTGCCCACGCTGCTCGACGACCCGGGTCAACTGGGCGCGCTGACCCCGGCGACCGCCGGTGCTCTCGGTTCCTACGCCCTCATCGGCGTGATGATCGGAGCCCTGGTCGCCGGGGCGTTCGGCGACCGGGTCGGCCGGCGCCGGATGATGTTGTTCAACATCGTCTGGTTCTCGATCGGCATGGCGGCCACCGCGCTCGCGACCGACCTCGTCTCGTTCGGAATCCTGCGCTGCCTCACCGGAATCGGTATCGGTGGCCTGGTCGCGACCGCGGGTGCGATGGTCGCGGAGTTCGCGCCGACCTCCAAGCGGAATCTGTTCAACGCCATCGTCTACAGCGGGGTGCCGGCGGGCGGTGTCCTCGCCTCCGTGCTGGCGATGCTGCTCGCGACCACATCGGATGGCGCGGCCTGTTCTGGATCGGTGCGCTGCCCCTCGTCACGCTGCTCCCGCTGGCCGTGCTGAAGATGCCCGAGTCCCCGCAGTGGCTCGCGGCACGCGGACGGTACGAAGAGGCCCGTGAGATCAGCGCGCGCACCGGTATCCCGGTGGACCTGCGCGCACGCCACCTCGGCGTCGCGCCGGATCCCGTACCCGGAAAGCTCGGCTTCGCCGCCCTCGCCACGCGCCGGTTCGCCGTCCCCACACTGCTTCTGGGCATGATGAGTTTCGTCGGCCTGCTGCTGACCTACGGTCTCAACACCTGGCTTCCGCAGATCATGAAGGCCAACGGATTCGACGCGAAGGGATCGCTGTCGTTCCTGCTGGTCCTCAACGGCGGCGCGATCGTCGGCGGCCTGATCGCCGCTCGGCTCGCCGATCGCCGCGGCCCGCAGCATGTGGTCGCGACGTCGTTCTGTCTGGCGACCTTCGCGCTCGTGTGCCTGACCTTCGGTCTGCCGCTGCCGATCCTGCTGGCCGCGGTCGCGGTCGCCGGCACGGGCACCATCGGAACCCAGGTGCTGATCTACGGCTTCGTGTCGAACTTCTACCCGACCGAGGCGCGCGGCGCGGGCGTCGCCTGGTGCGCCGGATTCGGCCGACTGGGTGGCATCGTCGGTCCGGTCATCGGCGGTCTGCTGATCGGCGCCGGGATCTCCTCGGGCACGGCGTTCTACCTGTTCGCCGGCATCGCGCTGGCCGGTGCGGCGGCGACGCTGCTGGTCGTCGCACCGAAGACGGAACCGTGCACGCCGATCACGCCGTCCGCGCTCGCCACTGCCGAATAGATTCCGGCACAGAGCTTTCGTACACGGCCTGGAGGAGGACTCAGTCCTCTTCCAGGCCGTGTTCGATGACGTAGCGCGTCAGTTCCACCCGGTTGCCCAACTGCAGCTTCCGGAGCGTGGCCTGGACGTGGTTCTCGACCGTGCGATGACTGAGGGACAACCGTCGCGCAATCTGCTTGGCGCTCAGCCCTTTCGCCACGAGACGCAGGACCTCGGTCTCCCGCTCGGTGAGGACAGGCGTCGCCGGCGAGGCGTCCGGCTGCTGCGACATCCGGCGGTACTCGCCGAGGACGAGTCCCGCGAGGCCGGGCGTGAAGACCGCCTGTCCATCAGCGGTTGCACGGACCGCGGACACCAGCTCCTCGCGGGACGACGACTTCACGAGATATCCACTCGCACCTGCCTTCACGGCCTCGAGGACGTCGTCGCGCTCCCCGGAGGCCGACAGCACGAGAATCCGGGTTCGCGGCGACACCTCGAGCACCGCCACGGTCGCATCGGCGCCGGAGCCGTCGGGGAGCTGCATGTCCATCAGCACGACGTCCGGCGTGACCGCGGCGGCACGTCGGCCCGCGCTGGCCACCCCGTCGGCAGTGGCGACGACGTCGAATCCCTCGTCGGCGAGGTCGCGGGCGACCGCGTCACGCCAGATCGGGTGATCGTCGACGACCATGATCCGCAGACCAC
Organism: Gordonia metallireducens; assembly: GCF_021245825.1. Classification (NCBI taxonomy): domain Bacteria; kingdom Bacillati; phylum Actinomycetota; class Actinomycetes; order Mycobacteriales; family Gordoniaceae; genus Gordonia; species Gordonia metallireducens. The sequence goes on along the minus strand of NZ_JAJQJP010000026.1, from coordinate 344,029 downwards.
CGGCCCCACTGTCCACTGTGCGTCCACCCTCAGGTTCGACCGTGCCCATCTGTTCTCCCATCAGTCCCGTTGCCCCTCAGCCCTGTTGCCCCTCAGCCCTGTTGCCGCTCGGTCCTGTCCCCGACCGGCCCGATCGTCGCGGGACGGTGAACTCCCACTCGGTCCCGGCACCGGGTTCGGTGTCGAGGACTGCTGTTCCGCCCAACGATTCGATCCGTCCGACAATGGATTTCGCAACGCCGAGGCGTCCTTGCGACACCGCCTGCGCCAGCCGGCCCTCGCTGATCCCGACACCGTCGTCGCGCACGCTCACCACCACGTCGTCCCCGAGATCCTCCACCAGGATGTAGGCGCGCGCATCGGGTCCCGCGTGATGGCGGGTGTTGTCGAGGACGTTGACCACCGCGGCGCGGATCTCCTGCCCGATGTGGGCGGATACCGGAACCGGGTCGGCCGGTGCGCTCACCGAGATGCGGTCGTCGGCGAAGACCCGCAGGGTCGCCGCGAGGTCCAGTTCATCGGTTCCTCCCGCGCCGTCGAGCACGGACTCGGCGCCCGCGTCACCGGCGTCGGAGATCATCCGGCGCAGCGCGCGTTCCTGTTCGGCGGCCAGTGAGGCCAGTTCCGCGGTGGGCCCGCCGATCTCACGGCCGCGTCGGGCGATGAGCGCGAGCACCTGCAGCACTCCGTCGTGCACCTCGCGCGACAGACGTTCGCGTTCCTCGGCGGCCGCCGCGATTCGTGCTGCGGCCGACAGCTTCTCGTGGGAGCGCCGGGCATTCGTCGCCGCGAGGCCCACCGCCATGCCGGTCGCGACGATCACGATGATCGTGGCGTTGTGTCCGAAGTTCAGGTTCAGCTCGCCCTTGACGAAGGTGCTCGTCCCGCCGACGACGAGTCCGATGACGATCCCGCCGACCGGTCCCGCCAGGATCGCGACCGAGATGACCGCGTTGGTGGCCCACAGCGTCGTCGGCCAGGTCTGGTTGTTCCACGCCCACTCGGCGTCGGCCACATAGGAGGTGGACAACATCAGGCCGCAGACCAACACCACTTCGGCGGTGACCCAGTAGCGGTTGCGGGCGAATCCGAGGAAGTACCCGATCCCGCTGACCGCCGTCCAGACGGTCAGCAGACAAAAGAGTGCCCACGCGACGGCCCGATGGTCCAGGTCGTCGTTGATCGCCAACTGGAAGCCGAGTGCGTAGAGATAGGACAGCAGACGGAAGATCTGCGCACCACGCCACAGTGGACCGACCGGATCGACGTCGACGGCGCGGGCCAACCGCCCCGCCTCCGTGTCCCGCATCTGCGCGACCCACCGCGTCGACGGCTGCGCGCTCATGACGTCCCGGGCTCCTGTGGGCCTGTTTCGGGGTCCTGCTCCGGCGGGGTCGCCGCGTGCGGCTTCGCCCCGCTCTCCGCAACGGCCTCCGCGGTCGCGTCGGGATCGGCGGTGTCCCACACGGGTTCGTTGGGTTCGGCGACATATCCTCCGGGGTGGACCTCGGTGTCGCGCTCGGCGTCGGCCGTGCCCTTGAGGTGACGTATCGCGGTGTTGAGGAAGGCGATCAGCGGCACGGCCAGCAGTCCGCCGATGATCCCGGCCGAGACCAGGCCCGCGGCGATGCCGAGGACCACTGCGACCGGATGCAACCGCACCGAACGGCCGAGCAGGAACGGCTGCAGCACATGACTTTCGAGTTGCATCACGCCGACGACGATCGCGAGTGCGACGACGGCCGCGATCCAACCCTGGGTGATCAGGGCGACCAGCACCGCCAGCGAACCGCTCAGCAGCGCACCGACGATCGGGATGAAGGCACCGAGGAACACCAGCGATGCCAGCGGGAGCGCGAGCGGCACCTGCAGGATGGCGAGGCCGACCCCGATACCGCAGGCGTCGACGAAGGCCACGGCGACCGTCGCCCGCACGTATCCGACGAGTGTCCCGAATCCGGCGATCCCCGCTCGCCACACCCGGTCACGGCTCCCGGCCGGCACGAGCCCGGTGGAGAACCGCCAGATCTCCGCCCCGCCATAGAGGAAGAAGATGAGGAGGAAGAGGGTCAGCAACGCACCGGTGATGATCTCGCTCGCGGTGGTGGCGGTCGCGAGTGCGCCGCTGGTGACGCGATCCTGGTTGTGCTGCAGAAAGTTCACGACGTCCGAGCCGGCGTTCCGCACCTGCTCCGGATCGAGATCGAGCGGCCCCTCGATCAGCCACTGCTTGGTGCGCTCGACCGTGTCGCTGACCTCTTCGACCAGCTGCGGCACACCCCGCATGAACTCGCGCACCACGAATGTCATCACCCCGGCGATGAAGCCCAGCGCCAGGAGAATGTTGAGCAGCACCGCCAGCGACCTCGGTACCCCGCGACGGTCGAGGGCGTCGACCGCGGGTACGAGCATCGCCGCCACCAGGATCGCCAGCGCGACCGGGACCAGCACCTCTTCGAACTCGACGAAAAGCTTCGCGGCGACGTAGGCGGCGACGAGGAGCAATAGCAGCCGCCACGCCCATTCGGCGGCGGCCCGCACCTGCGGATGGACCCTGGCACGGTCGAGGGACGCGAGGTCGGGGGCTACGTGCGGCCGACCGGCCGGTTCGGCTTCGCTCACGAGAGCAACAGTAGACAGTCCGGTGAGCGGACGGTGGTGGACATGCGGGAGCGCACCCTGGCCTAGGGTGTCACCTATGTCGGAGGATGTTGGCTCACCAGGGGATGTGACCGCACGCCCCGCCACCCGCCCCCGCTTCTGGTGGGTGCGCTGGGTCCTCCTTGCCGTCGTCCTGGTGATCCTCGGTGTCGAGATCGTGCTGATCTGGCCCGAGTTGAAGAAGGCCTGGCTGCGCATCGACAACATCAAATGGCACTGGGTGTTCGCCTGTGTCGTGGCCGCGATGCTGTCGATGGACAGCTTTGCGCAGGTCCAGCGCGCACTGTTGCGCTCGGCCGGCGTCCGGGTGACGCAGTGGAAGTCGCTGTCGGTCATCCTGGCCGCCAACTCGCTGAGCCAGACCATGCCGGGCGGCCAGGTGCTTGCCCCCGCGTTCACCTACCGCGAGACCCGCAAGTGGGGCGCGACCCCGGTCGTCGCGTCGTGGCAGGTCGTCATGTCGGGCCTGCTCGCGGGCGTCGGACTCGCGGTTCTCGGTTTCGGCGGCGCGATGCTCGCCGGCGCCAAGACGAGCCCGTTCTCGGTCGTCTTCTCGGTGGCCGGGCTGCTCGCCGTCGCCGTCGTCCTGCAGTACCTCGCCAGCCACCCCGAGTCGCTGAAGAGCACCGGGATCCGGGTGCTGGGGTGGATCAACCAGCTCCGCAACAAGCCCGACGACCACGGCACCGAGAAGCTCTTCGAACTGCTGGAGCAGCTCCGGGCCGTGCAGCTCACCAAACGCGACACGTCGATCGCGTTCGGGTGGAGCCTGTTCAACTGGGTCGCCGACGTCGCCTGTCTGATGTTCGCCTGCTGGGCCGTCGACGCACACCCGAGCATCGCGGGACTGATGGTCGCCTATGCGGCCGGCAAGGCCGTCGGCACGGCGATCCCGCTGCTCCCGGGCGGCATCGGTGTCGTCGACGCCGTGCTGGTCCCCGCCCTGACCAGTGCCGGCATGCCCGCCGCCGACGCCATCACCGCCGTCCTGATCTACCGCATCATCAGCTACGTCTTCGTCGCGGTGGTCGGCTGGGTCGTCATCGCGCTCATGTTCCGCAACCGGATCAGGCGCGACGACACCTTCATCGACGAGGTGGAACGCGACGTCGACGCGGCTGCGCACCAGGAGTCCTCCGGCACGGAACCCGGTCAAGGGTCCGACACTGATCCGCCGCCGAACCCGGTACGGTAATCCACCATGTCGATCCCGAACCCCACCGAGGAGGGGACCTCACCGGTGCGGGGAACCGCGACCGGGCCGATGGCCGCTCTGTTCGACACGGTGGCCATCACGATCTTCGTGGTGATCGGCCGAGCCAGCCACGAAGAGGGGTACGCCCCGGTCGCCTTCCTGCACACATTGTGGCCGTTCCTGGTCGGCTGCGCGGCCGGCTGGTCGATCACCTACGTGTACGCCCACGTACGCTCCAGCGACTTCTTCGGCCACGACTTCCGACCCGACCGCGTCGTGCCGGTCGGGATCGTCATCTGGTTCTGCACCGTGACCGTCGCGATGATCCTGCGCTTCATCCTCAGCCAGGGCGTGGCGGTCAGCTTCGTCATCGTCGCGACCGTGACGCTGGCCCTGTTCCTGCTCGGGTGGCGGGCGGTCTTCGCCTACCTGGGCCGCCGCGCCGCCGGCCGCTGACACCTCACCCGCTGACACCTCACCCGCTGACACCTCACCGGCGTCGCGAACCGCCGACGGTCGCGCCTACTTGATGGTGAAGTACTTCTGCGCCACCTGGAGCGCCGCGGTACCCGACTTCGGACCCTCGGTGTAGATCACGACGACCTGTCCGCCCTGGATGCCGACGAACCAGCCCGGACCCTCGGGACCGTTGGTTCCGACCAGCGCCTTCAGGCCGGGAGCCCGGGTGAGGTCGCTGGCATCGCCGGTGGCCGCGGTGGTGGTCATGGCCCGCAGGATCGGACCGACCAGCGCAGGGTCGAGGCCGCCGAGTTCACCGCCGGCGACCTTGGTGGGCACGTTCTTGAGGACGAACGGCGGCACTGACGACGGCTGACCCGCAGCCGCCCGTGCCAGGGCGACGCCGAGCGCACCCATGTTGGTCATCGACATGTTGGTCTGCCCCGGACTGAAGCCGATGGTCGCGATGCCGGGCTGTCCCGGCGTCGGGACGCTGGCACCGGGGACGGTGAACTGCACGCCGAGGCCCAGGCGGTCGAGGAGTGTCTCCGCCTGCTCGGGTTGTGCGCCGGAGATACGGCCGACCTCGTCGAAGACCGGGTTCAGCGTCGAGCCGACCGGGTACGCCCGATCGATCTCGATGTTGCGTTCGGCGGCGTAGGTGTTCTGCGCCATGCCGAGGATCGCACCGCTCTGGGCGTCGAGGGTGAGAATCGTGGCGGGCTGCCCGACCTCGACCGCGGCGTCGCCCAAGGTCAGCTGCACGCCCTGGTCGACGGTCGACAGCACGTCGGGTCCAGGAGGTCCCTGCTCACCGGCGAGACGGCGGGGGCGGACACCGGGGTTGACCATCTCGACCTGCCATCCGGCGGTGGCATCGCGGATCGCCTGCCAGTAGTTGGTCAGGCCGTCCTCGAGTGGCGACGACAGGCGACGGTCGGCCATGACGAGCCGGTCGGTGCGGTTCACGCTCACCCCGGGCACGCGGGCGGGGTCGCCGGCGAGAACCTGCATGTCCGGATCGCGGAGCGTCACGGCGATGACCTGCTTACCGGGCGTCTCGGCCAGCTTCTCACTGATGACCGCGGGAGTGATCAGCGGGGCGATCGGCGCGATTACCCCGGCCAGCGCACGGGTCGTGGCGGCCAGATCGCGGGTTTGTGCAGGGTCGATGACGATTTCGTTGACCGGCTGCAGGTACATGAAGACCTTGCCCGACCGGCTGCGCACCGACGGCGCGGGCGTCGCGTCGGTCCGGATCTCGCGGAGGTGTCCACCGGCGCCGAGGCCCGGATGCAGGATCGCCGGATCCCAGGTGACCTTCCAGCCCGACGACAGCTTCCGTGCGGTTCCCTCGCTGTTCGCCTCGTAGACACGCCCCTTGTCCCAGTTCCACTTGGTGGTCAGGGCGAAGGTCGCGGTGCCGTCGCTGTACTCGACGGGTTTCTCGATGTCGACGTCGATCCGTTGTGCCGACATCTCTTTCAGCGTCGTGGTCAGACTGTCACCGGCTTGACCAGGGGCAGTCGTGAACTGCGCGGCACCGCCGGCATCCTGGCGGCTCAGCGCGGTGGCGAAAGCATCGATGGCGGCGGCGGCACCGGAGTTCGACGTTCCGGTGAGCGAACAGGAGCTCACGACGACGGCACAGGTGACCGCGGCACAAGCGGCGGACGTTGCGCGCTTGACCCAGATCTTCATGACGACAATTTTCACTCTTATAACACTCGAAATCGACGCTCTCAGCTTCCATTCGGGAATCAAGCCGGTCACGAACGCGTCTCGTCCCGCAATCTTCACGCCACAGCCGACGATCGGGTGTGGTTTCGTTCACGAAACCACGGCGAACTCCGACCAGAAGCGGGGTCTGCAGACTGCGATGATGGACCCATGGCTTTCACGGTGATCCCCGGTGACGATCGCATGGTCACGACGACCGATTGGCTCACCTCGCGGCACGGGTTCTCCTTCGGCGACCACTACGATCCCGACAACACCCATTTCGGGGCCCTCCTCGCATTCAACGACGAGGAGGTGGCACCCGGCGAGGGCTTCGACCTCCACCACCATCAGGAGAGCGAGATCGTCACCTGGGTGGTGTCCGGGACGCTCGTGCACCGGGATTCGGCCGGGCACTCGGGCGTGCTCTATCCCGGTCTCGTGCAACGGATGAGCGCCGGGACCGGCGTCGAACACTCCGAGCGCAACGACGCGTGGCCGGACCTGGCCGGGTCGGGGACCGAGCCGGTGCACTACGTCCAGATGTGGCTGATGCCCGACCGTCACGGACTCGAGCCGTCCTACGATCAGGCCGACGTCGCCGATCGGCTGGCGGCCGGCGAGCTGGTCCCTGTCGCTTCCGGTGACCCCGACCGTGGGGCCGCGATCTCGATCGCCAACGCCGGCGCCACCCTCTACGCCGTACGACTGAGCCCCGGCGGGAAGTCCGAGATCCCGACCGCCCGCTACACGCTCCTGTTCGTCGTCGAGGGCGAGGCTCAGGCCACCGTCGACGGGGAGCCCGCAGCCCTGCGTGCCGGTGACGCCGTACGCGCCGTCGACGCCGAACTGATGTCGGTCACCTCCGACGCCGGCGCCGAGATCCTGGTCTGGTCGATGGCGACGGGGCTCGGGGGTTCCTGAGGCCTGCGAGTGGACCCGGCCCCCGGTCACCAGATCCGGTGCGGTAGACCCCAGGCGGTCAACTCCTCGGCGAGCAGACGCCGGAGTGTGTCGTCGTCGACGAAGTGCTTCTCGTCGAAGCCGCACAAGGTGAAGGTCACGTTCGTCTCCGTTCGCGCCATCCAGGCGTGAATTCCCTCGCCGTAACGGAGGCGACCCGCGGAGTCGACGCCCTGCGGGACGCCCCGCACCGTGACCGCCGATGCTCGGACCCCTCCGACGGTGCACACCTCGGGAGGCAGGTCGCCGATGTTCGATGTCATGGCGTCCGGATACGAGGCCTCCGGGGCTCCCCTCTTCGCGATCAGAGACGGCGGGAGAAACCACCCCAGGGGCACCAGGTGCACCTCGGTCGCGCGTCGGCCGCCCGCCAGCGCCTTGTAGGCCCTCCGGCATTCCTCGCGGATCACGCCGAGATCCATCACGGGGGCGGGTACGGGTGAGAGGTAGACCGACACACCCGCCACCGCATTGCCCCGGTCGTGGTCCTCGTCGGTTCGGGCCGCGACCGGGATGCCGACCTTGATCTGATTCTCCGGCGCGGTGTAACCGCTGGCCCGGAGCAGGCCCGCGACGACCGCTATGTACAGCGAGTTGGCGGTGCCTCCGTGACTGCGGGCGACCTGGTCCCAGTCGGCGGTAGGGACGGTCGCGGTCGTCCAGACCGGCGTCGCCGCCGGTGCACGCTCGGCGAGCGGGGAACGGGGCGCACGCGAGTCGAGGGGTTGTGTGTCGTCCTCGACCGTCCGGGCGTTGCCCTTCACCGCTCGCAGAATCCCGGCGCCGGCAGCGCCGAGCTGACGCACGGCGTCGACGACGTCGGAGGATCGCGACGCGACCGGGTGCGGGACCTTGGGCGGGATCATTCGATCGCCCCGTTCCACGGCTGCCAGAGCCTCTGCGACCGCGGCGACGCGTGCTTTGCCGTCGGCGACCATGTGCAAGCTGCACAACGACAGCACGGTGCGGCCGGTCTCGGTCACGGCGGCACGCAGACGCCAGCAGCGCCCCTTGTCCGGGTCGAGCCGGACGCCACGCAGCTCGTCCACGGCCCAGTCGGCCACCGCGTCGTCGGCGATCCGCTGGTCGTCGAGGGCGAGGGGCACCGGCCGAGGTGCTCGAACCCAGTACGGCCGGGCGCCGTGCACTCTCGGCTCGACGAGCTGCCGGTGCAGCCGGCCGTGACACAGCGCGTCGTTGAATCGTCGAAGACTCTCCGGATCCACTTCCTCCGGGAAGTCCCACACCATCTGCTGGACCACCGACCAGCCAACCGCCCGGTACAACAGCCACCATGGTGCGTCGCCGACGGTGAATCGGACCAGGTCGGGGACGGGGCGGAAGGCCTGCGAGTCGTCTTCGATGGGGTTGTCGCGCACGACTTCCGATGGTTCCACACGATTGCACCCCGGAGCGGACCGGTGGTGATCAGTGCGACGTCCGCGACGACGCGTGCAGATCCTTCGCGGTCGGCGACTTCTCGACGGTCTCCGGGTCGGGGTCGGTCCTCAGCAGACGGTCGACGGTCCCGGCCGTGGTGACCGCGAACCAATAGTGCTCGTTGCGGTAGTGGTGGAACCGGTGGTTGCGCCAGAGCCGGCGGTAGAACGCGTGCCGCGGCCGGTAGTCGGAGTGGATCAGGTAGTGCGTCCACTCGTAGACCAGCCCGATCGCCGGGAGCACGACCAGGAAGGTCAGCCCGCGCTCGACGCTGGCGAAGACGAACATCCCGACGATGACGGCGGCGATCACGACCGCGATGAGCACCTGCCACGGGATGAAGATGAGCGGGATGTCGCGGGGGTCGCGATGGTGTTCACGATGTTTGCGCGCGACGAGCGGGTCGATGGTGACCGGGCCCAGTCGCTTGGGGCGCCAGTGTAGGACGAACACGTGGATCAGCCATTCCACCAGCGGGAAGCTCGCGACCATGACCACCGGGACGAGCAGGTCGGCGAGACCCCAGCCGCCCAGCCACACCCGCGCCACCAGCGCGGCGGCGAGGAACGCCGCCATAATCCACGGCGACGGATGTCGAATGAACTCGGCGAATGCATCGCGCAACGACATCGAGTGCCGCGATCGCATTCTCCGCTCCTCGGTCGCCACCTGTCGGCGTGCCCGGATGTCGATCTCGTCTGCGGACATCAGTGTCCCTCCCCCGGTGTGGTTTCTGCTTTCTCGAGCGCCTCGCACAGGGCGAGCAGTGCCGACGTCGCGGGTTCGAGCAGAGCGCGGGCCGCGACCTCGGCACGTTCGGGTTCGTGTGCGGCGATGGTGTCGACGAGCGCGCGGTAGCCCTCGATGTTCCCGACCTCGGGTTCCAGCACCCCGGCGAGAGCGGGGACCGCGGGCTCATAGGCGGCGCGCAGCGAGTTGTACATGAGCCGGAAGGCGATCGAGTCGGCCGCGTCGATGACGGCACTCCAGAACTCCAGAGCGGCGACCTGCTGACCGACGGGTTCGGGCTCGCCGGCGAGACGGTCGAGAACCGATCGGATCGCTACCAGGTGATCGTCGGAGGCACGTTGCGCTGCGAGGCGGGCGACCTCCGGGCCGACGACGGCACGCGCCTCGACGATCGACCGCGCGACACTCGGCGCGAGCGCACCGCCGCGGATGAGCAGACGGGGCAGGAGATCGAGGCCGCCCGTCCGGGCGATGTCCTGGACCCGCGCGCCGTCGCCCTGCCGGATGGTGACGAGTCCCGACGCCGCGACCCGCTTGAGCGCCTCGCGCACCGTCGGCCGGGAGACCCCCAGCATCCGCGCGAGTTCCCGCTCACTGGGGAGCGCCTCGCCGGCGGCCAGATCGCCGGACAGCACACCTTCGACGATCTGGTCGAAGACGATCTCGGGCGCACTCTGCTGGGTCACCGGCTGGAAGGGCATACCTGTGACCGTAACCACACTCGGTCAAGTGGTCAAGTGGTCAGACCAATTACCAAACCAGCGCGCGACCGCACGTAGAGATGCGCCGGCGCTACGTGGCGACAGACGGATTCGAACCGCAGGCCTGTGCAGGTCAGCGCAGCTGATCGAGGAGCCGCAACCACACCTCGCTGACCGTCGGATACGACGGGACCGCGTGCCACAACCGTGACAGCGGCACCTCGCCGACGATCGCGACCGTCGCCGAGTGCACCAGTTCACCGGTCTGCGAGCCGACGAAGGTCGCACCGACGAGAACGTCCCTCGCCGCGTCGACGACCAGCGATGCGTACCCCGAGTAGTCGGGCCCCAGCAGGTACGATCCGGCCACCGCGATCTCGCCCTCGGCGACACGCACGTCGATCCCGGCGTCCGTCGCCTGCTCTCGGGTGAGCCCGACCGACGAGATCTCCGGTCGGGTGAACACCACCTGCGGCACCGCAGCATGGTCGGAACTCGCGACGTACCGCGGGCCGTCGAGTTCCCGACCCTCGGCTCGAGCGGCGATGACGTCGCCGGCGACCCGCGCCTGATACTTGCCCATGTGGGTCAACGCGTTGCGGCCGTTCACATCCCCGACCGCATAGAGCCAGGGATGGCCCGGCACCGTGAGGTGATCGTCGACCAGGAGCGGCCCCTTGGCCTCCGACCCCACCGAGTCGAGACCCACATCGGTTGTCGCAGGCGCCCTCCCGGCCGCGACGAGGATCTCGTCGACGGTGAGCTCGCCGGCCCCCTCGCCGGAGAGCCGGACGGTAGCCGGTCCGCCGTGGAGCCGACCGTATCCGGTGGCCGTGGCGTCGGGCCGTTCGACCGACTCGATCGTCGTCCCGAAGCGGATGTCGCCGCCGCGTTCCCGCAGCGCGTCGGCAACCCGTTCTCCGGCAAAGGGTTCCATCTTCGGCAGCAGCCGGTCTCCGCGGATCGCCATCACGAGACTGCGCACTCCCAGGTCCAACAGCCACGTCGCGGCCTCGCAGGCCACGACCCCGCCGCCGAGCACCACCACCCGTTCCGGGATGTCGAGGATGTTGGTCGCGTCGCGCGAGGTCCACGGCAGCGCCTCGCGCAACCCCGGGATCGGTGGGACGGATGCAGTGCTCCCGGTGGCGACGACCACCGCCTCGCGGGCGGTCAGCAGCCGGTCACCGACCTGCACCTGTTTCTCGCCGACGATCCGGCCGTGGCCGCGGATCACCTCGATCCCGGCACCGTTGGCCCATCGCACCTGACCGGCGTCGTCGTGGGTGGTGCTGCTGCCGTCGAGACGGCCGGTGACGGTGTCCCGCCACTCGAGCACGCCGGATGCTTCCGGGTTCGCCGCCGACGCCCGTTCCCGAGACCCGCCCAGCGCCCGCGCCTCGCCCAGCGCGTTCCCGGGCCCGAGCAGCGCCTTGGACGGCATGCAGGCCCAATAGGAGCACTCCCCGCCCATCAGTTCGTGTTCGACGATCGCAGCGGTGCGATCGCTGCCCCGTATCGCATAGTCGGCGGCGTTCTCGCCGACCGGCCCGCCGCCGATCACGACGACGTCAAAGCTGGTTTCTCCCGCCATGGATCCACCGTAGGGACCTGACCGGCACCTCGCGTGATTTCGCCGGTACCGAACGCTGCTGACGGATCGCGGATCCGGTGACAGGATGGAGCGCGTGACTGCTTCGAATACCGATCTCAAGTCCGGACTCGACCTCGAGTGGGTCGACGATTCCGTCCGCATCCAGGACGATCTGTTCGCCCACGTCAACGGCAAGTGGTTGGAGTCGCACGTCATCCCCGACGACCGCTCGGTCGATGGAGCGTTCCACGTGCTGCGCGACAACTCCGAGGAGAACGTCCGCGACATCATCACCGAATGCGCGGAATCGAGCCCCGCCAGCGGCTCCGACGCCCAGAAGATCGGCGACCTCTACGCCTCGTTCATGGACACCGACCACATCGAGGCGCTCGGCATCGGCCCGATCACCGGCGAGCTCGAGAAGATCGCCGCCATCGATTCCGTGGACGCACTCGCCCGGCGCATCGGGCGGCTCCAGCGTCACGGCGCCGGCGGATTGTTCGGCTACTACGTTGACACCGACGCCAAGAAGTCCGACCGCTACCTGGTGCACGTCACCCAGTCCGGACTGGGCCTACCCGACGAGTCGTACTACCGCGAGGACAAGCACGCGGAGACCCGCACCGCCTACGTGGCACATGTCGAGCGGATGTTCGCCCTCGCCGGCTTCGACGACGCGTCCGCCCGCGCCGCCACCATCCTGGACCTCGAGACCGCCATCGCGGCCGAGCACTGGGACGTGGTGAAGCGCCGCGACGCCGAACTCACCTACAACCTGATGACGCTGGACGAGTTCACCTCCGCCGCCGACGGTTTCCCGATCGGCGAGTGGCTGGGCGGACTGGGCACCACCGGCGATCCGACCTTCGCCGAGGTCGTCGTCGCGCAACCCTCCTTCGTGTCGGGGGCGTCGGCGCTCATCGCCTCGCGTTCGCTCGACGAGTGGAAGACCTGGCTGACGTGGCGACTGCTCCGCTCCGCCGCGTCGTACCTGTCGTCGGACTTCGTCGACGAGAGCTTCGACTTCTACGGTCGCACGCTGACCGGCGCGGAGACCATCCGCGACCGCTGGAAGCGCGGCGTCGGTTTCGTCGAGGGCGCGATGGGCTTCGCCGTCGGCAAACTTTATGTGGCCAAGCACTTCCCGCCGGAGGCGAAGGCACGCATGGACGAGCTCATCGCCAATCTGGTGAAGGCCTATCGCCGCAACATCTCCGAGCTCCCGTGGATGACCCCGGACACCCGGGAGAAGGCGCTCGCGAAGCTCGAGAAGTTCACCCCCAAGATCGGCTACCCGGCCAAGTGGCGCGACTACAGCGCGCTGAGCGTCGACCGCGGTGATCTCATCGGAAACGTCGCGCGCGCTTCGTCGTTCGAGCAGGACCGCGAGTTCGCCAAGATCGGCGGACCGGTCGACCACGACGAGTGGTTCATGACCCCGCAGACGGTCAACGCCTATTACAACCCGGGCATGAACGAGATCGTCTTCCCGGCCGCCATCCTGCAGCCCCCGTTCTTCGACCCCGAGGCCGACGACGCGGTCAACTACGGCGGTATCGGCGCGGTCATCGGTCACGAGATCGGGCACGGCTTCGATGATCAGGGCGCGAAGTACGACGGCGACGGCAACCTCGTCGACTGGTGGACCGACACCGATCGCACCGAGTTCTCCTCCCGTACACGCAAGCTCATCGACCAGTACGGCGAGTTCACCCCGACGGGCCTCGACCCGGAGCACAAGGTCAACGGCGACTTCACCATCGGCGAGAACATCGGCGATCTCGGCGGTCTGTCGATCGCACTCGTGGCGTACGAGATCGCGACGGAGGGCACCGAACCGCCGGTCATCGACGGTCTGACCGGTACCCAGCGCGTGTTCTTCAGCTGGGCGCAGATCTGGCGCACCAAGACCCGCGACGCCGAGGCGATCCGCCGTCTGTCCATCGACCCGCACTCGCCGCCGGAGTTCCGCTGCAACGGCGTCGTGCGGAACATGGACGCCTTCTACGAGGCCTTCGACGTGAAGCCCGGGGACGCACTGTATCTCGAGCAGGACCAGCGGGTCCGGATCTGGTGAACGACGCATCCGGTGCCGGCGGCGGCATACCCGATGACGCCCCGGCACCGGAGACGCCCCCGCCGCTGAAGATCGCGAAGGGCCGCGGCCTGACCATGGCCCTGCTCCGGCCCATCGGGGCGGCGGTCGTGTTGTTGATCGGCTACTTCCTGCTGCCGATCAACAAGGCGAGCGATCTCAACATCCTCGGAATGACGGTGGGCGCCGGGTTGCTGATCGCATTCTGCCTGTGGGAGGTGCGCAAGTTCGCCCGCTCCATCCATCCGGTCGTGACCGCGTTGGAGATGCTCGTGGCCCTGGCGACGTTCTACGTCACCGCCTTCGCCGCCACCTATTTCCTCTTCTCCGAATACGATCCGGGGAGCTTCAACGCGCAACTCACCCGCGTCGACGCCCTGTACTTCTGTCTGACGGTGTTCACGACAACGGGTTTCGGAGACATCGCACCGGATTCGCAGGGGGCGCGGATCGCGGTGTCGATCCAGATGGCGAGCACCCTGGTACTCCTCGGACTCGGCCTCCGTTTCCTCAACCTGTTGATCAATCAGAAACGCCAGGCCACCGCAGGGTGACCTGGCGTCGCTGATCAGCGCGTCGGAGAGCGATCAGTAATCGTCTTCCCCGTAGACGATCATGCCGCGGATGTTGTTGCCCGCCAGCATGTCGTCGTAGGCCTCGTTGATCTGGTCGAGCCGGTAGGTGTTGGTGACCAGGTCGTCGAGGTTGAGCTTGCCCGCGCGGTATTCGTTGAGCAGGGCCGGGACCTGGGTCCGGGGGCTCGCACCACCGAAGATCGCACCCTGGACCCGCTTCTGCAGGAGGGTGAGCTCGAAGAGGTTCATCTGGGCGTCCATCGACTGGAAGTTGCCCATGCCCACCACGACGACCTGTCCGCCCTTGCCGGTGAGGGCCAGAGCGGGGGCGATCATCGACCCGTCGATCTCGCCGACGGTGAGGATGGTGGTGTTGGCCATCCGACCCCAGGTGATGTCCCCGATGGCTTCGAGCGCATCCTCCATCGACGCGAAGGTGTGTGTCGCACCGAGCTTCTCGGCCATCTGCAGCTTGAAGGGCACCGGGTCGACGGCGATGACGTTGCGGGCACCGGCTGCCGCGGCACCCTGGACCGAGTTGATGCCGACACCGCCGATGCCGACCACCACGACGGTGTCGCCGGCATGCGTGCCGCCGATCTCGACCGCCGAACCCCAACCGGTGGCCACACCGCATCCGAGGAGGGCTGCGGCCTGCAGCGGGATGTCGTCCTCGATCTTCACCAGCGACGCCTGGTTGACCGTGATGTAGGGCGCGAACGTGCCGAGCATGCACATCTGCACGAGCGGGAGACCGTCGTGGGTGTGCGCCCGGTTGGTGTCGTCGGAGATGGACAAGCCGGTCAGCAGGCGCGCACCCTCGTCGCAGATGTTCTGCTGACCGCGTGAACACGGCTCACAGGTTCCGCAGGCCGGGATGAACGCGGTGACGACGTGGTCACCCTCCTGGAGGCGGGTGACACCCGGGCCGACCTTGGTCACGATGCCGGCACCCTCGTGTCCGCCCAGCACCGGCATCGGCGCCGGGCTGTCGCCGGTGCGGAGGTGATGGTCGCTGTGGCAGAGGCCCGAGCTGACGAGCTTCACCTGGACTTCGCCTGCCACCGGGTCGCCGAGCTCGAATTCCTCGATCTGCCACTTCTCGCCCGGATTCCGGAGAACTGCACCCTTGGTCTTCACATGTACTCCTCGCTCGTACCGACCCGCGACCGGGGCCGTCAGATATCGCCGCCTGCTTATGCGACGTAGGTCACATGTTGGTCCACATGTCCGATTGCCGCAGCCATTTCACGTGATCCGTGCCATGCGTTCGCGCGGCGGCCATCCGGCACGCGCCTGGCGTCGAATCGGTTGCATGCGACCGCCCTCGAGCCCCTCCTCCGCACGCACGGAGAACTCATGGAACGATGACTTCATGCCGGACAAGACCGTTTCGAGTCCCCGTCCCACCCGCAAACTCCGCTGGCTGATCCCCGCTCTTCTCCTCTTGGGCTGGTTGATCGTCGGCGGCATCACGGGTCCGTTCGCCGGCAAGCTGGCGAGCGTCGCGAGCAACGACAACAGTTCGTTCCTCCCTGCCTCGGCCGAGTCGACGCAGGTCCAGAATCTGCTGGCCGAGTTCCAGGATACCGACGAGATCCCCGGCATCGTCATCGCCGAACGCTCGAGCGGGATCACCCCCGGTGACCTGGAATTCCTCCGCACCACCACGTCCGACCTGGCCGGCACGCCCGGTTTCGGGCCGGCGGTCTCTCCGCCGATCCCGTCGCAGGACGGCCAGGCCGCCCAGGTCTTCGTCCCGATCCAGAGCAGTGACGAGCCCGCGGACACGGTCGAGCTCCTGCGCGACAAACTGGCGAACGCACCGGACGGTCTGACGGTCGCGGTCACCGGCCCGGCCGGCCAGGTCGCCGACCTCGGCGAGGCATTCGCCGGCATCGACGGTCTGTTGCTGCTGGTCGCGGGAGCCGTCGTGATCCTGATCCTGATCGTCGTCTACCGCAGCCCGATCCTGCCGTTCGTGGTGGTCATCTCCGCGGTCTTCGCCCTCGGACTCGCATCCGGACTCGTCTACTTCCTGACCAAGCAGGGCGTGCTCGACCTCAACGGCCAGAGCCAGGGCATCCTGTTCATCCTCGTCTTCGGCGCCGCGACGGACTATGCGCTGCTGCTCGTCTCCCGGTATCGCGAGGAACTGATGGCCACCGAGGACAAGTACGCCGCCCTCAAGCAGGCCTGGCGCGCGACGATCGAGCCGGTCTCCGCATCGGCGGGCACCGTCATCGCCGGTGTCCTGTGTCTGCTGCTGTCGGATCTGAACTCCAACAAGAGCCTCGGCCCGGTCGCCGCGATCGGCATCGTCGCGTCGTTCCTGGCGTCGATGACGTTCCTGCCCGCCGCGCTCGCACTGCTCGGCCGCACCGCGTTCTGGCCGCTGCGCCCCAAGTACGCGCCGGAGACCTCGGCCGACAGCGGCGCCACCCACCGCTTGTGGAAGCGCATCGCCGACACGGTCGCATCCAAGCCGCGCGCCATCTGGGCGGGCACGCTGATCGTGCTGCTCATCGGTGCGGCGTTCGCCCCGACCTTCAAGGCCGACGGCATCGCCTCGACGGACTTCTTCATGGGCACCGTCGAGTCCGTGGAGGGCGCCGAGATCCAGGCGAAGCACTTCGACGCCGGTAGTGGCACACCCTCCTACGTCATCGCTGATCAGGCGGCCGGACCGGCGGTGCTCGACGTGGTTCGCGGGACCGACGGCGTCGCCAACGCATCGTTCATCACCGAGGGCGACGCCCCGAAGGTGGTCGACGGCAAGGTCGCGATCACCGCGACGCTGACCGACAACGCGGAGTCGCTCGCCGCGCAGGACACGGTCGCCGACATCCGCTCGGCGGTGGACTCGGTCCCGGACGCCGACGCGCTGGTCGGCGGCACCACGGCCATCGATCTCGACACCCGCGAGGCGTCGATCCACGACCGCAACCTGATCATCCCCATCGTGCTGATCGTGGTGTTCCTCGTGCTGGTGGCGTTGCTCCGCAGCGTCCTGGCGCCGGCGATCCTGCTGGCGACCACGGTGTTGTCGTTCGCGACGACGCTGGGCATCGCGGCGCTGCTGTTCAACGGTCCGTTCGGCTTCCCCGGCGCCGACCCGGTGGTCCCGCTGTTCGCCTTCGTGTTCCTCGTGGCGCTCGGCATCGACTACAACATCTTCCTGATGACCCGCGTGCGCGAGGAAGCGCTCCGGCACGGGACCCGGATCGGCATGATCCGCGGCCTCACCGCGACCGGAGGCGTCATCACCTCGGCCGGTGTCGTGCTGGCGGCGACCTTCGCGGCACTTGCCGTGATCCCGCTGCTGTTTCTCGCACAGGTGGCCTTCCTGGTGGCGTTCGGCGTCCTCATCGACACGCTCATCGTGCGCACCCTGCTGGTGCCCGCGCTCACCCTCGACATCGGTCGCAAGATCTGGTGGCCGAGCGCGCTGGCCAAGACCGAGGACGAGGACGCGACCCCGGAGCCCGTTCTCGACAAGGCGTAACATGAGCTACGGCAAGCGAATTCGCTGAACCCGACACTGTCCGCAGAGGAAAGCGTTAGCGTCAGGTATTCGTATTCTCCACGGCAGTTGGCTGGTGATCTCATGACCCTTATCGAGCACAAGGAAGAGGGCCGCCAGGACTTCTCGTCATTGCGACAGGGAGGTTTCAACTGGGACTCATTTCCGTTGCGTCTCTTCATCAAAGGGAACTCGCGGTTCTGGGACCCGATTGCGATCGACTTCTCGCGGGACGCGCAGGACTGGGTCGAGCTCACCGACGAGCAGCGCCGTAGCGCAACGTATCTCGTGAGTCAGTTCATCGCGGGCGAGGAAGCGGTCACCGAGGACATCCAGCCCTTCATGAAGGCGATGGCCGCCGAGGGGCGCTTCGGCGACGAGATGTACCTGACCCAGTTCTGCTTCGAAGAGGCCAAGCACACCCAGGTTTTCCGGATGTGGATGGACTCCGTCGGTCTGCGCGGCGATCTCCAGGCGTTCGTCGCGGAGAACCCCTTCTATCGCCGGCTGTTCTACGAGGAGCTGCCGGAGTCGCTGCACGCCCTGGAGCACGACGCGTCGCCGCGCAACCAGATCCGCGCCAGCGTCACCTACAACCACGTCATCGAGGGCAGCCTGGCGCTGACGGGGTACCACGCCTGGCAGAAGGTCTGCACGCGCTACGACATCTTCCCCGGCATGCAGAAACTGATCCGCTTCATCAGCGACGACGAGCGTCGCCACATGGCGTGGGGCACCTTCACCTGCCGTCGGCACGTCGCCGCCGACGACTCGCTGTGGGCCACCGTCGGCGAACGCATGGACGAGCTCCTCCCCCTGGCGCTCGGCATGATCGACTGGGTCAACCAGCAGTTCGACGAGCAGCCCTTCGGCCTCGACAACGACGAGTTCCTCACCTACGCCGCCGACCGCGCCCAACGCCGACTCTCCGCCATCGAATCCGCCCGCGGACGCTCGGTCGCCGACATCGACGTCGACTACTCCCCCGAGGTCCTCGAAGACGCCATGGGTGAGGACGACGCGGTGCGGTTGCAGATGTGAGGGTCTTCCGCTGGTTGAGCGCGCTTCCGCTGGCTGAGTAGGCGACGTTTCCCGCTGGTTGCGCCACGCCTGCTGGTTGAGTAGGCGGCGTTTCCCGCTGGTTGCGCCACGCCTGCTGGTTGAGTAGGCGGCGTTCCCCGCTGGTTGCGCCACGCCTGCTGGTTGAGTAGGCGAGGAGCTTGCGACGAGCCGTATCGAAACCAGCCGTCACCCGGCGTCGAGATCCACCACCCGGTCGCACCGCGCGTCGACGATCCGCCGTTGGTGGCTGACCAGCACCATCCCGGCGCCGTCGTCGACCAGCTCTTGCAACAGCCCGATCACGGCCCGCGCCGAGATGGGGTCGAGCATGGCGGTCGGTTCGTCGCACAGCACGAATCGCGGTGCCTGCACGAGCAGGCGACCGATGCACGCGCGTTGTAGCTGACCGTCGGAGACCTGCGAGGGGAAGCGGTCGAGTAGAGCAGGGTCGAGGCCGACGCGCTCCGCGATCTGCTCGGCGTCGCAGTCCCGTCGCGCGATCGCGGCGGGTTCCGCCACGATCTTCCGCAACGTCCAGCGCGGGTTCGCAACGACGCGGGGGTGCTGTGCGAGCAGTCCGATGGCCCCCGGGCGTCGTCCCAGACCGCGCTGCTCGACGACGCCCGCCGCGGGTTCGGCGAGGCCCGCGAGGATGCGAAGCAACGTCGTCTTACCGCTTCCCGACCGGCCGACGACGCCGGTGATCGATCCCGCGTCGACGCCGACGTCGAGGTCGGCGAAGACCTCGCGGTCACCGAATCGCGCGGTCAGACCGCTGCCGACAAGTGTCGCCGTCATGCGACCGGCTCGAAGAAGGCAGCGACGTACTCGTCGTCGGACGACGCGAGGTCGGCGGCAGCGCGCTGCTCGACGATCCGGCCGGCACGCATGACCGCGACGGAGTCGCACCCACCCGTTCGTAACGCATCCATGTCGTGCGTGATCACCAGGACGGCGGCGCCGCGTCGAGCCGTGTCTGCGAGGAGTGCCCAGATCGCGGCAGCGAGGTCGGGGTCCAGCGCTGAGGTGGGCTCGTCGGCCACCAGGATGTCCGGATCACCGGCGAGCGCTGCGGCGATTGCGGCACGCTGCGCCATGCCCCCGGACAGTTCGTGCGGGTACAGCTGCAGCGCGTCGGGATCGAGGTGGACCGCATTGCACAGCTCGACGGCGTCGCACGCGCCGTCGAGGCCCGCGATCACCTCGCCGAGCTGGGAGCCGAGCGTGCGCACCGGGGTGAACGACGTCGCCGCCGACTGCGGCACCAACCCGACGCGACGGCCACGCATCGCCCGCCAACGCGGGTCGCGTCCACCTATCTCGTCGCCGAGGAAAGCATCGTCGCCCAGGGACAGCCGCCCGGCCACGCTCGACCCGGGTGGCAGCAGCCCGCAGAGCGCCGCCGCGACCATCGACTTCCCGCAGCCCGATTCGCCGACGAGGGCGGTCATCGAGCCGGGCGGCAGGTCCAGCGTCACGTCGTCGAGTACCCGCACGCGCCGGCGGCGTCGTGCGGCGACATCGACCGTCACGCCATCGAGACGGGCGGTCATCGCCACACCTCCCCGCTCGGTGGGAGCGTGGCTCGGCGGAGCGATGCAGCCGCGCCCGAACACGCGAGCGCGGTGACCATGAGCGCCACACCGGGAACGACCAGCGTCCACCACGCGCCGGTGAGGACGTCACCGCGGGCTTGACCGAGGAGCGTGCCCAGGCTCGCGGCGTCCGGAGACAGTCCGACGCCCAGGAACGACAGCGTCGTCTCGTGCCACACCGCGTGCGGGAGGAGCACCGTCATCGCGACCAGTACCTGGCCGGACACCGCAGGTAGAAGGTGTCGGGTGGCGACGAAGGTCCGCGACGCACCGGCCAGGCGTGCGGTCTCCACCCACCCCGCCGAGGTCGCCTCGAGCAATTCGGCACGCACGACCCGCGCCACGGCCGGCCAATGTGTCAGCGCGATCGACGCGATGATCGCGACCGGTTCACCGCGCCACATCGCCGCGATCACCACTCCCACGACCAGGTGCGGCAGCGCGTTCACGCCATCGACGACGCGCATCACGATCGCATCGACCCAGCCACCGACGGTCACCGAGGCGACACCGGTGACCACTCCGAGGACGGTGGCCAGCACCGCGCAGGCGATGGCGATGAGCAACGAGATCCGCAGACCCTCCGCGGTGCGCACGCCGAGGTCGTAACCGGAATGATCGGTACCGAGAAGTGTGCCGTCGCCGGGGGCACGCAATGCCTGTGCGAAGTCGGCGGTCTGATCGCCGGCGACGAAAGGGCAGCCCACGGCGAGGAGCGCGAATACGCCGAGCACGATCCACGGCGCGACGAGAATGAAGCGCTCGCGGACTGCGGCCCAACGACTCTCCTCGGGGATCGTCGGCTGGTGGACCGCGGTCATGCGCCCAACCCGATCCGCGGATCGATCCAGACGGCGGCCGCATCCGACAGCGCCGACCCGATGAGGACGAGCACCGCGGACCCGACGGCCAGGGGCGCGAGAAGCGAGAAGTCGAGGGCCACTGCCGAATCGACGAGAGCCTCGGCGAGACCCGGCCAGCCGAAGACTGTTTCGACGATGGCGGCACCGGCGATGAGCTCCGGCAGCCGTGTTCCGAGCAGCGCAAGGGTCGGCAACACCGACACCGGCACGATGTGTCCGCGCAGCAACGTCCACCCGCCCACGCCGCGGGCACGTGCACCCCGCACCGCGTCGGACACCGCAGCGTCGACGACCGCCGATCGCATCGTCAGCAGCAACCACGGAATCATCGAGATGGTCAATGCCAGGTAGGGCAGCACCGCGTGCGTGAGCAGCCCGTCGAGTGAGTAGTCGTCACCCGGGCGTCGTGCGCCCGAGGTCGGGAACCAACCCAGCCCCACCGCGAAAGCGCTGACCAGCAGAAGAGACACGACGAACGGCGGTGTCGCGGCGAGCATGGCAGCCAGAGATGTGCAGGCACGGTCGAGCAGGCCGCCGCGCCGCATGCCGACCACCGCACCGAGGACGATGGCGATCACCGCTGCGGACAGCAACGCCGCCAACGACATTCCGACGGTGAACGGGAGCCGTTGACCGATCACGTCGGCGACCGGTTGGCGCATGGTCGACGACCACCCCAGGTCTCCCCGGAACACCGCGCCCCACCATTTCCACCAGGCCGTGAACCAGTGGTCGTCGAGCCCGTATGCCTGCGTAACGGCGTCCCGTTGCGCCTGTGTCGCCGACTGGTACCTGTCCCCGAGGTGCGCCGTCAGCGGATCGAACGGCGAGGACGCGGCCACCGCGAACACCCCCAGCGACACGAGGAGCACGGTCGGGATCATCACCACGAACCGACGACCGAGAAGTCGGGTGGCAATCCGCGAGCGACTCACGCGACGTGCGTGTTCGATTGTGCCGGCGGGACTTTCCGAAGCGGAACGCGGAATCGCCGCGAGCCGCTCGGTGTCCGGCCGGATCTGCGTGGTCACGACACCGGCGTCCAGGACGGCAGATTCCACCACGGTCCCCAGGTCACGCCGTGCGAGTGGGGTTCGAGGATCGGGGCTTCGTGGTTCCACCCCGTGCTGCGGGCCACGTAGGTGTGGTGGACGAAGACGAGGAACACCTGCGAGGGCTGGCGTGCGTAGATCTGCTGGATGCGTCGGTACCGTTCGTCGTTCTCCGGTCCTGTTGCCGATTCCCGCGCAGCGTCGAGCATTTCGTCGAGCCCGGGCGCGGTGAAGTTGCCCGGGTTGGAGTAGGGCGACGAAGCCGGCACGCGGGTGTGCAGAGCGTCGTACACCTGGGAATCGATGCTGTAGGGGGTCGCGCCTCCGCCGAGAAGCGCACCGGCCGTGTCCATCTTGGTGTCGATCTCGTCCCAGCTGGTGCCGCGCGTGAGCACCTCGACGCCGAGCTTCTTCATCGACGCGGCGAAGGCGACCGACAGGTCGCGACGCAGGGTGTCCTCGGCGTTGTACAGCAGCGGGAACGACGCGCGGACCCCGTTCCGGACGCGTATGCCATCGGAACCGGTGCGCCAACCCGCGTCGTCGAGGATCGACTCAGCCCGCGAACGGTCGTGCGCGAACTGGGCATCGGCGTCGAAGGCGTCGCCGTAAACCTTGGCGATCGGGGTGCTCGCAGGCTCGCCTTTACCCAGCAGCACGTCGTCCACCAGCGCGTCCCGGTCGACGCCGATGTTCATCGCCAGGCGCGCAGCGGAATCGCCGGTGAAGGCGTTACGGGCCGGCAGCGACACTCCCCGCCAGTCCGCCGATGCCACCACGGCGACATCGACTCCCGCACGGTCGACGAACCCATCGGCCAGCCGCGGCGGGAGGCCCGCCCCGTCGACCTCACCGGTTTGCACGAGCTGCGCACGAGAGTTGTCGTCGGGGACAAGCGTGTAGACGATCTTGCGCACCGCCGGCAACTCCGGACGGTCGTTCCGCGCGACGAGGACCGCCTGGTCGGGGTCGAGGGATTCGAGGCGATAGGGGCCGGTCCCCACGGGTTCGGTGTTCAGCGCCCATCTCGCAGCGGGGGCGGCCTCCACCTTCTCCGACGGGACGATGCCGAGAAGGAGGTACGGCGAGGGGTCGGCATCGGTGTTCATGGTCAGCCTGATCGCCTGCGGCCCATCAGCTTCGATGGAGACGATCGGCGCGAAGTCGGTGGAGATACCCGACGCCACGTTCGGGTCGACCGCGGCGCGGTAGGTCGCGACCACGTCGGCGGCATCGAAGGCGGTGCCGTCGGAGAAGGTGACGCCGTCCTTCAGCGGCACCCGCCAGGTCCGCGGCGCGATGCGTTCAGGCGCCGACGCGGCCAGCGCGGGCACGAGGTCGGGGACGCGACCGTCGCCGTCGGCCGCGGGAACCAGTAGCCCTTCGTAGATCGGCGACACACCCAACTGCCCGTATCCGAGCATCGGGTTGAACTGCCCGAGATCGTGACTTTCGGCGAGCACGATCTGATCCGACGTCGCGGCATCCTGCTCTCCGGCGCATCCCCCGAGGGCCGCTCCGGCGAGCACCATCGCCGCGACCACGACGATCACCGGCCGTCCGCGGCGTCCGAGGGGCCGGCGTCCTATACGTGTCGTCACAGACATATGTTCTCCCAGACATACATCGGTCGCCACTCGACCCCGGCATTCGTGGCCGATGGTGTAATTCGAGAGGGGCGGGGCGAGCAGAGGAGGCACGGGTGACCGATTTCGACGCGGACTCATGGGCCGCGCGCTTCACGCTGCTCAGCGACCCGACAAGGCTGCGGCTCGTCGCCGAGATGCACGCCCATCCGGGCTCGACGGTCGCCGAGCTCGCGGCCGCGATCGGCATCACCGAGAACGCCGCCTCGCAGTCGATCCGAGCGCTCCGCGACCAGGGGTGGGTGCGGTCGGAGAAGGTCGGCCGTCGGGTCCACTACGAGGTCGTCGGCGACGCGATCGTGCATCGCATCCTGCACGACATCATCGGAGTCGGGCGCATCTCCGCAGGTCACGGACACGATCACGCACACCCGTGACAACGGATTAGAACACGTTCTAATCTAGTCGCGTGGATGTCTCCTACGATGCGACCAAACGGGAACTGACGACCGACCAGGGCACCCTGCGCTACCACGAGGCCGGTGACGCCGACGCGCCGCCGTTGATCCTCCTGCACGGGTCCGGCCCCGGTGTCACCGGTTGGCGCAACTATCGCGGCAACCTCGGCCACTTCGCGCAGACCCATCACTGCTACGTGATCGAGTTCCCCGGCTTCGGCGTCAGCGACGCGGTCGAGGGTCACCCGGTCCTCACCGCCGGCGGTTCGGTCATCCGTTTCATGGATGCGCTGGGGATCGACAAGGCGCCGATGATCGGCAACTCGATGGGCGGCGTCGTCGGCGTCAACCTGGCGATCAAGAAGCCCGACCGTGTCGAGAAGCTCGTCACCATCGGCGGCGTCGGCCCCAACGTCTTCAGCCCGAGCCCCAGCGAGGGCCTGCGGCTCCTCCAGGAGTTCACCGACGCACCCGACAAGGACAAGCTCGTCCGCTGGCTGAACTCCATGGTCTTCGACCGTTCCCTCGTCACCGAGGAGCTCATCGAAGAGCGCTGGGAAGCCGCGATCAACCCGGACGCCCAGAAGACCGCCCAGATGATGTACGGTTCAGCGGCTTTCGAGATGCAGCAGCAGTTCATGGCGGCCTCCGACACTCCTCCCTACTGGGCGTCGATGCACAAGGTCGCCTGCCCGACGCTGCTCACCTGGGGCCGCGACGACCGCGTCAGCCCGCCCGACATGGCCATGGTCCCCATGCGCCTCATCCCCGACGCCGAGCTGCACATCTTCCCGAAGTGCGGCCACTGGGTGATGATCGAAGCCAAGGAAGCGTTCGAGGCGACGGTCAGTTCCTTCCTGACCCGCTGATCACCCGTGTCCGCGGCGGAATTTCACTCCGGACCAACCTGAGTCTTCGCTCACCACATCCGTTCCCGCTCACTCTTGAAGGGTGAGCGGGAACGGATCATGTGAGCGCTCCCGCGGACGGGTACCCAGTCGCCGCGCGCTGCGTCGTATTCTCTGTGCCGTCTTTTCCCACCGATCGCTCGGGCTCGTCCACCGCGTCGAGGTCCTGGGCGGTAAGCCCTGCACGCAACGCCGCCTCGCGTGCGATCTGACCTGGGTTGTCTGCCTGGATGGGTCATGCGTACTTTGACGCATGACGGCGTCGAACGGTTCCATCCACGGGCCGTACGAATATTCCGTTGCCCCTACGGCTCTCAAGCTGGCATAGTTCCCGTTCGGCACGAGGACCAGCAGGCCGGAGCGGGGTACCGCGACGTGTTCCTGTGCGTCGGAATCCTTGTGCCTACTTGATGGCAACGGGTCTTTTCAACCCTTTCAGGTTCGAGTCCTGATCACGGCACCGCTCCCGGGATCACGGTTTCGGTCGGTTCTGCGGTCGTCACGGCGAGTCGTCCGCGATTCGACGCTGCGCGCCCCCACCGGCCGGCCCGCCCGCGAGCGGTGTCGCCACCAAGCAAGTACGTCCCGACAGGCATTGCGACGCAACGGAAAGGAGGATCGCCATGCTGTTCTACAACGAGATCACCGTCCCCCCGGGTCACACGGTGCTGGCCTACCGGGATGCCGAGGTCCAGTCCCTGGATACCGGACGTCACCGGATCCCCAAGCCCGACTCGACGGTGACCGTCGACCTCCGTGACCGACTCATTCCGGTTGCACCGCAGGAGATCCTCACCTCGGACTCCATCGCGATCCGCGTCTCGATGTCATTGCGCGCCCGCGTGATCGATGCCCGTGCGTTCGTCGAGCGGGCCGCCGACCCGATCGGCGCGGTCTACCTGGCCGCGCAGATCGCGCTGCGCCAGGTGAGCGCCGACATCGCGTCAGAGGAGCTGATCCGACGCGGCGACGTCGTCGACGTGGCTCCGATCCGCGAGGCGGCGGCCGAGGCGGCCGCAACCGTCGGTGTCGAGGTGCTCGATGTCGTCATCCGTGACATCATCGTGCCGTCCGAGATCCGTAGTGCCGCACTCGAGGTGGTCACCGCGAAGACTCGTGGTCTGGCCAAGCTCGAGGCGGCCCGAGCCGAGACCGCGTCGCTGCGGGCGCTCGCCAACGCGGGTCGTCTGCTCGACGCGCACCCGGCGCTGGCGCAGCTGCGGCTCGTCGAGTCGGTGCCGTACGGCGCCCGCGTCGTGCTCAGCGTCGGCGGCGCCGAGGTGCCGGCGGGAGACTGAGTCTTCGCTCACCACATCCGTTCCCGCTCACTCTTGAAGGGTGAGCGGGAACGGATCATGTGAGCGCTCCCGCGGACGGGAACCCAGTCGCCGCGCGCTGCGTCGTATTCTCTGTGCCGTCTTTTCCCACCGATCGCTTCGGACTCGTCCACCGCGATGCAGCACTGCACGCGGGATTCTCCGACCAACAACTGTCCGGTGCCACCACCCGCCGGGAACTCGTGCGCCTGATACCGGGAGTGTGGGTCCCGGCCTCCGACCAACCGGCCGGGACGGGCTCCTCCGAGAAGCGTCACCGTCTGCGCGCGCTGGCGGTCGCCACCTCGGGCCCCACCGATGGTCATCCGCTCAGCCACGTGTCCGCCGCGGCTCTTCACGAGCTACCGATGCTGCATCCGGATCTCGGCCTCGTCCATGTGACCACCGGGCGATCCGCGGGCGGATCGATTCGCGGACAACGTCATCTGCACGCGTCGCCGCTCGACCCACAGGAGGTCGTCGAGATCGACGGCATACGGGTCACGTCCATCGAACGCACCGCCGTCGACGTCGCGACCATGGGGAGTTTCGACCAGGCCCTGGTCATTTTCGACGCCGCGCTCCGTGCCGGTGCCGACCCCACTGTGATGGCGGATCTCCTCTCAGGGCGTCGACGCCGGAGCGCGCGGAATGCGCGGCGAGCATTGCCCTTCGCGAGCGCGGCTGCCGAGAGCGTCGGCGAATCCTGGAGTCGCGCGCAGATGATCGACGCGGGTCTTCCGATCCCGACGCTGCAGCGCGAGTTCGTCATCGACGGTCAGAGGTACCGCAGCGACTTCGATTGGGCGGAACTACTCGTCGGCGAGTTCGACGGTCTGCACAAGTACGACAGCCTCCGCGGCGCCGGCGAGTCGGCAACGGACGTCGTCGTCCGTGAGAAGCTCCGCGAAGATCGGTTGCGGGCCAGCGGTATCGCCGTCGTCCGCTGGACCTGGTCGACCCTCGAGAAGCGTCAACTGGTCCCGCTTCTGCATCCCTGGCTGAAGAAGTTCGGCCTCCTCGCCGCCTAGGTTTCGCTCACGAGATCTGTTGCCGCTCACCCGTCAACAGTGAGCGGGTACGGAAAGAGTGAGCGAAAGCAAGAGCCCCGACCGGAACGAATCCGGTCGGGGCCCTTGATGTCTGCTGGTCACCCAGCGAGTGTCTTACTTCGCAGCGAGGTTCTCGTTGGTCAGCTTGGTGACACCCTGCTCGGCCTTCTCGACGAGCGAGGCCGGCGGCTCGAAGTGCTTGCCGTACTTGCCGGCGAGCTCCTTGGCGCGCGCGACGAAGCCGGGCACGCCACCCTCGTAACCGTTGATGTACTGGATGACACCGCCGGTCCAGGCCGGGAAGCCGATGCCGAAGATCGAGCCGATGTTGGCGTCCTCGACGGAGGTGAGCACACCTTCGTCGAAGCACTTGACGGTCTCGAGGGACTCGGCGAAGAGCATGCGCTCCTTCATGTCCTCGAGCGGGATCTCAGTGGTGCCCGACTTGAACTGCTCACGCAGGCCCGGCCAGAGCTGGGTGCGCTTGCCGTTCTCGTCGTAGTCGTAGAAGCCCTTGCCGTCCTTCTTGGCGGTGCGGCCGTTCTCGACCATCCAGTCGACGACGGCGTTCGAGCCGTGCTGCGGAACTTCCTTGCCCTCGGCCACGAGTGCCGCCTCGGTCTCCTTGCGGATCTTCTGCGGCAGGGTCAGGGTCAGCTCGTCCATGAGCTGCAGCGGCGCGGCCGGGTAACCGGCCTGGGTGCCCGCATGCTCGATGAACGCCGGCTCGACGCCCTCGCCGACGGCCGCGATGGCCTCGTTGACGAAGGTGCCGATGACGCGGCTGGTGAAGAAGCCACGGCTGTCGTTGACGACGATCGGGGTCTTGCGGATCTGCAGGGTGTAGTCGATGACCTTGGCCAGCACGGCATCCGAGGTCTTCTCACCCTTGATGATCTCGACCAGCGGCATCTTGTCGACCGGCGAGAAGAAGTGGATACCGATGAAGTCCTCGGACCGCTTCACGCCCTCGGCGAGAATGGTGATCGGCAGGGTCGAGGTGTTGGAACCCAGGACGGCGTCGGGCTCGACGATGTCCTCGATCTCCTGGAACACCTTGTGCTTGACCTCGACCGACTCGAAGGCGGCCTCGATGACGAGGTCGACGCCCTTGAAGTCCTCCGGATCGACGGTCGGGTGGATGCGGGCGAGGAGCGCGTCGCTCTTCTCCTGCGTGGTCTTGCCACGCGAGAGGGCCTTCTCCTCGAGCTTCTCCGAGTAACCCTTACCGCGCTTGGCGGCTTCGAGGTCGATGTCCTTGAGGACGACCTCGATGCCGGCCTTGGCCGAGACGTACGCGATGGCCGCGCCCATCATGCCGGCGCCGATGACGCCGACC
Organism: Gordonia metallireducens; assembly: GCF_021245825.1. Classification (NCBI taxonomy): domain Bacteria; kingdom Bacillati; phylum Actinomycetota; class Actinomycetes; order Mycobacteriales; family Gordoniaceae; genus Gordonia; species Gordonia metallireducens. Next base: position 315,123 of record NZ_JAJQJP010000026.1, on the reverse strand, counting down.
TTCTTGGCGGTGTACTTGTCGTAGCCCTCGGGGCGCGAGCCGCCGCCGTTGATGTGCTGCAGGTCGAAGAAGAACGCCTTGATCATGTTCTGTGCGACCTGGCCGGTGACCAGCGAGACGAAGTAGCGGGTCTCGATGATGTCGGCGGTGTCGACGTCGACGTAGGCACCCTCGACGGCTGCGGCCAGGATGGCGCGCGGAGCCGGCATGTTGGCACCCTTGATCTGCTTGCGCAGCAGGGCCGGGAGGGCCGGGAGGTTCGCGGCGAAGGCCGGGTTGGTGGGAGCACCGCCCGGGATCTTGTAGCCCTTGACGTCGAACGGCTGCTGGGCCTCGGGGTTCTCCTTGATCCATGCCTTGGCGGCGGGGATCAGTTCCTCGATGGAGCCGACGACCTCATTGACCAGGCCGGTCTCCTTGGCCTTGGTCGGGTTGAAGCGCTGGCCCTGGAGCAGGACACCCATGAGGGCGTTCTGGATACCGAGCAGGCGGACGGTACGGACGACGCCGCCGCCACCGGGGAGCAGGCCGAGGGTGGCCTCGGGCAGACCGATCTGGACACCCTTGACGTCCGCGGCGATGCGGTAGTGGGTGTGCAGCGCGATCTCCAGGCCGCCACCGAGAGCGGCACCGTTGATGGCCGCGACGACGGGCTTGCCCAGGGTCTCGAGACGACGCAGCACCTTCTTCATGGCGTTGGTGGTCTCGGTGATCTGGGTGGCGATCTCGGCCTTGGAGACGTCCGAGCGGTCGCTCGTCATGTCCTTGAGGTCGCCGCCGGCGAAGAAGGTCTTCTTCGCCGAGGTCAGGATGACACCGGTGATGTCGTCCTTCTCCGCCTCCAGGCGGTCGACGGTCGCGGCCATCGACTCCTGGTACAGCGCGTTCATGGTGTTGGCGCCCTGGTTGGGGTCGTCCATGGTCAGGATGACGACGCCGTCGGCGTCCTTCTCCCAGTTGATCATGTTGTCACTCATGGTGTTTCAGAAGATCTTTCTATGAAGGTGAAGGCCACTCGATCCCCGAGGAGCGAGCGCGGGCTGTCCACCCACACTCGGGGTCGGGCAAGGTGAGCTGCCCTGTTCCCTGAGGTGCGAGCGGGCGAGGTTTCACACGCTCCCTGAGGTGCGAGCGAAGCGAGCCTCGAAGGGTCAGAGACGCTCGATGATGGTCGCGACGCCCATGCCGCCACCGATGCAGAGGGTGATCAGGCCGTAGCGGCCGCCGGTGCGCTCGAGCTCGTCGAGGCAGGTGCCGTAGATCATCGCGCCGGTCGCACCGAGCGGGTGACCCATGGCGATCGCGCCACCGTTGATGTTGACCTTCTCGTGCGGGATCTTCAGATCCTTCATCCACTTCATGACGACCGAGGCGAAGGCCTCGTTCAGCTCGAAGACGTCGATGTCGTCGACGGTCAGGCCGGCCTTCTTCAGTGCCAGCTCGGTGGCCGGGGTGGGGCCGGTCAGCATGATGGTGGGCTCGGAGCCGACCTCGGCGAACGAGACGACGCGGGCGCGCGGGGTCAGGCCGTTGCGCTTGCCCGCCTCCTCGCTACCGATGAGCACGAGGCCCGAACCGTCGACGATGCCGGAGCTGTTGCCACCGGTGTGGACGTGGTTGATCTTCTCGACGCTCGGGTACTTCTGCAGTGCGACGTCGTCGAAGCCGGCCATGTCGGCGAGGGCGGCGAAGGCGGCCTTCAGCTTGCCGAGGCTCTCGACCGTCGAACCCGGACGACGGTGCTCGTCGTGATCGAGGATGGTGACGCCGTTGATGTCCTTGACGGGCACCACGGACTTGGTGAAGTAGCCACTGGTCCAAGCCTTCTCGGCGCGAGCCTGCGACTCGGCGGCGTAGGCGTCGACGTCTTCACGCGAGAAGCCCTCGATGGTGGCGATCAGGTCGGCACCGATGCCCTGCGGGACGATGTAGTGGTCGTACGCGGTGGCGGGGTCGGTGAAGAGTGCACCGCCGTCGCTGCCCATCGGGACGCGCGACATCGACTCGACACCACCGGCGAGAACCAGGTCGTCGAAGCCGGAGGCGACCTTGGCGGCCGCGAGGTTGGTGGCTTCCAGGCCCGAGGCGCAGAAGCGGTTGATCTGGGTACCCGGAACGGTCTCCGGGAGGCCGCTGTTGAGGGCGGCGGTACGTGCGATGACCGCACCCTGCTCGCCGACCGGCGAGACGACACCGAGGATGACGTCGTTGACGTCGGCGGGATCGAGGCCGCCGTGGCGGGCCAGAACCTCGTCGATCAGACCCGAGACCAGGTCGACCGGCTTGACGCTGTGCAGCGCACCGCCGCGCTGCTTGCCACGAGGCGTACGGATCGCCTCGTAGATGAATGCTTGATCAGGCACGAAAGTGTTCCTTTCACACGAACCACCAGTTGGTTACTCCCCGAGGCTAACGCGGAATCACTTATTTGGCTATACCCCGTGGTCAACAGGTCTGGATTTCCTCCGAATGTGCGCTATGGTCTGTTCACCATGCCTGACCGAAAGACGACCCGGACAAAGGGCGCCGACCGCAAGCGACAGCTCGTCGACTCTGCGGCGACGCTCTTCGTCCAGCGCGGCTACGCGCAGGTGTCGGTCGCCGACATCGCCCGTTCGGCGGGCGTCACCGCGCCATCGGTCTACAGGCATTTCGACGACAAGCAGTCACTCCTCGAGGCGGCCGTCCTGGCAGGCGTCGACGACCTCGAGGCGTGCACCGACCGCGCCCTCCGCGACGGCAACGACGCGGCGACGCTGATCTCCACCGTGTGCGCGCTGGCCGTCCAGCGCCCGCAGACGGCCTCGCTCTGGCGTTGGACGAGCAACTACCTGACCGTCGAGCAGAACAAACAGGTCGCGCTGCGCACCCGCGAGGTGATCGGACAGTGGGCGGCGGCGATCCTGAACGGGCGCGACGACCTGACCGAACGCGAGGCCGTCCAACTCGCGTGGGCGATCCTGAGTGTCAGCGGCAGCCTCACCGTGCACCACACCCGGATGTCCAGCGTCCGTGCGCGAGAAGAGATCGAGAAGCTGGTCCGACGCCTGCTGGTGCTGAGCCCGTCGACCGCACCCCCGCTCGCCACGACGCCGGAGCTCACCGGGACGACCCGATCGCGCCGGGACGAGATTCTCGACGCCGCGGCCGCGTTGTTCGCCGCGCGCGGGTACTCCGACGTCGGGGTCGACGAGATCGGTGGCGCGGTCGGGATCGCCGGACCCAGTGTGTACAAGCACTTTCCGTCGAAGATGGCGATCCTGGTGGCCATCGGTTATCGCAGCGGCGCCCGCCTCGAGGCGGCGGTGATGGCGGCCTACGGAGCGACGAACGATCCCGCCAAGCTCCTTGCCACACTGGTCGATTCGTATGTCGAGGTCATCACCAGCACGCCCGACCTGTCCGTGAGCTTCAACAACTCCCCGGTCCTCGCCGGCCAGCCCGGCGCCACCGAGCTGCTCGACATCCAGCGTCGCTATGTCGCCCGCTGGATCGATCTGCTCATCGAGGTCGACCCGGGACTCAAACGGGACCAGGGTGCGGTGGCCGTGCACGCGGCCCTGTCCATCGTCAACGACGCGGTGCGGATGAGACGAGGAACCCAGAGTCCGGAGTTCGCCGCACGGATGGCCTATCTGATGAAGGGCATCCTCGCGGTCTGACATCGTTTCCTCTCCACGCTCACGCGGTCATTGGGACTGAACTTACTTCAGTTCGACTTTCTTGTCCACAGATGCTTGACAGCTCGGGGCGCATCCATCGAATATGAATTGAGTTCTGTTCAGGTTCCTGATCCACATCCATGCTCGGCAGAGGAGTTCAGCGATGAGCATTCACCCCGGGACGGCCGAGACACTGTCCGCCGCGCCGCTCGACACCCACGACGCAGGCGACAGCGCCGCGAGCGGGCGCCCCTGGTCGATCGACACCGCGATCCCGTTGCTGCCCAACGACGAGGAGTCGGATCTCCGCGACGCGATCCGATCGCTGCTGGCGTCCGCAGGCGACATCGAGGACGTCCGTCGCATCACCGAGTCGGAGCTCGGATACTCCTCGGAGGTCTGGTCTGAACTGGCCACGTCGATGGCGGTCACCACGATGGCCGTACCCGAATCCGACGGCGGCCTCGGCTACGGGCTGACCTACCTCTGCACCGTGCTCGAGGAATGCGGCCGAGCGCTGCGTCCGGAACCCGTCCTGACCTCGGCAGCGGTCGGTGTCCACGCCCTCCTGCTGGGCGGCGACGCCCGCCTCGACCAACACCGAGCGGCAGCACTCGACGGCAGCGCCGTGGTCACCGCGACCCCGCTCGACGGCGACACCGACTGTCTCACCGCCCTTGAGGTCTCCTCCGGGGACTGGCGCCTGTCGGGCACCGCGGCGCACGCGCCGCACGGCGCCACCGCCGACATCGCCGTCGTCACAGCCGAAACCGGCGGCGGCCGTCGACTGTTCGCCGTCCCGCTCACCGATGATTCGGTCACTCGTGTGACCGCGGAATCGCTGGACCCCACTCGCCCGCTCGCCGTGCTCCATCTCGACGCGGCGGCTGCGATCCCGTTGTCCGACGAGGGCGGTACCGCGGCCCTCGTGTCAGAGCTCCGAGCCCGCGCGACCATCGCCGTTGCCGCGGAGAACGTCGGCATCGCGTCGCATCTCCTGGAGATGACGATCGAGTACACCAGCTCGCGCAAGCAGTTCGGCCGGGCGATCGCGTCGTACCAGGCGGTCAAGCACCGGATCGCCGACATGCTCCTCGACGTCGAGCGCGCCCGATCCGCCGCCCGCTACGCTGCCGGCGTCGTCGACGCGGACGGTGACCGTGCCGCCATCGCGTTCGCCGCCGCGGTCGCCGGAACCATCTGCACCGAGGCCGCGATCCGGGTCTGCACCGAGACCATCCAGTTGCACGGTGGTATCGGCTTCACCTGGGAGCACCCTGCTCACAACTACTATCGGCGGGTGCTCGTCAACGAGGCGGCCACGGGGGACGCCACGACTCAGCGGACGCGCATTGCGGCGTCGATACTCGACCGCGTGCCCGAATCCGCGTGACCTGAGTTCAACTCATGTCACGATGGACACCGGCGACACAGATCAGAAGGGGGTAGGCAATGCCAGTCGACTCGAAAGTTCGTGAGGACGGACCACGCTCGAAGCGTGCGCGCATCCTGACGGTCGCCGTCGAGCAGTTCGGCAAGGTCGGATACGAGCACACCAAATGGGCCTCGGTCGCGGGCGAGGTGGGTATCGGCCAGACCGCGCTGTACCACTACTTCGAGTCGAAGGCGCACTGCCTGCTCACGATCATGCGCATCGAACTGGCCGAGTCGGTCAGCCGTTTCGACGCAGGGACCGCCGGGATCAGCGATCCCGAGGAGGCCTTGCGCGCAGCGGTTGCGGCGGCTCTCGAAGCCGAGCCCACCGATGCCCTTCAGCGCCGAATCCTGCAGAACCACATGGACATCCTCAGCACTCCGCGCCAGTCGGAGAAAGAAGAGACCGAACGGGTCCAGTCCCGCGAGCTGGTCGCCCAGATCGAGCACAACTGGACCGAGTTGCTCAAGCGCGGAATGGAGACAGGTGCCTTCGCCCCCGGCGATCCCGAACTGGCATCGCGGTTGGTCCTGGGCGCGATGGTCAGCGTGTGGCGCTGGTACCGGCCCGGCGGACCCATCTCCCCCGACCACATGATCAAGACCGTCACCGAGTCTCTGGTCCGAATGGTCAAGGCCTGAGCGCGCTTTCGACGATCAAAGCCTGAGCGGAACCGGATCGGTTCCGCTCAGGCTTTTTCGTGTCTCTCGGTATCTGTCGTCAGACGGTGAATCTGCCGCCGTTGCTCAGCACCACCGCGCCGACGAGATTGGCCGCTCCCGGCGACGCCAGATACAGGATCGTGTCGGCGAGCTCCTCCGGGCTGGCGTAGCCACGAGCCGGACCGGAGTCCATCGCCGCACGAAGGTGCGCCGGGGTCCGCGCGGCCATGGCGGTGTCGACCGGACCGGGCGCGATCGTGTTGACGCGAATGCCGAACGGCAGAACCTCTTTCGCGACCGACTGGCTCATCGCATGCACCGCGGCCTTGGACGCGGAGTAGTGCGGGTAACCGATGAGGGTGTCGAAGGCGGACGACGAACCGACCGTCACGATGGCGCCTCCTCCGCGACCTTTCATGGCGCGCACCGATTCCCGCAGCACGTAGAACGTGCCGTCGAGGTTGATGTCCAGAACCCGTCGCCACATCTTGTCGGTCAGTCGCGACGTGACGTCGATGGGCTCGCCCTGTGCTGCCGCCTCCTGCATCCAGGTCTTCGAGGTCGGGTCGTCCACGCCGGCCGCGTGCACCACGACGTCCAGCCGCCCGTGCTCGGCGACGACTCCGGCGAAGGCCTCGGCGACCGCCTCCGAGTCGGAGACGTCCAATTCCAGAGCCCGGGCACCGTCGATCTCGGATGCCACCGTCTTCGCCCCGTCGATGGAGACGTCGACGACGTACACCAATTCCGCACCGCGACGGTTGAGTTCGCGCACCGTTGCGGCTCCGATACCGGACCCGCCGCCGGTGACGACCGCGATCTTGCCCTCGAACTGGGCCTCGTTCATCATTTCTCCTCTGATCTCAGATCTCTGCACCGACGCGATAGCCCTCGGCTATCGCATGTCCGATGCGTCGTGGGGTCACGCAGTCACCGATCTGACTGATCGTGGTATCGCCCCCGTCGATGGTGAACGGCGACAGGGGTACCCGGGGCTGATGCCAGACGATCAGCGACTCCGGAAGGATCTGCGGCTCACCGCCGAAAACCGGCCGGCTCTGCAACGAGCCGTCGCCACCCGGCTCGAGGGTTCGTGCGACTTCCAGGGTGGCCCCGGCCTCGGCGAGTCGACGGAGCAGCGGTCCGACACTCTCGGCCGGGATACGCGAGCACAGTGAGGTCAACGGTGTCGACAGGGTGACCTGCCAACCCTGTTGCGCGAGAGCCTCGGCCGCGTTGTAGGCGGGCCAGAACCCGTCGCCGTCGTCGACGACCACGGCGTTGCGGGTGTCCATCGACGGCAGATCGCCGAGGATGGCCTGATCCACGGTTGCCGACGCGTGCTGGGGCAGCCACGACGGGATCGGGGCCGGCCGGGAACCGGTGGCCACGATGACGTGGTCGGCGATACCCGTGATCTCGGTGAAGTCGTCGGCATCGATGGCCGCGGCGAGGTTCACATCCACCTTGAGTCGCCGCATCTCGTGGCCCAGATAGTCGACGATGTCGATCAGGGTGCTCCGGTGCGGCGACCGTGCGGCGGTCCGGACGGCTCCGCCTAGTTCGGTTGCACCCTCGAAAAGGGTTACCCGGTGCCCCCGTTCGGCCGCGACGCGAGCGGCTTCCAACCCGCCCGGGCCACCGCCGATGACATAGACCTCTTTGGTCTCCGGCGCCCGCATTCCGACATTCCGGTGTCTGCCCCGTCCGACCTCGGCGTTCACCGCGCAGTGCAGGTGCGGATCGAAGGCCCGGCAGTCCTGGTTGATCCCGAGGCATCCCCGGATCTCCAGCATTCGGCCCTCGGCCGACTTGTTGGGTAGTTCAGGGTCGGCGATCAGCGCCCGCGCCATCCCGACGAGGTCGGCCTGGCCGCGTTTGATGATGTGTTCGGCGGTCGCCGCATCCCGGATCCGCTGTCCGACGAGGACCGGCACACCGGTGGCGGCACGCACCCGTGCTGCCGAACCCACCGCGACCGCGTCCGGTTGCGTCGAATCCTTGACGTATGACCCGCGGGTGCCGTGTGTGATGCTGAGGTAGTCCACGCCGAGGTCGGCGTAGTACTCCGCGATCCGTACACAGTCGTCGATCGTCATCCCGCCGGGGATCTCCTCCTCGCCGCTCAATCGCACGCCGAGCAGCTTTCCGGCAGGCATCTGCGCACGCATGGCCTCGACGACGAGTCGCCCGAATCGCATCCGGTTCTCGAATCCGCCACCGAAGGAGTCGGTTCGGCGGTTCGTCAGCGGTGACATGAACTGTGCGACGAGATATCCGTGGGCAGCATGGATCTCAAGACCGTCCACGTCGGCGGCGATGAGATTGCGTGCGGAGGTCGCCCAACCGTCGACGATGTCCTCGATCTCGGCGATCGTCAACTCATGGGGTGGATAGGCGTCTCGGTTCGTCTTGAGGGACGAGGGGGCCACCGGCGGTGAATCCGACTCACCCCCGATGAACTCCCGTCCCAGATGGACCAATTGGGTGATCAGACGCGCCCCGTGACGGTGCACCGCGGCAACCTTCTTGGCCGTGGCGGGGATGACCTCGTCCTGGTAGGCCTCCACGAGTTTGCGTGACCGCAGAGTCGTGGTGGGGTGGACGACGGTCGCGCCGCCCACGATCATGCCGACACCTCCGGCGGCGAGCCGCTCGAAGTGCTCGGTGTCGCCCTCGGTCGGCACACCGTGCTCGACGAGGCTCGTGCCGGCGGGAAGAGCGACCAACCGGTTCCGGAGGGTCAGTCCGCCGATCTCCATCGGCGAGAACAGTTCGGGGAATACGGGTCCGGCGGTCATCGGACCTCCTTTCGAGGAGTTGTCGGCGGCCGACGACTCAGGACAGGAACTGCCTGCGCCACTCCTGCTGATACCGATCGACCGACTCCGCGGTGAGCGAGTCGACGTCAGGGAGCGGGATGTCCTGGGCTCGTGCGACCGCCCCGGGGATGTCCGGGAGTGCCGACGCATAACCGGTCGACAGAGCGGTCTGACCGTCCCGGGTGACCAGGAAGTCGGCCAGGACCTGGGCCGCGTTCGGATGGGGGGCCGAGGTAAGTACGTGGGAGTACCAGGGTGTGCCCCAATAGGGTTGCGGCAGCTTCCATCCGACCGGGGCGCCGGTCTTCTGCTCGCGCACCAGCGGTTGGACCATCGGTGTCGCGACGATCTCGCCGGAGTTGAGCGCCTGCGCGACGGCGAGCGCGCCGGGATAGATCCGCGGCTCGAGAGCTGCGAGACGCTTGTTGAAGTCGGGAGCCCAGTTCTTGTCGAAGAACCGGTACTCGTCCACGACGGGGGCGAAGCCGGCGGGGTTCACCACTCCGATCCGACCCCGCAGGGATTCGGACAAGAGATCCTCTGGCTTGTCGAGTCCGCCCGGCAGCGCATCTGTGTTCCACCCGAGGGCGAACGCCGCACCGCTGACGAGGAACAACCGATCGTCGATCACGCTGCGAGACCGCTCGTAGGCCGGGTTGTCGAAGGCCGGCCCGACCGGCTCGACCGAGTACTGCCCCGACGCGGCGGCCCGCGTGACCCAGCTGAAGTCCGAGGACATGTGGACGTCGGCGGTTCCCTTGCCAGTACGGTTCTCGGTTTCGACGCGAGGATTGATCTCGACATCGGTCCCACGGGTGAACTCGAGCGTGATCCGGGGGTAGGCGGCCTCGAACGACCCTTTGAGCTTCTGGAGATTGTCCGGGTGCTGGGTGGAGTAGAGATAGACGCTGCCCTCCTGCTCGGCGGCGGCGACCACCTCGTCCCAGTCACCGGAGACCGCCTCCGAAGAGGACGAGCCCCCGCCACATGCCGCTGTCATCGTGAGGGCGGCCGTGGCGAGGGCCACCAGGGACAGCCGGCGGATTCCGCCGACCGTCCCGAGGCGTCGGGAACTCATTTCAGAATCTGCTCCAGCTCGGACCGGTACTTCTGTGCACCTTGTCCGGTGGTCACGTCGAGGTTCTGGTCGGCGACCTCCTGAGCGTTCGCGACCGAACCTGCGATGTCGGGCAGTACCGAGGCGTAACCGGGAGTGGTCGCGGCCTGTCCGGCGGGCGTGACCATGAAGTCGGCGAGGACCTGGGCGGCGTTGGGATGCGGCGACGATCCCAACGCGAGTCCGTACCACTTCGCACCCCAGACATGCTCGGTCGCCGTCCAATCCACCGGCGCACCGGCGTCCTTGGACGTGAGCATGGGATCGGTCATGAGTCCGACGGTCACCTCACCCGACGCGACGGCTTGCCCCAGCGGCTGGTTGCTGGGGTAGATACGCGGATTCTGGGCCGCCAGCGCCTTGATGTAATCCTCGCCGTAGTACTTCTCGATGTGCGCGTAGTAATCGAGGTAGGTCGGCGAGGTCGCCGGGTTGACGATGCCGATCTTTCCTTTCAGCGCCGGATCGAGCAGGCCCCGCGCGTCCTTGACCCCGCCGGGGAGCGCCTTGGTGTTCCAGCCGAGACCGAGGATGACGGCACCTTCCAGGAAGAAGCGGTCATCGACGATGCTCGACGCGCGGTGGTAATCCGGCGCGTCGAATGCCGGCCCCACGACGGGGACGGCGACGTCGTTGTCGGCGTTCGCCTTCATCCACGAGATGTCGGTGATGACGGCAACGTCGCCGATTCCCTTGCCCGACCGCGATTCGGCGTCGATCTTGGAGAGGAGGTCGGCGTCGACCCCGCGGACGATCTCGAGATCGATGGCGGGGTAGGCCTTCTCGAACTGCTTCTCCAAGTCGGCGAGGCGGGGTGCGGCCTGCGTCGAGTACAGGGTGACCTTGCCCTCCTTGTTGGCCGCCGCGACGACGTCCTCCCAAGGGCCGTCCACCGCGCGAGAAGGTTCGCTGCCGCCTCCGCACGCAGCGACCGTCAGGGCGAGGGTCGCTGCTGCGAGCGCACCGACGAGTCTGCGAGTTCTCATGTGTTCCTCCGTTGATAAAGCCTGTCGCCTGACTCAGGCGCAGGTCCAGCCACCGTCGACGTAGAGTTCGGTGCCGGTGATGTAGAGCGCGTCATCGCCGCCGAGGAATGCGACTGCGGCCGCGACGTCCTCCGCCGTGCCGAGGCGCCCCATCGGGGTGTTCGCGATCATCGCGTCGTGACGCTCGGTGCCCTCGTACCGCTCCCTGAGCTGTTCGGTGCCGATGAAACCCGGGTGGATCGAGTTCACCCGGACCCCGCGCTTCGCCCAGTGCAGCGCAGCATTCTTCGTCATCGTCCGCACCGCCCCCTTCGCGGCGGCATAGGCGAGGCTGTTGCCCAGCCCGCCAACCGATCCCAGGATCGAGCACACGTTGACGATGGCCCCGCCTCCGGTCGCCTCGATGTGGGCGCCCGCGTGCTTCATCCCCAGCCAGGTACCGGTCTGACTGATGTCGATCACGCGCTGATAGGTGTCGACCTTCTCGTCGACCACCGACGCGAGACTTCCGATGGCACCGTTGTTGACGAGCAGGTCGAGTCGGGGATGACTCTCCGCGATGTCACCGACGACGCTCTCCCATCCGCTCTCCGACGAGATGTCGAGCGTTGCAACCAGGTGCTTGTCGGGCTCGGACAGACTGTCCCGCAACTGATCCAGCGGAGCACCGGGGACATCGGTCAATACGACCGAGGCGCCTTCACCGGCCAGGCGTCGAACGATCTCCACGCCTATCCCACCGGTGGCACCGGTCACCAGCGCGACCTTGCCGGCAAGCCGGCCTGCACCTACACCCATCACGTACTCCTCGGACGCCGATTCAGAGATTGCTGAGGACATTGCGCCCGCCGACCACCATTGCCGCACCGACACCGCCGGCGGTCACCGCCGTCATCAGCAACGCCATCGCGGCGACCTGGGGGTACGACCCGTTCTGCCACATGTCGTAGAGCAACGTGCCCATCACCTGTGTGGTCGACGCCCGGACGAGCAGCGACGCCGCGAACTCGTGCGTGAGCAGGATGAACATCAGCGCCACTGCGCTCAGGATCGCAGGCCGCATGAGCGGCAACATGATCCGCAAGTTGGTGACGAGGGGCGATGCGCCGCTGGTCGCCGACGCCTCGGTGTAGGTGTTGCCCAACGAGAGCATCGCGGTCATCTGCATCCGCACCGCGAAGGGCAGCATCAGCACCACGTAGACCAACACGATGACTGTCCGCGTGCCGTAGAGGATCAGCGGCGGCTCGGTGTAGGTGAGCAGGAAGCCGACACCGAAGATGACGGCGGGGATGCCCAGCGGCAGTGCGGTGATCAGATCGCCGACGAGACCCAGGACCTTGTGCTGGCGACCCCGCACCAGGAGGTTGGCCATCGCGTATCCGATCGGGATACAGATCGCGACGGCGCCCAGCGAGGTGAGGACACTGGTGACGATCGACTCGGTGACCGAGGCGTTCGCGAAGAGTTCGCGGAAGTTGTCCAGGGTGAACAGTCCCCACGACAACGACCCCGACCAGTACGGCGTCAGCGACACGATCACGAGACCGACCATCGGGATGACCAGCGCGACGAGGGCGTACACGACGAGCGTGGCGCTTGCCCAACGCGCGCGGCCACCGGTCGGCGAGAACGCCTTGCCGCCGTGCGTGACGAAGCGACTCTGATTGCCCAACAACAGTTTCTGGACGAGGACGATCGCGATACCGAGGATCACCAGCGGCGAACCGGCAGCCGCGGCCGCCGCGAAGTCGGCCGGCGACTCCGACACCCGGCGATACATGTCGGTGGTCAGCACGTTCACGCCGTTGTTCTGGCCGAGCAGCAACGGGCCGGTGAACTGGCCGAGACCGAGCAGGAAGGCGATACCGCCGCCGTAGATGAGCGAGGGTCGCAGAAGGGGCAGCACGACCCGGAAGAACACACCGACGGTCGACGACCCGCTCGTCTGTGCCGCTTCCAGATGTTCGGCACTGATGTTCTGCATTCCGGCACTGACGAACAGGTAGACGAAGGATGTAAGGCCGAAGCCGGTCAGGATGATGATCCACGGCACGGTGTACACGTCGATCGGCCCGCTGTCGCTGCCGCTCCACCACGGGAGCTTCCGCAGGAGCACGTTCAGGTAGCCGGGGCCGGGCGAGAGCAGGAACGCCCAGCCCACGATGTTCGCGACGGCAGGCATCACGATCGGCAGGATGGGGATCATCTTGAGGAAGCCCATGCCCGCCGGCAGACGGCTCGCCGCGAAGGCGAGCAGCGTACCCAGGACCATGGCGATCACCAACGAACCGCCCGCGAGCGCGACCGTCGTCCAGATCGTCTCGGCGATGTCGAAGCGGCCGTATTCGTTTCGGTAACCCTGCGCGCCGTCCTCGAAGGCCAGTGCCTGCAGCCGGACCATCGGGAGGACCACCAGGTAGGCCAGGATCGCGAGCAGGATGCCGTAACCGATCCGCGCCCGCCACTGGGCGGGGATCGCCAGCGACCGCGGGGACGATCCGATTCCGACTGTCGGGGCCGTGGCCGTCATGATGCGAGCTTCGCCGGGGCCGGCGCCACCGCGGTCTTGGCGGTCTGCGAGACGGTGTCGATCGCCGCATCGGCCTGGTCGGGGTACACCCGCAACGCCGACGGATCGAAACTCACGACCACCTTGTCACCGGGTGCACTCTTCTTGAGGGTCACACCGTGCTCGGCAGCGGAGGCACGCAGCAGGAGCGTGTCCTCGCCCGAGCGCACGGTCACGTCGTAATACCGTCCGCCGTACTCGAAATCGACGAGCTCGGCATGGAGCATGACGTTGGAGGCCGGCGCTTCGGCCTCCGACGCGTGCAGCAGGAGGTCATCGGGTCGAAGACGGGCAGCCGCCTCGGCACCGCGGTCCGGGACCCCGCGTACCAGTGCACGCGACAGGTCGACCGCGTCGCCCTGGGTGGTACGCCATCCGTCGTGTCCGCGACGGAGTTCGATCCGGTTCGACATCCCGATGAAGGCCGCGACGTACTCGGAGACAGGGGTCTCGAAGACGTGCTCGGGCTCGTCGTACTGTTCGATCTTGCCGGCCTTCATGATGGCGATCCGGTCACCGAGAGCGAACGCCTCCGACTGGTCGTGCGTGACGAAAACAGCGGTGAAGCCGAGCTGCTGGTGCAACTGGTGGATCTGCGACCGAACCTGATCGCGCAGGCGGGCATCGAGATTCGAGAGCGGTTCGTCGAAGAGAACGAGGTCGGGACGGGACACGAGTCCGCGTGCGACCGCGACGCGCTGCTGCTGACCGCCGGAGAGCTGAGAGGGGTAGCGGTCGAGCAGACCCTCGCAGTCCACCATCCGCGCGGCCTGCTCGATCGACCCGTCCTTGAGGGCCTCTTTCATCTTGCGGACCTTGAGCGGGTACCCGATGTTCTTGCGCACGGTCATGTGCGGCCACAGGGCGTAGGACTGGAAGACCATGCCGATGTTGCGGCGATGCGCCGGCACGTTCACGCCGGTGTCGGCGTCGAAGATCAGCTCGTCCTTGAACGAGATCGACCCTCCCTGAGGGGTTTCCAGGCCGGCCAGACAGCGCAGAGTGGTGGTCTTGCCGCATCCGCTCGGTCCGAGCAGGACGAGGAACTCGCCCTCTTCGATGGGTAGGTCCAGATCGTCGACGACGACGTTGTCACCGTACTTTTTGACCAGTCCGGACACTGAGAATCGAGATGTCACGTCAGTTCTCCGTGTTCTTGTCGAGGTTGTTCTTGGTAGGTGTGGTCACGCCTGCACCGGTTCCGCCGTCGACGAGGAGGTCGACGCCGGTGATGTAACTGCTGCGCGGTTCGGCGAGGAACAGGATCACCTCGGCGACTTCCTCCGGGGCCCCCCGACGCTGCATCGGGATGGTGCGGACGTAGCTCTCCACGTCGACGTGATCGAAGTCCGGTACTGCGGTGATCTCGGTGTCGATACTGCCGGGGCACACGTCGTTGACGCGGATCCCCTTGTGTGCCAGCTCGATGGCCGCGACCCGCGTCAGCGCGCGGACTCCGAACTTCGACGCTCCGTACGCGCCGAGTTCGGCAGTGGCCACCACTCCTCGCAGAGACGAGATGTTGACCACCGCGCCGCCGGCGACCATGTACCGGGCGGCCGTGCGCACACCGAGGAAGGTGCCCACGAGGTTGAGGTCGACCATGCGCCGGAACCCGTCGAGGGGGGTGTCGGCGAGCGAGGCGCGGATGGCGGCGCCGGCCGAGTTGACCATCACCTGCAGGGGGTGGCCGTCAGCCTCCATCTCGGCGACAACCCGCTCCCAGCCCTCCTCGTCTCGTACGTCTAGAACCTTGAACCGCTCTGCCGCACCGTATTCCGCTGCGGCGGCACGGCCGCGATCGGCGTCGACGTCGGTCGGGTAGACCACCGCACCCCGCGCCGCGAAGGCTGCGGCGGTGGCGGCACCGATTCCCTTGGCCGCACCGGTGATCAACACCCCCGCGCCCTCGAGATCGCGGGCAACGGTCTCCTGAGCCCCGGTCACTGGAAATCCTCCGCCCAGCTCTGCGAGAACTCGCGGACCTTGTCCGGGGTGAGGTTGTCGGTGTCCGGCGTCGCGATGTCCTGTGCACGGGCGACCGCACCGGGGATGTCGGGAAGCACCGCGGCGTAACCGGAATTGAGCGCGGTCTGTCCCGCACGGGTGATCATGAAGTCGACGAGGACCTGGGCCGCATTCGGATTCGGCGCCGCCGACAATGCGCTGGTGTACCAGGGAGTACCCCACGGTGATGGGGGAAGCGCCCAGTTCACGGGCGCGCCGTTGTCCACCTCGGTGACGAGGGGTTGCACAGTGGGGGTCACCCAGATCTCGCCCGAGGTCAGTGCCTGGGCCACTCCGAGTGCGCTCGGGTAGATGCGCGGGGACAACGCCGCGACCTGCTTCCAGTAGTCCTCGCCGTAGGTCTTGGAGAAGTAGCGGTACATGTCCACGTAGGACGCGATACCGGTGGGGTTGACGACGCCGATCTTGCCCCGGTAGGCGGGATTCACGACGTCCTGCGGAGTCCGCAGGCCGGCCGGCACGGCGTCGGTGTTCCAGCCGAGGCTGAAGACCGCGGCACTGGTCAGTGCGAACTGGTCGTCGATGAGGCTCTTCTCGGGCTGGTAGTCCGGCGCGGTGAGCGCCGGACCAACCAGATCGGTTGTGTAGGTGCCGGATTCGGCCGCGGTCTTCATCCACGCCGCATCGGTCTGCATGTGGACGTCGGCGATGCCCTTGCCGGTCCGGCTCTCGGTCTCGACCTTCGGGTTGATCTCCACGTCGGTCCCGCGCACGAAGTCGAGGGCGATCTCCGGGTACTCGGCTTCGAACGCCTTCTTGAGCGCCTCGAGGTTCGCCGGCTTCTGGCTCGAGTAGAGAGTCACCTTCCCCTCACTCTTCGCCGCGGCGACCACGTCGTCCCACGAGCCGTCCACAGGTCCGCCGGACGCACCGGTGTCCCCACCGCACGCCGCGAGCATGGTCACGGTGGCGACCGCGGCCGTGATGGCGGCCAGTGCGCGGGTCATACCTCTCATGCGACATCTACCTTCCGTCAAGGGTTTCCGGTGCCGGATGATCCGCGATGACCGCGGCCGGCTGATCCGGTGATCTCAGCGCGACCGGGGATCGAACTGAACTGATCTCAGTTCTGAAATTTAGCCGGGGTTCCTAGTGATGTCAATCACGAACCTGCCCAATTTCTCATGAGGTCATACCTCTGCATCGGCTGGGTTCGGTATGCGAGCGGACCGGAGACCCACGACGCCGCCACCCGCGTTTCCGCAGGTAGCGACGTCATGGCCAGCATGAAGAAGGTGTTGCTTGTATTCGGGGCCGAATCAGGCGAACGAGACCTCGGGCGTGCGCGCGATGAGCAGTCGCCGCACGAGGCCGGCACCGTTCACCTGTGCCGTGGCGGTGAAGGATGCCTCGAACTCCCCCGCCCGCGTGGTCCGTCCGAGAACCATCTCGCACCCGTCGGCGGTGACGCCGATGTCGACGTGATGGACCAGAACGCTCTTCTCGCGCTGCTCCAGGTAACCGACCAGGCCGGCGCGGTCACCGACGAACTCGGCCGACTGTCCCGCGCCCTTCGAGAACTGCACCGACATGACGAAGTCGTCGGCGATCATCCCCAGAACCCGATCGGGATCGTCGGAATCCATGTACTCGAACCACTGCGCGAGGATCGGAGTGGTGGTGGTCGTTGTCATCGATTGGCTCCTTCGGGGAGTAGGGCGAAGTCCGGACTGAAGCTCACCTGATAGCGGTCGACGAGGCCGTCGTCCCCGATGTGCATCGCCCCGACGAAGAACCCCGTCGTGCGGATGTCGTCCTCGGTGACCGAGCCCTGCACGAACTCGAGGTCCTTGTCGGCCGCGAGTCGGGCGAGGACGTGTTTTCGGTTGACCGGCGGGCGATTTCGAAGATATTCGAGCATCTTGTCGCGCCCGGAACCTCGGTTCTCGCCGTTCGGCAGGATCATGGCGAACTCGACGTCCGGAGCCAACATCGCCACCGCCTCGTCGAGTCGTCCGGCGTCGATCGTCGCGTAGTAGTTGTCGATCACAGTCATGAGCTGAACTTAGTTCAGGATTGGTGCCCCGTCGAGTATTGACTTCAGTTCAGGTGACCGTTAGAACTGAAGTGAATCCAGTTCAACTCGAACACCCTCGAAGGAGAATCCCATGATCGACACCGACCACATCATCCTGGAGAAGGACGGCCCCGTCGCTCGCGTCTGGCTGAACCGCCCGCACAAGAAGAACGCGGTCACCCCGGAGCTGCTGCACCGTCTCGACGAGATCATCACCGAGGTCGACAACGACCCCGATCTGCTCGTTCTGGTGTTGCGCGGCAAGGGAAATCAGTTCTGCTCGGGCTTCGACCTCGACGTCCTCCTCAGTGACTACGTCGGCAGCACCACCGCCATGGACGTCGCCGTGCTCTCGGCCAAGGTCTGTGACCGGCTGTACTCGATGAACACCCCGTCCGTCGCCGTCCTCGAGGACTACGTCACCGCCGGCGGCTTCGAGCTCATGATCTCGTGCGACTTCGCCATCGCGGCCGACGATGCCAAGATCGGCGACTTCCACATCCGTCGCGCCCTGTTCGGCGGCGCCGGCCCGATCTACCGCCTGCCGCGCATGATCGGCGTCCGCAAGACCAAGGAGCTCATGCTCACCGGCAAGCTGCTGTCCGGCAAGGAAGCCACCGAGTGGGACCTGATCAACGCTTCGGCACCGGCCGCCGACCTCGACAAGCTCGAGGCCGACTTCATCGCTCCGCTCATCGACAAGAGCCCGTTCATGATGAAGCTGACCAAGATGACGATCGACCGCGGCCTCGACGCCGACATCCAGTCGCTGATGGTCATGGAGCACCTGGCCGTGGGCAACGCACTGCAGTCCGAGGACGCCAAAGAAGGCGTCAACGCCTTCCTGCAGAAGCGTGAGCCCAAGTGGGTCGGCCGCTGATCGCTCAGCCACTCATCAGCTGAGAAGCCAGCCCTCGAGAAAACAGAGAAGAACTGAAAGGGGAGGAACATGACGGTCGACGACAGTACCGTCCGGAACGCCGTCGCCGACGACGCGACGGACCCCGCGGTGCTCCACGGATCGGAATGCACGGTGTGCGGCACGGTCGGCTTTCCCGCCGGCACGTATTGCTCGCGATGCGCAACCGCCACCGCCCGTCCGCGTGAGCTGAGCACCCGAGGCACCGTCTGGGCCTACACGGTGCAGCGTTTCGCACCGAAGTCGCCGCCGTATGTTCCTCCCCCCGAGGGCTTCTCCCCGTTCGCGATGGGATACGTGGAACTCCCCGAGGGCATCCGCGTCGCGGGCATCCTCGAGGCCGACACCGTCGAAGGCCTGCAGGGAGCACCCGCCACCCTCATCGCGACCCAACCCGTTCCACGTTTCCTCGTGCTGCCCGAACCCACCGCCGACCAGGAGGACCGACGATGAGCGAAGACGTCTTCATCATCGGCGCCGGACTGTCGAAGTTCGGGCGCCAGAACGGGATCAGCGGACGCCAGATGGCAGTCACCGCCATCCAGACCGCACTCACCGATGCCGGCCTCACGTGGCCTGACGTCCAGGTCGCCTTCGGCGGCAGCGACGGGTCCGGACTCGCCGACACCCTCGTCGCCGAGCTGGGCTTCACCGGTATCCCGTTCACCAACGTCAAGAACGGTTGCGCCACAGGCGGAAGCGCGCTCGTGTCCGCGGTCAACGCGGTCCGTGCCGGCGCCGCCGACGTAGCCCTGGCCGTCGGCTTCGACAAGCACCCGCGCGGCGCCTTCGACCCGCTCCCCGCGGAGTGGGGCCTGCCCGAGGGGTACGGCGAGGCCGGCCTCATGGTCACCACCCAGTTCTTCGGTTCCAAGATCGCCCGCTACATGAACGCTCACGGGATCTCCCGGGACACCCTGGCCGAGGTGGCCGCCAAGGCATACCGCAACGGTGCGCTCAACCCCAACGCCTGGCGTCGAGATCCCATGCCTGCAGACGTGATCCGGGACGCCGACATGGTCAACGACCCCCTCACCCGGTACATGTTCTGTTCCCCCGGTGAGGGTGGGGCGGCGATCGTGGTGGCGAGCGAGTCCGCGGTCCGCCGACTCGGCGGCCGCCCGGTGGCCATCAAGGCGATCAGCCACCGCACCCGGCAGTTCGGTTCCTTCGAGGTCTTCAGCCCGGCGGTCCAGGGCACCGGCGAACCGGTCAGCGTCAGCACCGACGCCGCTCGGGCCGCCTTCGAGCAGGCCGGCATCGGGCCGGCAGACGTCGACGTCGCGCAACTCCAGGACACCGAGAGCGGTGCGGAGATCATGCACATGGCCGAATGCGGGTTCTGCGAACACGGCGAGCAGGAAGAGTGGATCGCCCAGGGACGCACCGAGATCGGCGGCACGTTGCCGGTCAACACCGATGGTGGATGTATCGCCAACGGCGAGCCGATCGGCGCCTCCGGCCTGCGTCAGGTCCACGAGATCGTCACGCAGTTGCGCGGCGAGGCGGGTGACCGGCAGGTCGACGATTCGCCGAAGGTCGGATTCACCCATGTCTACGGTGCGCCGGGCATCAGCGCCTGCACCGTTCTCGCCGTCTGACCCACCACTTCCACCGATCGGATCGACATGACGACCACACTGCCGGATCTGGCGACCTTCACCGACGATGCGCACACCTGGCTCTCGACGATCGCTCCGCGCCGTACCGATGCGGTGTGGGGCGTGGGCAGCGACTCCGTCGCCGTCTTCGAGAACTGGACCCCCGAGGAGGAGCGGGCCCACACCGACGCGATCTCCGCCTATGAGCAGACCAAGTTCGACGCCGGCTGGGGCGCCCTGACCTGGCCGGAGGCCTACGGCGGCCGCGATCTGCCGATGTCCTACGAACTGGCCTTCCGCGCCGCCGAGGACCACTACGACATCCCCAAGCGAACCGAGATGTTCTCGGTCACACAGCAACTCGTTGCACCGACCATCGCCCAGTGGGGAACGCCGGATCAGCAGGAGCGGTTCGTGCGGGCGATGCTCCGGACCGACCTCATCGCGTGCCAGCTCTTCTCCGAGACCGAGGCCGGCTCCGACCTCGCCGCGGTCCGGACGCGCGCGGTCCGCACCGAGGACGGCAACTGGCGGCTCGACGGCCACAAGGTGTGGACCTCAGGTGCCCTCGTCGCCGATTTCGGTGTGGCCGTGTGCCGTACCGATCCCCAGGCGGCCAAGCACAAGGGTCTCACCGTCTTCCTCGTCCCGATGGACGTCGACGGCCTCACCGTGCGACCGATCCGGCAGATGACCGGCGGCAGTTCCTTCAACGAGGTCTACCTCGAGGGTGTCGTGCTCGACGACTCGCTCCGGCTCGGCCCGGTCGGTGAGGGCTGGTCGGTGGCCCTGACCGTCCTCGCCGCCGAACGTCTCGACGGCGCCGGACTGGGTCTGGCCAACGCCGACCAGGCTCTCGAACTGGCCCGCCACCTGGGACGCGAACTGTCGGATGTGGAGCGCGACAAGGTCGCCGACCTCGCCACCCGCACCGCGGTCCAGCGGATCGCCGGGATGCGGGTCGCCCAGGCCATGCTCGGCGGTGTCGACCCCGGCCCGGAGGCGTCGTTGGGCAAGCTGCTCGCCGTCGACACCATGGCACGGACCAGCGAGCTGGTCCGCCTTCTCCTCGGTCGAGATCTGGTCGCCGACAACGGCACCTGGGGCACCTTCGCCTGGACCGAGCACGTCCTCGGAGCTCCCGGCTACCGGATCGCCGGCGGCACCGACGAGATCCAGCACAACATCATCGCCGAGCGCGTCCTCGGCCTCCCGAAGGAGCCACGACTGTGACCCCCACCCTGGAGCAGCGCGTCACCGACCGCCTGCAGGCCTCCCACGGGCTGACCGTGGATTCGTTCGCGGTGCTTCCCGGCGGACACTCCGGGCTGACCTTCCGCGTCGGAACCCTCGACGACGCCGGGTCCCGCAGCGAATGGGTCGTGAAAGCGGTTCCCGAGGGCCAGAAGTCGATCGGCCGGCACGACATGCTGCGGCAGGCCACGATCCTGACGGCTCTGGCCGACACCGACGTGCCGGTGCCCCGTGTGCTCGAGGTCGACCGTGAGGAACCCGCCTGGTTCGCCATGGAACTCGTCGCCGGTGAATCGCTCGAGCCCGTCCTCGACGACCCGGCCGTGGCTCCCGACCTCGCCGCGGCCCGGATGCTGCGCGCCGCCGAGATCCTCCCCCGTCTCCATGCCGTCGATCACCGGAAACTCCCCGGTCTCGCCGGCGACGTGGCCGGACCGGTGCTGTCGCCCGGTGACGAACTCGCCCGTTGGGGCAAGACACTGGGCGCGGTACCGCCCGAGCTCGTCGTCGGTGGTGCCGAACTCCTCGACGCCCTGGCCGCCACGGTGCCCGACCCCATCGCGCCCTGCCTCGTCCACGGTGATTACCGCCTGGGGAACATCATCTCGGACGGCGTCGAGCCGGTCGCGCTGATCGACTGGGAGATCTGGAGCGTCGGCGACCCGCGCGTCGAACTCGG
Organism: Gordonia metallireducens; assembly: GCF_021245825.1. Lineage (NCBI taxonomy): Bacteria > Bacillati > Actinomycetota > Actinomycetes > Mycobacteriales > Gordoniaceae > Gordonia > Gordonia metallireducens. The sequence continues at coordinate 293,369 of NZ_JAJQJP010000026.1, read as the reverse complement.
CTGGTTCCTGGTGTTCGCCGACGGGACGAACTTCCCCGGGGTCGGCCGTGAGGTCCCCTCCCTGCCGAGTGCCGGAGAACTCGTCGACGCCTACACCGCGGGCGGACCCGCCCTGCCCGATCTCGCCTGGTTCGACGCCCTCGGACGCCTCAAGATGGCGGCGATCATGGGCCACAACCTGCGCCGGCACCGCGAGGGACGCCACCACGATCCCGATCAGGAGAAGCTGCCCGCCACCATCTCCCGCCTCATCGAGACCGGCACCGCACTCATGGCCCGCACCTAGCCGAGAAACCACCCCTACCCGACCATCCGACTTCAGGAGACTCCCCGTGGACTTCGCCTACTCCGACCGGACGCGCGACCTCGCCGTCCGGCTCGAGTCGTTCATGACCGATCACGTGCTGCCCGCCGAGAAGATCTACGACGAGCAGATCGAGGCCAACGACAACCCGCACGAACAGCCGCAGATCATGCGTGACCTGCAGAAGACCGCCCGCGACCTCGGTCTGTGGAACCTCTTCATGACGCACGACGGGCTCGGCGCCGGACTCACCAACCTCGAGTACGCCCCGCTCGCCGAGATCGTCGGACGCTCGATCATCGGCAACGAGGCCATCAACTGCTCGGCCCCGGACACCGGCAACATGGAGATCCTGGCCATGTACGGCACCGAGGCGCAGAAGGCCCAGTGGCTGAAGCCGTTGCTGGACTGCAGCATCCGTTCGGCCTTCGCCATGACCGAGCCCGCGGTCGCCTCGTCGGACGCCACCAACATCACCTCGACGATCCGCCGCGACGGCGACCACTACGTGCTCAACGGCCGCAAGTGGTACACCTCCGGAATCCTCGACCCGGACTGCAAGCTCATCATCTTCATGGGCAAGTCCGATCCGGACGGCCCCACCTACCGCCAGCAGAGCATGATCCTGGTGCCGACGGACACGCCCGGTATCGAGGTCCTGCGTGATCTCCCGATGTTCGGGTTCAAAGACCGTCTCGGCCACGGCGAGGTCCAGTTCACCGATGTCCGGGTGCCGGTGGAGAACATGCTCGGCGAAGAGGGCGACGGTTTCGCCATCGCGCAGGGACGCCTCGGACCGGGCCGCATGCACTACGCGATGCGCGCGGTGGGCATGGCCGAGCGTGCGCTGGACATGATGTGCCGCCGCGCCCAGGAACGTGTCGCCTTCGGTGGCCCGCTGGCGAGCCGCGGCGTGGTCCGCGAGTGGATCGCCCGGAGTCGGATCGAGATCGACCAGATCCGCCTGCTCGTCCTGTACTCGTCCTGGCTGATGGACACCCAGGGCAATGCCGCCGCCCGCTCCGAGGTCGCGGCCATCAAGGTCTCCGCCATGGAGGTCGCGCACAAGGTCGTCGACCGGGCGGTCCAGACCTACGGCGCCGCCGGCGTCAGCAACGACACCGTCCTGGCCCGCCTCCACGCGATCACTCGCGCACTGCAGATCGCCGACGGCCCCAACGAGGTCCACCTGCGCACCATCGCCCGACTGGAAGTGAAGAAGCACTCGTGAGCAACGAACTGAACGGAAAGGTCGCCCTGGTCACCGGTGCGAGCCGGGGACTCGGACTGGCGATCGCCAGGGGTCTCAAGCAGGCCGGCGCGACGGTCGTCGTCGCCAGCCGCAAGCTCGACGCCTGCGTGGAAGCCGTCGCCGCCCTCGACGACGTGACGACCGGCGAAGCACATCCGCTCGCCCTGCACGTCGGGCGCTGGGACGAACTCGAACCCGCCGTCGACGGCATCATCGAACGCCATGGAAGCCTGGACATCCTGGTCAACAACGCCGGCATCGCGCCGCTCGAGAAGGACCTGATGTCGGTCTCGGAGTCGTTGTGGGACAAGACCATCGAGGTCAACGTCAAGGGCCCGTTCCGGCTCATGGCGGTGGCCGGCGACCGGATGCGCGCGAACGGCGGCGGCTCGATCATCAACATCTCGAGCATCGGAGCGGTGCGTCCGAGCCCCGCCGAGGCGATGTACGCGGCGGCCAAGAACGGCCTCAACGCCCTCACCCAGGCATTCGCCCAAGAGTACGCACCGACCGTGCGCGTCAACTGCGTGATGCCCGGCAGCTTCGCCACCGACATGGCGGAGAATTGGGACGAGGAGTTCATCGGGCTGGTCACCAACCGCCTCCCCGCCGGACGCCTCGGACGGCCGGAGGAGATCGCCGGGATGGTCACCCATCTGGCGAGTGACGCCGCCGGTTACACGACCGGCGCACTGATCCCGGTCGACGGCGGCCGGACCGCGGTCTACTGAGGAGAACCATGACCATCGACACAAGTGATCACCCGGGAGGTTCCCCGGCGGCCCTCTTCGGGCTCGCGGGCAAGACCGCGGTCGTGACCGGGGCGTCGTCGGGCCTGGGCCTGGGCTTCGCCGCGACGCTCGCCGGCGCGGGTGCCACGGTCTACGCGGCCGCTCGCAGGCTCGACCGTCTGCAGGAGCTCGCCGACAAGTACCCCAGCGTCGTCCCGTTCCGTTGCGACGTCACCGACGACGCCGACCGTCGCGCACTCATCGACACGGCGTTCGACTCGGCGGGCAGCGTCGACATCCTGGTGAACAATGCCGGTATGGCCGGTCCGCCCCACGCCGAGCAGGAGACACCCGAGGGTTTCGCCCGCATCCTCGACCTCAACCTCCTCGCCGGTTTCCACCTGTCCACGCATCTCGTCACCCGCCTGACCGAGAACGCCGACGACGACACCCCGGTCAACGCGTCGATCATCAACATCGCGTCGGTCGTCGGCCTCGTGTCGACCGCCCCCATCGGCGGGGCGTCGTACGCCGCGTCCAAGGCCGGGACCCTCGGCATGACCCGCGAACTCGCCGGCCAGTGGGGCCGCCGCGGGGTGCGGGTGAACGCCGTCGTCCCGGGTTGGTTCGACACCGAGATGACCGACGGACTGTTCACCAACGAGAAGTCGGCCGGCTGGGTCCGTCGCAACACGATGCTGGGACGAGGTGGACGCGAAGGCGAGGTCGACGGCGCCGTGCTGTTCCTGTCCTCGGATGCGTCCTCCTACGTCACCGGGCAGACCCTGGTCGTCGACGGCGGGTGGACCGCACGATGACCACCACCCATACCCATCACGTCGGAACTTCCCTGAGTGAGGCGAAATGAAGACTCTGGCAACCGAATTGCTCGAACGGGCAAGCAGCACCCCCGACGCCGTCGCGGTCGTCGACCAGTTCGGTGAGCACGCGATCGGCACCGTCGTGTCGACGGCACAACGAGTCGCCGATGCCATCGCCGCCCACCGCGACGAGGCCCCCACGGTGATCGTCCAGGCCGACAACACCTGGCTGACCCTGGCCTGCGTGGTGGCCACCGGCCTGCGCGACGGTGTCGTCGCGGTCCTGAGCCCGCACGCGACCGCCTCCGAGTTCGACCTGGCCGTCGAGGACATCGCACCCGACGTGGTCATCGCCACCGACGAGGTGCTCGAGCACTGGGGCGCCACGGACGGCCGGTTCGGTCATCGCCTGCTCGCCGGGGACCGGACCGTGCTCGCCGCGGACACCTTCGGCGCGATCGACCGTTGGGCCGGTGGCTCCGCCGTCGCCATGACCTCCGGCTCGACCGGACGGCCGAAATGTGTTGTGCAATCCGAAGAGGCCATCCGTTACGCCGCCCAGTCGACCATCGACATCGTCGGGCTCCGTTCCGGCGAGGCGGTGGGCGCGTTCGTCCCGCTGTCGTCGGTGGCGGCGTTCTGCTTCGGCCTCTACCTGCCCGCCTACCTCGGCGGCCGGATGGTCAGCATCGAGCGCTGGACTCCCGCGGGAGCCCTGGAGGCCATGCGCCGCCACGAGGTGGCCTGGACGATGCTCGTCCCCACGATGGCGCTCCAGCTCTCCATCGCCGACGGCGCCGACCAACCGCTGACCTCACTGCGTGCCATGACGGTGGGCGGCGGACCGATGAACGTGCGCGCGCTGCGTGAGGCCGAGGAGACCCTGGGAACCACGTTCCTGCGCGTGTTCGGCATGTCCGAATGCCTCGGCCACACCAGCCCGTTGCCGACCGACCCGCCGGAGCTGCGTCTCGGACGCGATGGAAAGCCGTTCCCCGGCACCGTCATCCGCGCCGTCGACGCATCCGGCGCCCAGTTGCCGCCCGGTCAGATCGGTGATGCACAGGTCCGCGGCCCGTCGCTGTTCGTCGGGTACGCGCGTGGCGGTGTCCCGCAACCCCCGGAGCTGACCGCCGACGGCTTCCTGCCCACCGGCGACCTCGTCGAGGTCGGCGAGGACGGCTTCATCCAGGTCATGGGCCGACAGAAGCAGATCATCATCCGCGGCGGACGCAACATCGACATCAACGAGGTCGAGAGCGCGATCGCCGGTCTGCCCGGGGTGGTGCAGGTCTGCGTGGTGCCGGTTCCCGACGACCTGCTCGGCGAACGGGCCGCGGCTCTCGTCGTCGCGGGGGACGCGGAGATCACGCTCGAGTCGATCACCGCACAACTCGACCGGTCCGGATTCCCCAAGTTCAAGTGGCCCGAGTACGTCTTCTCCGTCGAGGATCTCCCCCAGAACCGGGTCGGGAAGCTCTCGCGTCCCGACGCCATCTCGCTGGCCAGCCGGCTCGCCGGACGTACCCACGAAAACGCCTGAACCGCAACGACGCTAGGAAACGACATGTTCAATCTGATGGTGCTCGCGTCCCGACCGAGCGACTGGACCCACGACCAGTTCATCGAGTGGTGGCGCGGCGAGCACGCCGACGTCACCTACCCGCTCCCCGGCCTCCTGCGCTGGCAGCACACCGAGATCGTGGAGGGATTCGACGAGAAGTCCTCAGGGTGGGACGGATTGTCGGTCCTGAGCTTCGAATCCCGTGAAGCCCTCGAGGCGGCCCTGCGCAGCCCCGAGTGGGCGGCGGCGGTCGAGCACGTCGGCGCGATGCGCGGACGTCGGATGATCTGGTACGGCGACGAGAAGACCATGGTGCCGCTGACTGCACCGACGCCGTGAACCGTTCGGCCGTGAGCCGTACGGCCTGGCTCGAGCCGGGATGCCACCCCGTCGTCGACGGCGTGCACCGCATCCCGCTCGAGCTGCCCCAGGACGGGCTGCGAGCGGTGAATGTCTATGTGCTCGAGACCGACTCGGGGCTCGCCCTGATCGACGGCGGATGGCACCGACCGGGCACCCATGAGGAGATGTCCACCGCCCTCGCCTCGATCGGCCGCCGCCCGCACGAGATCACCGACATCTTCGTCACGCACATCCACCGCGATCACTACACGTTCGCCGTCGAACTCCGACGCAGGTATGGCTGCGCCATCCACATGGGTGCGCGCGAGGCACACGGCCTGGTCGAGATCGCCCGGATCAACAGCAATGTGCCGGAGGAGTCACTCGTCCAGGCCCGTCGGTCCGGCGCATACGAGCTCGCCGACGAGGTCTACCGCCTGACGGTCGACGAGCCGTTTGACGTGGACGACTGGGACACCCCGGACACCTGGCTGCAACCGGGACCGTTGCCGTTGCCCGGCCGACGTATCGAGGCGGTACACACCCCCGGCCACACCAAGGGCCACATGGTCTTCCACGACCTCGACACCGGCCTGTCGTTCACCGGCGATCACATCCTGCCGACGATCACGCCGTCGATCGGTTTCGAACTCGGCGTCTGGGATCTCCCCCTCGCCAAGTTCCTCAGCTCTCTCGAACTGATGGTCGCGGACGAGTCCCCGCGCACGATCGCCCCGGCGCACGGCGACGTCGGTGGCCTCGTCGGCGAGCGCGCCCAGGTCCTCCTGGAACACCACCGGAGAAGGTTCGACGAGATCCTGGCGGTGTTCGACGACGCCGGGCGCGCACTGCCCGGTCATCAGGTCGCCGAGAGACTCCTCTGGACCCGCCACAACCGACCCTTCTCCTCGCTCGACACCTTCAACCAGCTGATCGCCGTGTGCGAGACGATGGCGCACCTCGACGTCCTCGTCGCCGACAGCCGTCTCACGGTCCGGTGCATCGACGGCGTGGACCACTTCCGCAGATGATCTCCTCGACGCAGGTGGTGACGCTCGCGCGCCGACCCCGAGGACCACTGCGCCCCGGTGATCTCGCCATCACCGAACAGGTTCTGCCACCGCTGCGCACCGGGGACGTGCTCGTGCGGAACACCTGGTTGTCGGTAGATCCGTCGATCCGGATCAGACTGGCCGAGACGACCCCGGACGGGTACCTTCCCCCGTTCACACTCGGCGAATCTCTCGCAGGTCTGGCGCTCGGGGTCGTCGTCGATTCCCGATCCGGGGATTTCGAGGTCGGACAACATGTCTCACACCTGTGCGGATTCCGTGAACATGCCGTCGTCCGTGCCGACGGCGCGACCCTCGGCGGATACGGCGGCCTCTCGGTCGTCGACACCCTCGACCACCCTCCCCAGTGGTTTCTGGGCCCGCTGGGCAGTTCGGGGTTGACCGCCTACGCGGGCGTGCACGCGGTTCTCGACGTCAAACCCACCGACACGGTGTGGGTCTCGGCAGCGGCCGGCGCCGTGGGCGGTCTCGTCGCACAGCTGTCGCGCCTGCGCGGTGCCACCGTCGTCGGTTCCGCCGGCAGTCCGGCGAAGGTCGAGTACCTCCGCGAGCAACTCGGACTCGATGCCGCCTTCGACCATCACCGGGCCTCGTTGACCGACCGTCTGGCGGAGGCGGCACCCGCGGGCATCACCGCCTACTTCGACAGCGTCGGCGGCGATCATCTCGAAGCGGCTCTGGATGCGATGAACCCCGGTGGTCGGGTCGCCGTGTGCGGGGCCATCGCCGCGTACGACGCCGAGACGCCACCGCCGGGTCCCCGCAACCTCTTTCAACTGGTCTCCAAGAGCATCACCGTGCAGGGTTACCGCGCGGGCTCCTACAACGACCTTCTCCCGGCCATGCAGCGCGAGATCGGCGAACACCTGGCGCAGGGTCGGATGCACTACGAGGAAACCGTTTTCGACGGTCTGGAGTCCGCGCCCGCGGCTCTGGCCGCGATGCTCGAGGGACTCACCACCGGGAAGACGCTCGTGCGTCTGGACGAGAACAGGAGTTGACCATGCTGGCAGTACAACTCACCGAATGGGGGCGTCCCCCGGTGGTGCGGGAGATCGCCGACCCGGAACCGACCGGCACCGAACTTCTCCTCGACGTCGACGCCGCGGGACTCTGTCTGTCCGACTTGCACGTCATGGACACCCCGTCCGGGGTCTTCGATTACCCGCTCCCACTGACCCTCGGCCACGAGGTGGCCGGGACCGTGCGTGCGGTCGGGCCTCAGGCCGATCCCGCCTGGATCGGCGAAACTGTCGTCGTGCACGGGATCTGGTCGTGCGGAACCTGCCGGAACTGTGCCCGTGGGCGCGAGAACTACTGCCTCTCGCTGGCTCGCGAGCCCGGGGGCCGGAACCCACGGATCGGCAACGGCCTCGGACATCCCGGCGGGCTGGCCGAACGCCTGCTGGTTCCGTCGGCGGATGTGCTGGTCCCGACCAACGGTCTCGATCCGGCGGTCGCGGCGCCCCTCGCGGACGCCGGTCTCACCGCCTACCATGCCATCTCGTCGAACTCCGACCTGATCGACTCCTCGATGGTCGCCGTCGTCATCGGCGTCGGGGGCTTGGGCCACATGGCGATTCAGATCCTGCGTGCCATGGGTGTGTGTGCGGTGATCGCGGTCGACAACCGTGAGCAGGCCCGTGCGTTGGCCCTGGCTCTGAAGGCCGACGCGTCGTATCCGTCGGTCGACGAGGCGGCCCAGGACATCCGCGCACGCGGCGGGGCCGACATCGTCCTCGACTTCGCCGGCGCCCCGGCGACGGTCGAACCGGCCTCTGCCGTTCTCGGGCCCGGGGGCCGCCTGGTGATCGTGGGGACGTCCGGTGGTCGCGTGACGGTCGGCAAGGACGTCGGTCTGGCCTCGGGTTGGCAGGTCCGAGCACCGTTCTGGGGCACACGATCCGACCTCGCCGCGGTGGTGGCACTGGCCGCCGCCGGTGATCTCACCGCCGAGACCGTGTCCTTCGATCTGCGTGATGCACCTGAGGCGTACGAGCAGTTGCGCCGCGGCGAGCTACCCGGCCGCGCCGTCGTCCTTCCGAAGCGTTGACCCGGAGAAAAGAGAGCGCCCGACCTGTCGGTCGGGCGCTCTCTTTGTCGCTTCAGGTGCGTCGGCTCAGCGCACCGACAGGGTCGAGCTCGCGGTGTTCGCGGCCGTCAGGCCGAAGGTCAGCGCTGTCGCCAGGCCGCCGCCGTAGGCGCGGTACCAGAGCCCACCGGTGTCCGATCCTGCCGCAAGAAGACCCGGAATCGGTTGTCCCGCTTCGTCGAGCACACGAGCTTCGGTGTCGATGAGGATTCCGTAGAACGGGAAGGTGACCGCGGGGACCGTCTCGATGATGTAGTACGGGGCCTCGTCGAGCGGTTGCGGGTCGAGCGTGTGCGCCGGCGAGGCCTTGTTCTCCTTGACCGCCTCGTTGTATTCGGTGATCGCGGCGGCGATGGCCTTGCCGTCGTAGCCCCATTCCTCGGGAAGGTACTCGAACTCCTCCAGGGACTCGGCCATGCCGACCCGGCCGCCACGCTTGGCGGTGATCCCGAACTTGTCCGGGGCGACGGCGCCTTCGACGTAGGGCGCGGTCATCCAGTCCCGGTACACACGTGCGTCGGCGACCAGTAGACCTCGGGCCTCGGGTTGTTCGAGAAGTTCGATGGTGTTCAGGTGATCGCCCAGGGTCTCGTCGACGAAGCGCTTGTTCTCGACGTTGAACAGCAGGCAGTGCTCGCTGTAGTACAGCGCCAGCTCGACGAAGTCGTCCTCTCCCAATGAGATCCCGCTCGGGATGAGGTGTCCGTAGAACCCCGCGTGCTCCTTGCCGAAGGCGGCCCCGACCTCGCGTGCGAGTCGGTGCCCGCCGCCGGCGCTGTTCGGATTGGAACGCAGTTCGATCGTCCGGGCTTCCGGGTGCAGGTGTCGCGCACGCAGTTCCGGGTCGGCTTGGAACCCACCGGTGGCGATCACGGTGTAGCCCGCACGGATCTCCCGCTCCTCGCCGTCTGCCGAGGTGACCACGGCACCCACGACGGTGCCGTCTTCGACGATGAGCCGGCGGGTCTCGGTGTTGAGGAGGAGCTCGTTCCCGGTCTCGCTCAGTTTCTTCCGGCAGAGCTCGAGGAAGTGGTTGGTGTCGAACTTGTATCCGGCTCCGTACGGCAGGATCGGTTGGCGTTCGCCCACATCGGCGCCGAACGACCGCAGCCAGTCGACGGCCTCCGGGAAACGGTCCACGAGGTGGCGACGCAGCTCGTCGTCGCCGCCCGGGTTGTGCTTGTCCATCGCGTCGTGGTCCGGCATCGACCACACGTAGCCGGCGTACCGGGCCGAACCGCCGATGTCGCCGGCGACGTCGACCATGCAGACCCGGAGGCCGGCCTCCGCGGCGCGAGCACCGACAGTGCAACCTGCCATGCCGGCTCCGATGATGAGCAGGTCGTATCGATTGTCGGTCAAGCCAACCTCCATTGCCGTTCCTGAACTGATATCAGTTTATGATGCTGCCCACACCGTTGTGATGTCAACAACGGTGCATCGACTTTTCTCTGCTGGGTCACAGCGGTTGATCCCCCGGTCTTGGTCCGTCGCGGTGATCCTCGACGCACTGCCGGGAACCCTCCGCAGCGGATCGCGAGGTGAGAGAGACTGCTCCCATGCGTGAGGTCACCGAATCCAGTGGAACCACCGACGCGTCCGAGGGCGAGAACAGCCCGTACACCCCTCGCTACACCCGGGACGAGCTGATCGAGAAGCTCGGCGTTTCCGCGGAGTTCGCGGAGAAAGCGTGGAATGCCTTCGGTTTCGCGCGGAGGTCGTCGGACGAGAAGGTCTTCTCCGATCGGGACATGCAGGCGTTGGAGATGTTCGCCGCATCATCGGGCGCGATGCCGGAGACCACCCAGATCGCGATGGCGCGGGCCATCGGCCAGACCATCTCCCGCCTGGCCGAATGGGAGGCCGAACAGCTCCGGGAGATCGCCGACGACCCCACTCTCCCCTGGACGCTGGAGCAGATGAGCGACGCGCTCGGTCAGATCCAGCACCTGATCTGGCGCAGGCACATGGCGCTCGCGATCGAACGGCACACCGACCACTCATCCGAAGAGGAGGTCGATCTCGTCGTCGGTTTCGCCGACATCGTCGGCTACACGAGTCTGTCTCGTCGTATCGATTTGAACGATCTCGAAGCGCTGTTGGGTTCGTTCGAGGATGACACCTTCGACGTGGTCGTCGATCACGGCGGCCGTGTGGTCAAGACCCTCGGCGACGCCGTGATGTTCACCTTCGACGATTCCGGAGCCGCCGCCGCGGCCGCGTTGGAGATCCATCGTCTCTCCGAGAGCGACCACCTGCCGCCACTCCGCGTCGGCCTCGCCCGTGGCGCAGTGCTCCCCCGCCTCGGCGACGTCTTCGGCGAACCGGTCAACATCGCATCCCGCTTGACGAGTTCCGCACGCCCCGGAACCACCCTGGTCGACGATTCGGTCGCCACCCAGATCGCCGACGACGACCGGTTCTACCTCAAGTCGATGCCGTCCCTCCGCGTTCGCGGATACAGGCACCTCAAAGCCCGTGTGCTGGAGCCGCATCGCGACGGACCACTCAGCGACTGACCGGCGAACCTCAATTCGACCGGCAGACTTCGATCGACGTCTGTGAGTCGAGTTGAGGTTCGCCGGTTGGCTGTGGACAGACATCTGCAGGCCGCGACCTGGCGAACTACGGTGACGACCGAACATCTATGGTGGTTCGCGACATCAAAGGGGGGATTTGTGTCGGACTTGGTTGTTGACCCATCAGCGCTCGACACCGCAGCGACGGATGTCTCGAACTGCGCCTCACGGTTGAGGGTGCTCGAACTGACGTCGTACGCGGGTCTTGAGGGCACGTCGTCGACCTTCGGTGAACTGGCCGGCAACTTCATGGGTGCGACCGCCGACATGGCAGTCGTGGCGGCCACCGCAGACGAACGTATCGCCACCGCACTCGACAACCTGTCCGGTGCCGTGGCCGCGTTCTCGGAGCTGGTGGTGGATGCCAAGGACACGACCGTCGAGACCGACATGAAGAGTGCCGGAGAAATCTCGTCGGCCACTCCCTACCCCTCGCGGGATGGCGATCAGAAGCACCACGTTGTCCCCCTCGAGATTCTGTTGTCGGTCCAGTAAAAACCCATGCCACCCAGTTACAACGAGGTGACCTCGTGGAAGCCCGAGGTCATGGCGCAGATCGCCTTCGGCGTCGTGCGACTGCAGGCACATCTGGAGGTCGAAGCGCCCAAGGCGGGCAACCCGGTCCTCAACCTCATGCTGTCTGACTGGCAAGGCAACGCCCGCGGCGCCGCTGATACCCGGGCCGAGGATCTTACTCGATGGATCAGGAACACCGCCGACGAATTCGGCGACCTCGCGGAGGTCTTGCAGACCGGCGCCACCAACATTCGCAACGCGATCACTGCGTTGGAGAGCCGGACCACACTCGCCGACAACCGGGGCTACATCCTCGACCGCGGAGACCGTGGGTACGCGATCAACTTCGATCCGGCTCGCGCGCCGGAGGGCGCGGAGTTCGACGCTGGGGAAGCGTTCGAGCACCAGTCTGCTTTGTCGGGTCTCGCAACGGCTGCGGACGACACTGTGACTGCCACTCGAGATGGCATCAATGGGGCGCTCGGCGAGATCGGCGGCATCGCACCGGCTTCCGTCGCCAAGAACCGTGGCGTCGTCGACCCGAACCTCGCCGAAGGCGATGCCAAGGCGGTACGAGACGGCACGGCGACACCCGAGCAACGCGGGCGTTTCGAACGCATGATGGACCTTACGCCGCAACAACTCGAAAACCTGAAGCTCAATAAGACAGATGGGCTCGATCCTTCGCGAGCCGCGTACGTATGGAAGGCCCTCGGATTAGGGGATTTATCAGGCCCGGCCGCAACGGCAGCAATCTCTGCGGCACAGAAGCGTGGCGAAGATCTTGCGAAGGCTTATCGCAGGTCGCGGCGAGCTGTGGGCCAGGCGGGGATGAGCGCGGACGACATCGCGCGTATGAGTTCTCTCGGCAAAACGATGGCGAAGGGCTCGTTTGCTCTCGGGTTGGGTGTCACTGCCTACGACGAGTGGAGCAAGTACGATCGCGGTGAACAGGACGGCGGCGACGCCATAGCGGCCGCCGCTGGTTCCTTGGGAGGCGGGATAATTGGTGGCGCGGCTGCCGGCGCGGTGGTCGGGTCGTTCGCGGGGCCGGTCGGAACTGCGATAGGGGCCGGGATCGGCGCGGCTATCGGCAGCAAGGCAGGTGCCGACGCAATGAAGGTCGTGAAAGGTTGGTTCGATTGATGGCGCGTCATGCCGGCTCTGGTGCAAACCGGGGCGAGGACGAGCAATGGGGGTTCGGCTCCTCGGACGGCGGACCGGATCACGCCGGCCGGCGTCGTAGGCGTCTGTCAACCACGCTCTCCGACAGCACTGTGAGTTACATGCTCTGGACACCCCTGACGTGCTTGCCCTCGGGCTTGACCTTCGTCTTGGGACTCTTGTGTGGCGGTGCGCTATCAGGCTGACAGTCGACAGCTGGGCGAGCGCATGATCGCCGCCCTAGAATACGCAATCGCGAACTTTCGCTGTACAGCCGAACTTCGGGCCTCCTTGCCGTCATTAAACTTCGCCCCGCCAATCGGTTGGTACGAGCTCGATGCCGAAGCAGCCCATGCCGCCATGGCGAGTCGCGTGCTACTCAGAACCGAAACACCGGGGGCATCGTTCGTTTCGAACGCAGTCGTCCAGTACTTCTCTCTGGGACAAACCGATCCCGTTCGCTTATCAGACATCGACACCACGCTCGATATCACCGCCCTACGGAATGCGACGGTCCTGGATCACGTGGTGGACCACGACGGATACCTCGCCGTCGACGATGGCGTGTACTCCGCAACTGACATCGACCTGCGTGTTCGACGCAGTCAGCTTGCGTATGTGAGCGCCCGAGGCGATTCGTCTCTGGCTATCTTTACCGCCACCACCCCTGCTTCTGCTTGGGATACAACCGAATCCGAGATCAAGGAAATGGAAGACCGTTGGCTGACGAAAACAATCCTGTAGATCAGTGGCGACAGTTGAGCACCTACTTCAGCGGCAAGATCGCAATGTTTGTGACCTACCCGATACTGAGCTTCGTCGCCGGGTTGCTCATCGCGTACTTCACTTCCTGACGATGTCTCGACAAACCCCCCGGGCTTTGTCTCCGTCGAAGCCCACGAACCGCGCCAGTCGGACCGAGACACGCCACGCGACTGGTCCTACTTGTCGTACATCACCTGGAAGCATCTCACGACGAAACTGAGCGTCCTGCCGTCCGGAACAGCTTTCATGGAAGGCCTTTTCGTCGGGGGCCACTTCTTCTTCTGATAACCCGCGACCCCCAGACCCCAACCCGACCCCAGACTTCGATCGAAGTCCCACAGTCGAAATGACATCCGCCCGTTACCGCTCGACGACGGCGCTGACCCGGACTTCGCTCGCTTTTACCACCAGCACGACGTCGAGTCCGGTGACCAGACCCAGGTCGGCGACCGCGGACCAGGTGACCTCCGCCGCGACGACCTGATCGCCGACGTCGGTGTTCACCAGCGCGTGGTCGCCGCGAGGCACCACGTCGCGGATGGTGGCACGCAGCGTCGTCCGTGGACTGCCATGTGGCTCTTCGAGATACACAGCGACAGCCCGAGGTGAGAAGGTCGCCGCAGCGGGCGTTCCCGAGACAAGACCACCAGCCGGTACGTCCTCGCCCACCAGTCCGACGACGTGGTTACCGGCCTCGTCGACCACGGCCGAAGCCTCGCCCACACGCCCCACGAACAAGTTGAGCCCAGACAGCGACGCACTGAACCTCGACCCCGGGTTGGTCAACACCTCACGCGTAGAACCGGATTCGACGATCCGACCCTGATCCAGAACGACGATGTCCTCGGCCAACCCGAGAGCGTCGACCGGATCGTGGGTGACCATGATCGTGGTGCGGCCGTGATCGGCGAGCAGGCCTCGGAGCAGCGCCCGCAGACGACTTGCGACATCGACGTCCAGCGCACGGAAAGGCTCGTCCAGCAACAGAATCCGCGGTTCGGCAGCCAACGCCCTCGCGATCGCGACACGCTGCGCCTGACCGCCGGACAACTCGTCGGGCTTCCGGTCGGCGAGGTCCGCGACCTCCGTCGCCGTCAACCACCGCTCGACCCGCTCCCGCACCTCACCTCGCGACAACCGCTGCGCGGACGGCGCGAACGCCACGTTCTCGGCGACCGTCAGGTGCGGGAACAGGCGCGCCTCCTGCGACAGCAGCGACACACCCCGGCGATGGGGCGGCACGAACACCCGGCCGTCCCGAAACACCTCGTCCCCCAGGGAGATTCTCGAAGCGTCGTCACCACGGAGCAGACCCGCGATCACCCGCAACATCGTCGACTTGCCGGCACCATTCGGGCCGACGATCGCGGTCGTCCGGCCGCTCGGAAACCGATGTTCCACGGACAGCGGCGGCCTCGCCTGGTCGATGACGACCATCAGATCCGCGGCGTTCACAGCGCACCCGTCCCGGTCCGCCGGCGCCGACTGTGCACACCCACGACGACGACCAGCGAGAGCACAACGAGGATGAGCGACAACGGGATCGCGGCCTGCGGGTCGTCGATCGCCGACACGTAGATGGCCAGCGGAGCGGTCTGCGTGATGCCGGGTGCATTGCCGGCGAACGTGATCGTCGCACCGAACTCGCCGAGTGCACGGGCGAACGCCAGCACCAACCCGGCGAGAAGCGACGGCGCCACCAGCGGTAGCGTGACCCGCCACAGCGTCCGGGTCGGTCCCGCGCCGAGCGTCGCAGCCACCTCCTCGTAGCGCGTACCCACCACCCGCACAGCACCTTCGACGCTGATCACCAGGAACGGCAGCGCGACGAACGTCTGCGCCAGCACCACCGCCGTGGTCGTGAAAGCAATGTCGATCCCGGCGTCATGCAGATGTTCGCCGACGATCCCCAGCCGACCGAAGGTGTACAGCAGGGCCAGGCCACCGACCACCGGCGGCAGGACCAGCGGCAGTAGAACCAGCGAGCGCACCACCCGCACGACCACCCCGTCATAACGCGCGAAGATCACCGCCATCGGCACTCCGATCAGCAGACAGCAGAGGGTGCTGATCGTCGCGGTGATCAGGGAGAGCCGTAGCGCGTCAATCGAAGACGGCGACGTCACCTGTTCGACAAAGGTGTCCCAGGGCGATCGGAACAACAGCGCCAACGGCGGCAGGACGATGAGCAGGACGCCGAGCGCGGCCAGGCCGTACGTCCAGGCCGGCAAACCCGTCGGATCACGACGGACGAGTCCCGCACGCACGGTCACGGTGCACCGAAGCCCGCGTCGCGCAAGATGCGCTGCCCGCTCTCACCGAGGACGAGATCCACGAACTGCGAACCCAGATCGCCGTGCGCCGCACCGTCGACCGTCGCGATCGGGTACGCGTTCACCACGTCCGCGAACGCCGGATCGGTCACCATGGCCACCTGGTCGCCGGCCGCGCGGGCGTCGGTCACATACACGACCCCGGCGTCGGCCTGCCCAGTCGTCACCTTGGTGAGTACCGCGCTCACCGATTGTTCCTCCGACACCGCATCGATGATGATCCCCGTGTTCTTCTCCACCACGTCGGTCGCGGTGCCGCACGGCTGGGCGGACTGGCACACCACAGTGGTCACGCCGGGGTTCGCGAGATCGGCGAAGGAGCTGATTCCCAACGGGTTACCACGGGCGGTGACGATCACCAGGGTGTTGGTCGCGAAGATCTTCGGGTCGACCGCCAGGCCGCCGAGTTTCGCCATGATCTTCTCGTCGGCGCTCGCGAAGACATCGGCGGGCGCACCCTGCTGAATCTGGTTGGCGAGAGTCGACGACCCGTCGAAGGACAGGCGGACGTCGACGCCGGCATGCTGCTTCTCGAATTCCTCGGCGATCGCGGTGAAGGTCTTCTTCAGCGACGCCGCCGCCGACACGTCGAGCGTCGACGAATCGTCCGAACCCGTACCCGACGAGCAACCCGTAACGAGGAGCAGCCCGGCCACCACCAGAGCGACCATCGGCCTCTTCATCGTTCGCCCCGCGTCGTCTCGACGATGACATTCGTCGACTTCACGATGGCGGTGGCGACCGATCCCGGCGCCAGTTCCAGCTCACGCGCCGACTGCGCACTCATCAGCGACGTCACCTCGAACGGACCGCACTGCAGCGTCACCTGCGCCATGACGCCGTCCATCAGCACCTCGGTGACGAGACCGGTGAATCGGTTGCGGGCCGACCGCGAGACGGGCGCACCGTCATCGGGGGCAACCGCGCGTTCCCGCGCCAGCTCCGCGAGCCGGGCACCGTCGACCGTCGCGACCGGGCCGTCGTCGGACTGCTCGAGCACCCCGGACGCGATCCATCGGCGGACGGTGTCGTCGCTGACGCCGAGGAGAGTCGCGGCGTCTTTGATCCGTATCGCGGTCACGACGACACTGTATCCGCATCTGCGCTCTTCCTCGCGGTCAGACTCCGCAGATGCGGACATGAACAGTTTGTTGACTTCAACCGAGCTTGAGGTCCTAGCGTCTATCTCACATCGATCGTCGGAGTTCGGGCCGTCGGACCGATGAGTTCCGTGGGGGCGGGCGGTCAGTCTTGTCGGAGAACAGCGGAGTTCCCTGACGTGCCCTGAGTTGTCCCCCATACACACCCGGAGACGCCGGAAAATCGTTCGCTCCTGTCACACCCCATAGATACCGTGGAGAGTTATGAACTCAGTCACAGTTCCCGCCGCCGCTCCCGGCGATGTCGCGACCTCCGATGTCGCGATCGAGGCCATCGACCTGGTCAAACGCTTCGGCGATTTCACCGCGGTCGACGGTGTCAGCTTCACGGTCCCGCGCGGGTCCGTGCTCGGTCTGCTCGGCCCCAACGGCGCCGGCAAGACCACCACCGTCCGCATGATGACCACCCTGTCACCGCCGACGAGCGGGACCGCCCGCATCGCCGGCTACGACGTCATCGAGCAGCCCGGCATGGTCCGACAGAACATGGGCCTCACCGGCCAGGCGGCCACCGTCGACGAGATCCTCACCGGTCGCGAGAACCTGCGCATGATCGGTGGCCTCTACGGCATCGGCCGCAAGACTTTGGCCCGTCGCTCCGACGAACTCCTGGAACAGTTCTCTCTCACCGAAGCGGGCAACAAACCGGTCAAGTCGTACTCCGGCGGTATGCGCCGCCGACTCGACCTCGCGGTCAGCCTGCTCGCGTCCCCACCCGTGTTGTTCCTCGACGAGCCGACCACCGGCCTCGACCCGCGGAGCCGCTCGGAACTGTGGGATGTCCTGCGTGACCTCGTCTCCGACGGGACCACCCTCCTGCTGACGACCCAGTACCTCGAAGAGGCCGACCAGCTCGCCGACGACATCGTCGTCATCGACAAAGGCAAGATCATCGCCCACGGAACACCGTTGCAGCTCAAGGAACAGGCCGGTTCGGCCAGCCTGGTGCTGACCGTGTCCCGCGGCGAAGATCTCCCCGCGGCCGAGGCGCTGCTGCACAAGAACGGTGCCGAGGTGTTCGTCGACGTCCCCGCACGTCGGCTCACCACCGCGTCCGGCGGCCTCGGGGACCTGCCCCGCGTCGCCGCCTGGTTCGACGAAAGCGGTATCGCCGTCGACGATTTCGGACTCGCACGCCCGAGCCTCGACGACGTCTTCCTGTCCCTGACCGGCCACCGCGCCGAGGACACCACCAACACCACCGATGAGGAGACCGCCTGATGACCACCACTGCCGAGAAAGACGCGGTGGTCGCGAACACATCGCGCGTCCATCCGACCACCCTGTGGCAACAGTCCTGGATCATGGTCAAGCGCAACATGATCCACACCAGACGCATGCCGGAGATGCTCTCCGACGTCACGATCCAGCCGATCATGTTCGTGGTCTTGTTCGCGTACGTGTTCGGTGCGTCGATCCAGACCGACAGCGCGTCCTACAAAGAGTTCCTGCTGCCGGGCATCATGGGGCAGACCATCGTGTTCACCGCGTTCATCGTGGCGTCGGGAATCACCGCCGATCTCGAGAAGGGCATCATCGACCGTTTCCGGTCGCTACCCATCCGACGGTCGTCGGTGCTGATCGGGCGGAGCATCGCGAGCGTCATGCACAGCTCCATCGGCATCGTGGTGATGTCGCTGACCGGTCTCGCGATCGGATGGCGCATCCGCGAGTCGTTCGTCGAAGCCGTTCTCGCGTATGGCCTGCTGCTCCTGTTCGGTTTCGCGATGATCTGGTTCGGCATTCTCATCGGCTCGTGGCTGCGCACCGTGGAGGCGGTGAACGGCTTCATGTTCTCGACGCTGTTCCCGATCACGTTCCTGTCGAACGCGTTTGTCCCGACCGACCCGATGCCCACCTGGCTGCGGACGATCGCCGAATGGAACCCGATGTCATCGCTCGTCCAGGCGTTGCGTGTCCTGTGGGGCAACGGTCCGGAGTTCGGTCCGGGTTCGGCGCTGCCGCTTCAGCATCCGGTGATCTCGACCATCATCTGGGCGGTCGCGCTGACCCTGGTCTTCGCACCGTTCGCCCTGCGTGCCTACAACAAGCGGACCATCGACTGAGAACCGCCAGGCAAGCACGCCGTTCCCCGAGTAGCGAGCCTGCGAGAGAATCCGTTCCCCGAGTAGCGAGCCTGCGAGCGTATCGAGGGGACTACAGCGGCCCGTTCAGGCAGTCAGAGTGATTGCCTGCAGCGGGTCGCTGTAGATCGCGTCCAGGGAGACCGCGCCGGCTGCCTGCTGCTGCACGCTGGCTCCCGAATGTGACACTCGCACATCACGCTTGGTGACGATCGAGGTCTCACGAACCGCGCGGGCCACCGTGGGCAGGGTGGTCGGGTAGTCGGTGAACGCCTGACCGCCGAGGATGATGTGGTCCGGGTTGAAGATGTCGGCGATGAGGCCGACCGTGCGGCCCAGCACCTCGGCGCGCTCCTCGAAGAGGGCGCGCGCGGTGGCGTCACCCGTACGGGCCAGGCCGTGCAGACCTTCGACGTCGGTCACCGAAAGCCCCAGCGCCTGGGCGGCTTCGACGATGCCGGTGTCGCTCACCGCGGGCTCGAGTCGACCCGTCCGGCGCGGGTCGAGCAGTGTGGTGGCGCCGGTCGGGAAGTGACCGATGACCGGAGGTCCCGCGGTCGGGGTGTGCACGGTGCCGCCGACGCTGAAGGCGATGCCCAGCATCTCGCGGGCGTAGAAGTACAGGAAGCTCGACTGCTCGTCGACGGGGTTCAGTACCAGCTCGGCGGCGGCCATCGCCTCGACGTGCGAGGCGACGGACACCGGCAACCCGATGGCCTCGGCGATGACCCGTCCGACGGGAGCACCTTCCCAGCCGAGGCGGGGATGGTCGACGATGCCGCCCTCGGCGACACGGCCGCCCAGCGCGACGCCAACCCAGAGCACGCGCTTCCCGGTCCAGCGCTCGGCGAAGCGGCGGGCGCTCACGCCGATCGCGGCGAGGGTTTCCTCGGGGGTGTCGGCCTCGGGGGTCGGGATCTGGATGGCGCCGACCACGCGGTGGAGCAGATCGTGGGTGGTGATCGAGGTGACCTTGTAGCCGATGTGGATGCCGAGGGTGAGGAACTCGGCGAGGTTGACCTCGAAGGGCAGGCGCGGGCGTCCGATGGCTCCCGACGGGGCGAGGTCGGCGCGTTCGCGGATCAGACCGGCCTTCAGCAGGGCGCTGACCTGGCGGTTGACCGTCGAGATACTCAGACCGGTGCGCTCGGCGGCGTCATCACGGAACAGCGGCCCGGCCAGTCGCGCGGCCCGGAGGACGAGCGCGGCCGGTTTGTTCGACAGCTCGAGGCGCGGCGTCGAGACGTGCACCCGCTGATCCCCCCTGTTCAAGCCGCGTCGGTCCGCGACCGATCCCGGGACCCGGGGCGACGGCACCGACGAAGGTACGGATGACAACGGTACTGGCTGGCGGTTGACCTGCGGCCCGCGGCGCACCGGACGCGATGCAGGTCGGCGGGTCAGCGGAGTGGGTGCGGTCCGCAGGGTACGGCCGGAGATCTCAGGAAGAATTGCGGTCATGATGTCCTCGTCGAAAAACCCCACGCTCTAGACGGCGGGGCAGGGTGGCTGAAGTGCTCGGGAGAAGAGACTT
The DNA here is from genome assembly GCF_021245825.1 of Gordonia metallireducens. Taxonomy (NCBI): domain Bacteria; kingdom Bacillati; phylum Actinomycetota; class Actinomycetes; order Mycobacteriales; family Gordoniaceae; genus Gordonia; species Gordonia metallireducens. Next base: position 273,055 of record NZ_JAJQJP010000026.1, on the reverse strand, counting down.
GGAGCGACACCCCGGAACGAGGCGTCGGCTCAGCGCATTCGACGACAACAACAGAGAACGCGAGCGAGCGGCAGACGGCAGCCCAGAGCGGTGGTCACATACGTGACCTCCGACAGGTTGCGGTCGACACTCGTCATGCGGATCAAACTAGCAACGCGGCCCCGTCGCGGCAAGACCGTTCCTCCAGGTGACGGAGGTTTCCGGAGCGGGGTCACATGCGTTCACCGGCGAATCCAGCCTCGCCGACGACGCCCCGCGCGGGTTGCGCTCAGGGTGATTCCAGAGCCGCACGCTGCGGCTACCCGACCTGCGTCCCATCGCCGAGCAGACCAAGGGCCGTTGATCTCGCCGGGTCGAGTGTGTCGGTGATCGGCGGTAAATTGTGAGCATGACCACAACCGCGGGTGAGTCCGTCTCCGACGCCGATTTCCTCGAGATCGCCGAACCGTTCCGACGCGAGATCATCGCCCACTGCTACCGGATGATGGGCTCTCACCACGACGCCGAGGACCTCGCCCAGGAGACCTTCCTGCGCGCATGGCGTGGTTACGCCAAGTTCGACCACCGTTCCTCGGTGCGGACCTGGCTGCACAAGATCGCGACCAACACCTGCCTCACGGCATTGCAGAGTTCCCAGCGTCGCCCGCTTCCGTCCGGGCTCGGTGGCGATGCCTTCGACCCCACCGACGACCTGCTCCAGAACCACGAGGTGCCATGGCTCGAGCCGTATGCCGGCACCGTCGACGAGATCGCCCCCGGCGACGACGCCGACCCGGCCTACGTCGTCGGCGCACGGGAATCGGTGCGGCTGGCGTTCATCGCCGCCCTGCAGCACCTGCCGGAGCGACAGCGGGCCGTGCTGATCCTGCGTGACGTCCTGCAGTGGCGGGCCGCCGAGGTCGCCGACACCATCGGCGTCACCACCGCGACCGTCAACAGTCTTCTGCAGCGTGCCCGAGAGCAGCTCAAGACCACCCGCCCCCAGGCGGAGTCGGCGAGCTCGGATTCGTCGGTCCTCGACGACGACGCCAAGCGGGAGCTGCTCGCCCGGTATGTGTCGGCCTTCGAACGCTATGACGTCGACGCGATCGCCGAGATGTTCACCGACAAGGCGATCTGGGAGATGCCGCCGTTCACCGGTTGGTACCAGGGCCCGGAGGCCATCGGAACCCTCATCCGCAAGAACTGCCCGGCAGAGAAGGCGGGCGACCAGATCCTGCTGCCCACGGCCGCCAATGGGCAACCGGCGTTCGGCCTGTACATGCGCGAACCCGACGGCGTCCATCGGCCGTTCCAGCTCCAGGTCCTCGACATCGATCCGGTGGCGAAGAAGGTCGGGTACGTGGTGGCCTTCTTCAGCGACACCCTCGAAGAGGACTTCGCCAGGTTCGGACTCCCCGCCACTCCGTACGACGCACCCACACGGACCGCGCCGAGCCCCTGGCACTGAGGTCGGCGCCCGGGTCAGCCGTCGGGGTTCTGCGGCAGCTGAGAGGGGTCCATCCAAACCACCTCCCAGGCGTGATCGTCCGGATCGCAGAAACTGCAGCAGTACATGAACCCGAAGTCCTCGGGTTCGCGCAGCGGGGTGCCGCCGGCTGACAGTGCAGCGCTCACAAGGCGGTCGGCGTGCTCCCGGCTGTCGGCGGAGAACGAGACGAGCGCTTCGCGCCCCCGTGCGGGCTCGGCGATGCGCCCGGCCGCGAACCCTTCGAAGCGTCGTCGTTGCATCAGGATCACCATCGCGGCGTCGTTGATCGGCATGCACACCGTGGCCGGATCGCAGAACATCTCGTCGAATCGAAAGCCCAGCGCGCCGAAGAACCGTCGTGATCGCGCGACGTCGGCGATCGGCAGATTGACGAAGAGCATCGATGCCACGGCTGGCCTCCAGTCGAGATCGGGGTACTACCCAATACAGACCAGCCCGCGCAAGGGAACTCATCGGCGTCTAATAGTGTGCAGTCATGGGCGTCATCTATCTTGTGCGGCACGGTCAGGCTAATGCGTTGGCGTACGGCGTATCCGACGCCACGGATGACCTCCGGAACGGGCCCGGCGGACTCACCGCGACCGGTGACACCCAGGCCGCGGTGTCGGGTGCATTCCTTGCCGGTCAGGTCACCGGATTCACCGCCGCCGTGAGTGGCAACCTGCCCCGCCAGAGCCAGACCCTCAACGGCGTCCTCGGCGCGTTCGAGACGCGGCCGGACACGCAGGTCGATCCCGGCTGGAACGAGTACTCACTCCCCGCGCTCGTGGGACACGCGTCGCCGGAGATGTACCGCGACGGCCGCAACTACCAGCAACAGCTGGACAAGGGGTTGGCCGCGTGGATCGCCGCAGGTGAACACGATCCCGAGCCGGGACCCGACGGTGGGCCCGCGGAGAGCTACCCGCAGTTCCAGGCACGTGTGCACGACGCCGCGGCTCGGGCGACAGAGATGGCCGGATCAGGTCAGACGCTTCTGGTGGTCTCCTCGGCGGGCACCATCACGCAGTGGATCGCCCAGCTCTGGGGTATCTCGGACGAGCAGTGGCCGAAGATGGCGCGCTCGATGGTGAACGCGTCCATCACCAAGCTGATCGTGGGCCGGCAGGGTGTGACCGTCGTGTCGTTCAACGAACACGGCCACCTCTCCGACCGCGAGGGCGGGATCTCGACCTTCCGCTGAGAAGATCAGCGGCGCAGCGGGTCTGACCTCGATACGGCCCTCGGGTAGCCCCTCGGACCTACTCGGCCAGCGGGATTCGTCGGCCGAGTAACAACACCCGCACACAGCAACGCCCCACCCCGCCGGCCGAGTAACAACACCCGCACACAGCAACGCCCCACCCCGCCGGCCGAGTAGCGTCGGCCGAGCGAAGCGACGCCCCCACCCCGCCGGCCGAGTAGCGTCGGCCGAGCGAAGCGACGCCCCCACCCCGCCGGCCGAGTAGCGTCGGCCGAGCGGAGCGAGGGCGCCGCGTATCGAGGTCTTACGCCCGATACAGATTGGTGCCCGGGCGGGTGAGTACCACGTTCGGGAGCACCGCGAACCGCGACAGTTGCGTGATCGAGTGTGCGACGACGGCGACGTCGGCGGCGGTGATCATCTCGTCGGCGGGGATGCGGTCCTTGAGCCAGTCGGTCATGTCGGTGTTGACGTAACCCGGCGCGATCGTCGTCGCGCTGACGCCGTTCTCCGACTCCTCGAGATTGAACGTCTCGCACAGGGAGATCAGCGCGGCCTTGGTCGCTCCGTAGGCAGAGAGTTCGGGTTCCGGGTAGACACCGGTGATCGATGCCACCGCAATCACTTTCGCCGCACCGACGGATTCCGCGGTCGCCCGCAGCGTCGGCAGCACCGACTGCAGCAGGATGTACGGTGCCCGCACGTTGACCTCGTAGAGCCGGTCGAATCGCTTGACCGGCATCTGCGCCACCGCACCCTTGGACCCCATGCCCGCGTTGATGATCAAGGCATCGCAGCGCCCGAAAGCATCGGCATGCGCGGTACCGAGTGCGGTGATCGCGTCGGCGTCGGTCATATCGGCCGGGACGACCTCCACCCGACCCGCGCCGCGCTCGCGGAGCTCGGCCGCCTTGTTCTCCAACGCTTCGCGGCCTCGGGCACTGATCGTCAGGTCCCAGCCATCGGCCGCGAACCTCTCGGCGATCGCCGCCCCGATTCCCCGGGACGCGCCGGTGACCAGCGCGGCCCGGGTGTTCGACACTTCACTCATGCACTTGCCCCCCGTGTTTTCTTCTCTGTCCGTTGTCGAATCAGCTGACGTGACGCAGACCGGCGGCGATGAAGGCCGCGGTGGCCTCACCCGCACGCTCGGCACCATCGCCCGACGACGCACCCGAGAGCGCGCGGTAGGTGATGCCCTCAGCGATCACACCGAGCTTCAGGTTGGCCAGACCGAGGTAGAAGTCCCAGTCGCCGAGGTCGGAACCGGTTGCGGTGGAGTACTTCTGCGCGATCTCGTCCACGGAGGCGTAGCGATCGCTGGTCCATGCCGCGGAGAAGCCGAGCACCTGGTCGAAGACCCCGGTGCGATAGACGCACATCAGCGCGACGTCGGTGAGCGGGTCGCCGAGGGTCGACATCTCCCAGTCCACGACGGCCGCGATCTGCGCCGGGTCGTTCGCGTCGACGATGGTGTTGTCGACGCGGAAGTCGCCGTGCACCACCGATTCCCGGGCCTGTTCCGGCACCCGCTCGGACAGCGCCTCGACGAGGCGGTCGACATCGGGCAGTTCGCGGGTCTTCACGTGACCCCACTGCCGGGCCCACAGCTTCACCTGTCGCGCAGCGAATCCGGCCGGACGGCCGAACTCGCCGAGGCCGACGGCCTGGTAATCGACGGCGTGCAGGTCGGCGAGGGTCCGGACGAGACCGTCGAGGTTGGCGGCCACCTCGTCGTCGGAGTAGGCGGCGAGATCCTCGGCCGTGCGCACCACCCGCCCGTCGACGAATTCGACGACGGTGCACGGCGCCCCGATGATCGATCCGTCGGCGTCGAAGGCGACCGTCTTGGCGACCGGCACCGAGGTCGACTGCAGCGCACTGGTGACGGCCCACTCACGGCCCATGTCATGAGCGGACGGGGTGAGGCCGCCGGTGGGTGGGCGACGTGCCACCCACGAGGTCACGCCGTCGGTGACGGTGTAGGTCAGGTTCGACTTCCCACCGCTGATGAGTTCGATGGAGAGGTCACCGGCGAGTTCGACGCCGTTGTCGGTGAGGAGCCGACGGAGCTTGTCCGCCTCGAGGGCTGATTCGACCCCGGTCATTTCGCAACCGCCGCGGCCTGTGCCTTCTTCGCGCGGCCGACGGCGCGGCGCGCGATGGCCCAGCGGTGGACCTCGGAGGGGCCGTCGTAGACGCGGAACGGACGGAGCTCCTGCGCCAGGCGTGCGATCGGCAGGTCGGCGGAGACACCGAGGCCGCCGCACATCTGGATGCTGCGATCGGCGATCCGCGAATACGCCTCGCCGGCAAAGGTCTTGGCGATCGAGGTCTCGTCGGAGGCGTGGTTGCCCAGGTCCAGTTCGTGGCAGGCCTTGAGCAGCAACGCACGCGAGGCCGCCAGGTCGATCTCGTTGTCCGCGACCATCTGCTGGATCATGCCGAGGTCGCCGAGTCGGCCACCGAATCCCTCACGGCGCGAGACGTAATCGACAGCGACGTCGTGGCAGCGCTTCGCTGCGCCGAGCCAGCGCATGACGTGGGTCATGCGCGCCGGGCCGAGGCGCACCTGTGCGTAGCGGTAGCCCTCGTCGACCTCGCCCAGGATGTCCTCGTCGGGGACGAAGACGTCGTCGAAGGTGACCTCGCAGTGCCCGCCGATCATCGCCTTGTCGATGGTGTTGATGTGGCGGCCCACGGTGATTCCCGCAGTGCCGGCCGGAGCCAGGAACATCGTGGCGCCGCCGCGATCTCCCGGCGAGCCCGCGGTGCGGGCCATGATGATGAAGAAGCCCGCGCCCTCGGCACCGGTGATGAAGTGCTTCTTGCCGTTGATCTTCCAGCCACCGTCGACGCGGACCGCCTGCGTGCGCAGCGCATTGGGGTCCGAACCCGCACCCGGTGCCGGTTCGGTCATCGCGAAGGCCGAGCGGACCTCACCGGTGGCGAGCGGGGCCAGGTACTTGTGGCGCTGCTCCTCGCTGGCGATGCGCTCGAGCATGTGGATGTTGCCCTCGTCGGGCGCACCGATGTGCAGCGCGACGGGACCGAAGGTGGAGTAGCCTGCTGCCTCGAAAACCGGTGCGCGGTCGGCCATGTCCAGTCCCAGCCCGCCGAACTCGACCGGCGCGTGCGGCGCGAAGATGCCCTCCGCCTTGGCCTTTGCGTTCATCTCACGACGCAGGTCGTCGCCGCCGGCCGCGGTGATGTCGCCACCGTTAGCGTCCTCGAGCGGCAGCACGTAGTCGCGGACGAAGCGTTCGGTCTTCTCGACCAGCTCGACCACCGCGGGATCGTGGCGCAGGTCTATGGGCATCGTGACTCCTTTGGCTGGACCGACGGGAACAAACCCCGACGCCGACCGAGCGATCGTTCGGCCGTCCATACCTTGCCAGGCGATGCGATCCCGGTCAAGGCTGACCGGGTGAAATCCGTGCCCTCAGTTGGTGCGGTAACCGACCAGGGCGCGGGCGAGCTGGAGGTTTCGGGAGATCAGTTCGTCCGGCCCCAGCAGACCGTCGAGTTTGAACCAGGTCGAGACACCGACACACATCGTCGCCACAGCCCGGGCGGCGTCCTTCGGGTACTCGGTGGTGAAGTCGCCCGCCTCCACGCCGGCGAAGACGATCTCGTCGACCATCCGCTGCTGACGGTCGCGATGGCCGATGTACTTCGGCCGATAGTCGTCGTCGAGGCTGCGGATCTCCGTGGAACCGACGAAGGCCTGCTCGCGCCGGTACATGTGGAACCGCAGCAGCGACTCGACGACTGCGTCGAACTGCCTGACCGGTTCCGGGCCGGCTTCGAGGATCGCTGCCTCCGAACGGGCCAGCAGGTCGGTCATCGTGCGTTCGAGCAGGCCCTGCAGCAGAGACTGCTTGGACGGGTAGTGGTGGTACAGCCCCGGCACCGAGAGGTTCGCCCGCGCGGCGATCTCGCGCACCGAGGTGCCGTGGTAGCCCTGCTCGGCGAACGCCGCAAGAGCTGCGGCCAATGGGATCGGGAGCTCGGGCTCGCCGTAGTCGCGCCAGGCGCCGAGGGGTTGCTTCGCCGGTCGCACGTCGGTTTCGCCGGTTCCGCTGCTCATGGGATCGACCATATCTGCCTGCGGAGCACTACTCACCATCGGCGCTGCCGTGGGGCAGGCTCTTCTCCAGGATGTCCGCCGGGGACACGAGCAACGCGACACTGAGGTCCACGACCTCCGACTTCGAGAGGTCGACGTCCCCCTCGAGCCAGGCGGCGAGCAGACGACTCAGCCCACCCACCTTGTAGTGCGCCACGCCCGCCGCCTCGGCCGAGCCGACGTGCACGTCGAGCACCGACGAGGCGCTCTGGAGTGTCAGGCCCGCGAACAGCGTGGTCGACTCCATCCGCTTCGCGGCGATCACCGGGCTGAGCAGGGCCTGCGAGAACAGGAGCCGGCCCTTGCGTCGATCCTGGTCGATGAGGTCGACGATCGCGGCGACCGCTCCGGACACCTTGGTGCGCATGGTCTCGCCCTCGGAGAACGCCGCCAGACTCGAGTGGGCGATCTCCTCGATGACCCCGTCGTACACCACTTCGACGAGCTGATCGACCGACTCGAAACTCTCGTAGAAATACCGCGCGGTCAGCCCGGCCCGCCGGCAGACACCGCGCACCGTGACCGCTTCCGCGTCATCGGCTCCGAGCAGGTCGAGGGCTGCGTCGATCAATGATGTGCGCCTTCGCGCGACCCGGGTGTCCCCGCCCTCGCCGCCGTAGGCGCGCAGGGAAGCCGCCGAATCCGACGCAGCAGTGTCGGACCCGTTATCCGGGTTCGAAGGTCCTCTTCCCATGGTTCCTATCTTGACACCCCGGTAAGTTCATGTTTTATAAAACAGGAAACATACGTTTCCTAAATCCGACCAGGAGGGGTTCGATGGCAACGGAGCCTATCACCAGTGGAAGTTCGGCCCTGTCGCCGCAGACACCCGCCGATGTGACCGCTGAGGTCACCGAATTCCTCACCGCCGAGCGCCCGGACACCGAGTTCCTGCCGTCGACCGCGCGCATGTCCCGCGCCGAACTCGACGCCCTCCCGTCCGCCGAGGATCTCGATCCGCTCGGCATCGGCGTCATCGCCGGCGCCGCGAACGTGATCATGCAGCTGAGCCTGCCCGCGGTGGGATACGGCGTCTACGAGAGCCGCGTCGACTCGGGCAACCTCTTCAAGCATCCGCTCAAGCGGGGTCGCACCACCCTGAGCTACCTCGCGGTCGCGGGGCTGGGCAGCGCCAAGGACCGCAAGGCCTACCGCAAGGCGATCGGCAAGGCCCACGCGCAAGTCCGCTCGACCGCCGACAGCCCGGTGAAGTACAACGCCTTCGACCCGAAGCTGCAGCTCTGGGTCGCGGCCTGCCTCTACCGCGGCACCGAGGACGTCCATCGGATCTTCGGCGGGATGACCGAGGTGACCGACGAGTTCTATCAGGCCGGGGCCGTCCTGGGCACCACGCTGCAGGTCCCGCGCGAGGCCTGGCCGGCCGACCGCGAGGCCTTCGAGGAGTACTGGAACTCCACCGTCGAGACCCTCGAGATCGACCCGGTCATCCGCGGGTACCTGTTGCAGATCGCCCGCGCCGAGTTCCTGGGGCCGGTCGTCGCCAAGCTGCTGGGATGGTACTTCGAGATCCTGGCGATCGGCTTCCTGCCGGAGAACTTCCGCCGCAAGATGGACGTCCGTCTGTCGCCGTGGCAGGAGTTGTTCTTCGCCAAGCACAACGCCGTCCTGCGGGCGATCATCACCCGGGCGCCCAGGCCGGTACGCAGCTTCCCGTTCAACGTGCTGCTCGCCGACGTCCGCTGGCGGATGCGCACCGGCCGTCCACTGGTCTGAGCTCCCTGTCCCGGTTGGGGGAAGCCCGTCCCGCTCATCGCGAGCGGGACGGGCTTTTCGGTTGGGACCCGTTTTCCGGCTCAGACCCTCCGCAACGCCTCGCGATCGAGTGCGGTGACGTCGGTGTGGCCGGCCAACCCGAGGGTGAGGTCGAGTTCGGCGATGATGTCGGCCACCGCATCCCGGGCGCCCTCGGCACCGGCGAGGGCCAGCCCGTACATGTGCGGCCGGCCGATACATGCGGCGTCGGCGCCGAGCGCCAGTGCCTTGAACACGTCCGACCCGGTGTAGATACCCGAATCGATGAGCACTTTGATCCGGCCGTCGACCGCGGGTGCGATCTCGTCGAGGGCGTCGATGGTGCTGATCGAACCGTCGATCTGGCGTCCGCCGTGGTTGGACACGATGATGCCGTCGACCCCGGCGTCGACGGCGCGACGGGCGTCGTCGGGATGCAGCACGCCCTTGAGGACGATCGGCAACGACGTGCGCTCGCGCAGACCGGCGAGGTCGTCCCAGCTCAGTGACGGACGCGAGTAGATGTCGAGGAAGGTCTGCACCGCGGCCCGCGGTTGGGCCGAGGTGAGATTCGACAGGAAGCGTCCCGGCGCGTTGCGGGTGATCGAGATCAGGGTCGCGATGGCACCGAGGGAGACCTCCGGCCGCTCCTCGGCAGCGGTGCGCAGGCGGTCGGCGACGATGTCGACGAAGCGTCGGTCGGAGGTGTACTGCGCGATCCCCTCACCCCGCGCGAACGGCAGCGATCCCAGGTTCAGATCCTGTGGCCGCCAGCCGAGCATCGTGGTGTCGAGGGTGACGACCACCGCGTCGGCCCTGACCGCCGCCGCACGGGCCAGCAGACTGTCGACCAGGTCGTCGTCGGTGGACCAGTACAGCTGGAACCAGCGGGGGGCTCCCGGGGTCACGCCGTCCATCTCGGCCGCGACCGTCTCCATCGGCACACTCGCCTGGTTGGAGAAGATGTAGGGCACACCGAGCTCCGCGGCGGCGTGACCGATCAAACGGTCCGCCTCCGGGGCGGCGAGAGAGCCGGCACCCACCGGCGCGAACAGGACCGGTGCCGGGATGCGACGTCCGAACAGTTCCACCTCGAGGTTCCGCGCGGAGACGTCGCGCAGGATCCGCGGGACGATCGCCCAGCGGTCCAGGGCCTGCCGGTTGGCCGCCATCGTGCGGCCCTCACCGGCGCCACCACCGATGTACGCCCACGCCCGAGCCGACATCGACCGCTTGGCCCGACGTTCGAGCTCGGCGAAATCCGTTGGCACGCGGGGCTTTCGACGATGGACACCAGCGGTGTAGATGTCATTCTGCCGCGCTCGCCCGTATCCCGTGGTCATGGGAGCCGATCGTAACGTCGGCATCGCGGGACCCGGGGAGGATTCCCGGACCGGGGTGTCAGCGTGTGGCGACAGCCGTCGCGCCGGCCGCTGCGACCGTCACGACACCGACCGACGGCCAGGCGCCGATCTTCTTCGCGAGCGGATGCGAACCGCCGAATGCCGCCAGGTATCCGGCGAGCAGTCCCCCGGCCACCGCCGGGCCCTGCTTGACCGCCCACTGCCGGGTACACCAGGCACCCGCCGCAGCGAGAACCACCCCACCGAGCTCTCGACGGCCGCTGTAGCGGGCCGCCGCGAAGCCGCCGACCAGACCCACAGCCACCACGGGCACCGTTGCATCCACTGCCATGCGACCAACCTACCGGCATCTCCGGACCCCTATGCGCCCCGGACGTGGCGTCCCTGCGCCGCGGCCTCCCGTCGGCGGGTCGGGGGCGGTGCGCCACGGACTGGCCGAGAACCCCGCGGCCCGGCTCGAGCACGGGCGTCGATCCGCTGGGAACCGCCCCTGGCTTCCGCCCCAGTCCAAAAAGCGCCCCTGGGAACCGCCCCTGGCTTCCGCCCCAGTCCGAAAAGCGCCCCTGGGAACCGCCCTCCAGAGTGGCACCGCGAACGATCTGTCGCCGGCGGCGCTGTGGAGGGTTCTTTTCGGGGGCGGTTTTCGACGCCGGGCGGAAATCGGGGGCGCTTTTCAGGGGCGGTCTTCGACGCTCACGGCGGTGACCCATCCGACGGGTGTCATCGCACCGAAGACCGGGTACCCGCAACCGCGCCGACCCCGCACCCCGGAAGGGCCTCGCCATGACACAGACCGCCGAGATGACCGACTCATCCCTCCCCCACCGGCCTGTCCTCGACCCGAACTCCGGGCTCCGCGCGATCGACGACGCGACGACCGACCTCGAACTCGTCGAGGAGGTGCTGACCGCCCACTTCCGCCGACATGCACTGACGCTGAACAAAGTGGGTGCCGAACTGAGTCCGGCGTCGGACGCCATCGCTGCCCGCATCGGCGGGGGCAAACGCCTGCGCGCCGCCTTCTGCCTGTGGGGTGCCCGCGGCGCCGCCCACGGCCGGTCGGTCCCCGGTGTCGTCGAACTGGCGTCGGCGATCGAGCTGTTCCACTTCGCCGCCCTGGTCCACGACGACGTGATGGACGACTCCGACACCCGCCGCGGCCTGCCCACCATCCACCGTCTCTTCGCCGACACCCATCGCGCGGTCGGTCGCCGGGGCGACTCCGACACCTGGGGCACCGCGGTCGCCATCCTCGTCGGCGACATGTGTCTGTCGTGGTCGGACGACCTGGTCGCCGCGGCGGTCGACACCGTCGAGCGCCACACCCGCCAGGCCGTCCGTGAGACCTGGACCGAGATGCGCGACGAGGCGTACGCGGGCCAGTACCTGGACATGCTCAGCCAGACCGAGGACCACACCGATCCCGACCGGACCGAACGCGTCCTCCGGTACAAGAGCGCCCGCTACAGCATCGGCCAACCGCTCCGGCTCGGCGGCACGCTCGCCGGGGCCGACGCCGACCTTCTCGCCGATTACGACCGCATCGGGATCAGCGCCGGTGAGGCATTCCAGTTGCGCGACGACATTCTCGGTGTCTTCGGCGACGAGAAGATCACCGGGAAGCCGGCGATCGACGACATCCGTGAGGGCAAGCGCACCATGCTGATGGCGCTGGCCGAGGAGTCCGCGACCTGGACGGAACGACGGATCATCGCCAACTGCCTCGGCAACCCGGACCTCGACGCCACCGGCGCCGCGCAGATGCGCGACGTCGTGGAGTCCACCGGCGCCCTCGAACGCGTCGAACAGCGCATCGTCGAACTCGCCGAGGACGCCCTGGCGGTCGTCGCGGATGCATCGGTGGACGAACTGACACGTCAGGCCCTGACCTCGCTCGTCGAACGCTGTGTGTGGCGCCGCTCATGACCCCATCTGCTGTTCCGACGGTCGAGCTACGCATCTGGGGCGTCGACCGGGTGATGCCCGCGCTCGGCCGGATGGCGTCGGGCCGGCGAGCATTGCGCGCCACCCCCGGACTCCGCTTCGCCAAACTGCTCGGCACCGGCACCGCAGAGACCTTCACGATGGAGAGCGCCGACCTGCGGCACTGGGCAGCGCTCACCGTCTGGCACGACGACGATGCGGCTCGCGCATCGTCGAATTCACGAGTGCTGCGACGCTGGCAGGACTCGAGCACCGAGGAACTGCGCATCACGATGCGGCCGTTGCGATCCAAAGGCCGATGGTCGCGGGTCGACCCGTTCGGCCAGGAGCACCAGGGTTCGGCGGCTGACCGTGCACGAGACCGGACGGGACCGGTCGCCGCACTCACCCGAGCCCGGCTTCGGCCGACGACGATGGCGTCCTTCTGGCGGGCGGTCCCGCCGGTCGCCTCGGAACTTGCCGGCGCGCCGGGCAATCGGCTCGCGCTCGGTGTCGGCGAGATGCCGATCGGAGTCCAGGGGACCTTCTCGCTCTGGGACTCCACGCGCGACCTCACCGACTTCGCCTACCACTCGCCCGCACACAAGTCCGCCATCGCGCGCACCAAACCCGCCCGTTGGTACGCCGAGGAACTGTTCGCACGGTTCGCCGTCCTCGACGTGACCGGGACCTACCAGGGAAGATCGGCATGAGTACCTCCGCCACCACCCCGACACCACCTTCACCGCCCGAGGTGCGAGGAACCCCTACCGGAGCATCCCCATCGCCTGAGGTGAAGACATCGCTCCGTCATCACCTCATCCCGGTCGCATGGGTTCTCCTCGCCGCCACCATCGGGGTGCAGATCGCCTTCCCGCTCACCGGGGGTGGCACACTCCCGCTCACCGTCGCGAGCGTCCTGCTCCTGGCGTCGGCATCGGTCCTCCATCTCGCCGCCACCCGCGGCTTCGGAACCGCGATCGCACTGGTCGTGATCGCCGGCGGCGGTGGTCTCGTCGCCGAGGCGATCGGTGTCAGCACCGGATTCCCCTTCGGCACATACGCATACACCGACGGTCTGGGCCTCAAGCTTCTCGGTGTCCCGGTCCTGGTGCCCCTGGCCTGGATCATGATGTCGTGGCCGGCGCTCGCCGTGACGCGACGACTCGTCGGCGCCATGCGGTTGTCCGGTACGCGGGCTCGCGTGGTGACCGCCTTCCTGGGGGCGTACGCGCTGACGGCCTGGGATGTCTTCCTCGATCCGCAGATGGTCGATCAGGGCCACTGGACCTGGCAGTTTCCCACCCCGTCGCTACCCGGCGTCGACGACATCCCGTTGACGAATTTCGCGGGCTGGCTTCTGGTCTCGTTCCTGATGATCGCTCTCCTCGATCGGGTGATCGGTGCCGGCGACACCGCCGACGCCGACGACTCGGTCCCGGTGACCGCCTACCTGTGGACCTACTTCTCGTCGGTGATGGCGCACGCGATGTTCTTCGGTCGCCCGACGGTCGCACTGGCCGGTGCTGTGGTGATGGGTGTCGTCGCGATCCCGCTTCTCGTGCTCGAAGTGCGGTCGCTGCGATACAGGAGACATGGTGCGAGCGTCTGACCTCTGGCGCCGCACGGTGACGGTCGGGACCGGCCTGTCACTGGCGTCACTCGCCCTCACCGTCGACAACGCGATCCGCGTGCGCCGCCCAGGTCTCGCAGACATCCCTCCCGCCGAGCCTCTTTCGGTGTTGATACCGATGCGGAACGAGATCGCCCGGGCCGAACGCTGCATCACCGCCGTCCTCGAGGCCGTCGACCGATGGCCCGGCCCTGCCCGCGTCCTCGTGCTCGACGACGGTTCGGTCGACGGCACCGACGCCCTCCTCGCCCGGTTGGCCGCCCACGACGACCGACTCGAGGTGTTCGAGGGCTCCCCACCACCACCGGGCTGGCTCGGGAAGTCCTGGGCCTGCCGACAGTTGGCCGACAACGCCGCCCCCGACGGTGTCCTCGCCTTCGTCGACGCCGACGTCGTGGTCGAACCCCACGCATTCACCTCGTCATTCGCCTTGTTGCGCAACGCCGGACTCGATCTCGTGAGTCCCTACCCGCGGCAGGTCGCCACCAGTGCTGCCGAACGTCTGGTGCAGCCCCTGTTGCAGTGGTCGTGGCTCAGCACACTCCCGCTGGGACTCGCCGAACGGTCCCCGCGCGAATCCCTGACCGCCGCGAACGGCCAGTTCCTGATGGTCGACACCGCCACCTATCGCCGCGCCGGCGGACACGAGGCGGTCCGTGACGTCGTCCTGGAGGACATCGCACTCCTCCGCGCGATCAAGGCCGCGGGCGGTCGGGGTGTGGTGGCCGAGGGGAGCACGGTCGCAACCTGCCGCATGTACGACGGCTGGGACGAAGTCCGTGCCGGGTACCGGAAGTCACTGTGGTCCGCCTTCGGCTCACCCGCCGGGACGTCGGCGGTGACCGCCGGTCTGTGTCTCATGTATGTGATCCCGGCGCTGGCGGCTCTGACCGGTTCACGCATCGGATGGGTGGGGTACCTCGCCGGCGTCGCCTCGCGACTCGTGTCCGCGCGGACAACCGGGGGACGCACGTTCCCCGATGCCCTGGGGCATCCCGCGTCGATCGCTCTCTTCACCTTTCTCGCCGCGGATTCGACGATCGCCCGTCACCGTGGGGAACTGGAGTGGAAGGGACGCACCATCGAGGTTTCGCGATGAGCCGGGTCATCGTCATCGGCGCCGGCGTCGGCGGACTCGCCGCGGCGATGCGCCTGCAGGCGGCCGGCCATGACGTCACCGTGCTCGAGCAGTTCGACACCGTCGGTGGCAAACTCGGCGTGATCGAGCATGACGGTTTCGTCTTCGACACCGGCCCGTCGCTGGTCACCATGCCGCATATCCTCACCGAGTTGTTCGACGACACCGGCGCCCCGGTGGACGAGTTCCTCGCGCTCGAGCGGCTGCCGGTCGCAGCGCGCTACCGGTTCCCCGACGGTACGGTCCTCGACCTGCCCGACACGCTCGACGACATCCCCTCCGCCCTGGACGACGCACTCGGCCCCGGTTCGGGTGACGAATGGTCGGCGTTCCTCGAACGCGCGCAGGCGATCTGGGATGTCACCCACGGCCCGTTCCTCGAGTCGCCGATGAGTGTCCGGACGATGATCGGCGGGATCGCCACACCCTCCGACGTCCGAACCGTGGCGCCGTGGAAAACGTTGCGGGGTCTGGGTTCCGAATATCTCAGCGATTCCCGGTTGGCGATGCTGCTCGACCGTTACGCGACTTACACCGGTTCTGATCCGCGTCGTGCTCCGGCGGCCCTGGCCTCCGTCCCGTGGGCCGAGCAGGCCTGGGGTTCCTGGTATGTCCGCGGCGGCCTCGGCCGGATCGCCACCGCGATGCGGGATCGGTTCCTCGCCTTAGGCGGTCGGATCGAGTTCGGGGTCGAGGTGTCCCAGGTCTCGACGGATGCACACGGCCGGGTCGACGGTGTCGAACTCGCCGACGGCAGCCGCCGCTCCACCGATCTCGTCGTGGCGAATGCCGACGCCCGCCAGGTCTTCGACCGCCTCGTACCCCGCCGCTCCGTTCGCATCCCGTCTGCGCTGCTACGGCGTTCGACCCCGTCGTTGTCGGGTTTTGTCCTGCTCCTCGCGCTCGAGAACCCGCCCGCCGACCAGGCCCACCATCACGTGTTGTTCGCCGAAGACTACGACGAGGAGTTCGACGCCGTCTTCGGTTTCAACGGCCCGCCGCGACCCGTCGCCCGTCCGACCGTCTACATCTCCGCGCCCGACGATCCCGAGATCGTCCCGGGTCCTGATACCGCGGCCTGGTTCGTGCTCGTCAATGCGCCGCGACACGACCCGGAGAACGGAGTCGACTGGGACGCAGCAGGTCTCGCGGACAAGTACGCCGACCAGATCATGCAGGTGATGGCCGACCGCGGTCTCGACATCCGCGATCAGGTCCGTCACCGCCTGCTAATCACACCGGCCGATCTCGAACGCCGCACCATGACCCCCGGTGGCTCGATCTACGGCTCGTCGTCGAACGGCCCGCGCGCTGCCTTCCTGCGGCCGAAGAACACGTCACCCATCCCGGGCCTGTACCTGGTCGGCGGGTCGTCGCACCCCGGCGGCGGACTCCCCCTGGTGATGTTGTCGGCGAAGATCGTCGCGGACCTGATCGCACAGTCGCCCACTCCCTGAGGTGCGAGAGGGCGCGTCGCCCACTGCTCCCTGAGGTGCGAGAGGGCGCGTCGCCCACTGCTCCCTGAGGTGCGAGCGAAGCGAGCCACGAAGGGCTGGCGAGATAACCTCACCAGGCCTTCGTGGCTCGTCGCTACCGCTCCTCGCACCTCAGGCAGCAGGGGCAGGTCGCCCGGCGGACTCCCCTCACACCTCAGGCAGCAGGTTGGGTTGCGTTCGGCAGCAGACAATTCCGCTGTCAGTGCGTCGGCGTCGGGCCGACGGAGCGATCACCGTTGAGTCGCTTGCGGATCAGCTCAGCACTGATGAGGCACATCGGTAGGCCGATGCCCGGCCGGGTGCTCGATCCCGCGTAGTACAACCCCTCGACCTTGCGTGAGCGGTTCGTCGAACGCAGGAATGCGCTCTGTCGCAACGTGTGTGCCGGTCCGAGGGCACCACCGCACCACGAGTTCACGTTGTCGACGAAGTCCGCGGGGCCGACGGTGCGTCGGACGACGATACGGTCGGCGAGGTCGGGGACTCCCGACCACTGGGCGATCATGGCGATGGCACGGTCGGCGACCTTCTCGATGTCGGGGTCGCCGGCACCGTCCATGCCGCCGTGCCCGAGGCCGGGATCAGCTGGAACCGGGACGAGGACGAAGACGTTCTCGTGACCGTCCGGGGCCACCGATTCGTCGGTCGCCGACGGCTTGCACACGTACAGCGACGCCGGATCGGGTACCCGGGTGGGTGATTCGAAGATGGCGTCGAAGTTCGTCTTCCAATCCTCGGTGAAGTACAGCGAGTGGTGGGCGAGCTCGGGCAGCTCACCGCGGACGCCGAGGTAGGCGAGGACGGCACCGGGTCCCGAAGTAGCACGCTCCCAGTAGCGCTCCGGGAAGGTCTGCAGCTCCCCAGGGAGGAGCTTGGTCTCGAGATGGTGCAGATCGGCCGCGCCGACGACGATGTCGGCGGGCAGGTCTCGCGTGGCCCCGTCTGCGGTCTGGACACGAACGCCGACCACCTCGGCGCGACGGCGGAGTCGACGGCCCGACCGTTCCCGGGTGAGCACGGAGGTCGCGGCCGTTCCGGTGTGGATGACCACGCCGCGCTCACGAGCGACGCGTTCGAGTGCATCGACCAGAGTTGTGAAGCCGCCTCTGGGGTATCGGACGCCGTCGGCGAGGTCCATCCAGCTCATCAGGTGGTACATCGACGGTGTCCGCTCCGGCGACGAGCCGAGGAACACGGCCGGGTAGCCGAGCACCTGCTGCAGGCGTCGGTCGCTGAACTTCGACGAGATGAAGGATTGCAGCGACCGAGTCAACAGTTTCGCGAGCGTCGGCGCGTGCTTCAACACCGGGAGACCCAGGAACGCGCGTGGGGAATCAAAGCTGGTGTAGAGGAACCGTTCGACGGCGAGGTCGTACGCCTGGCGTGCCGTCTGCAGATAGGAGTCGAGAGCCGCTCCTGCACCCGGTTCGATGTTCTCGAACACCTCGCGGTTGCGTTCGTAGTCGCCGAAGATGTCGATCGGCGCCTCGTCGGAACCGTTCTCCGCGAAGAAGACCCGGTAACCGGGGTCGAGCCGGACGAGATCGAGCTGCTCCTTGGTGGAGGTGCCCAACATCTCGAAGTAGTGGTCGAAGACCTCGGGCATGAGCCACCACGACGGGCCGGTGTCGAACCGGAACCCGTCCTTGCTCCAGAGTCCGGTGCGTCCGCCGAGATCGTCGTTCTTCTCGATCACCTCGACGTCGTGGCCGTCGTGGGCGAGCAGTGCGGCGGTGGACAGACCGGCGACACCGCCACCTATGACGACGATGCGTTTGCGGGCGGTCATGCGTTCACTCCCCGTGCGGCGCGCGGCATCCCGCGGCGGGCGACGGCGGCCGCCGCGATCTTGGCCTTGCCGGCGTTGGGAACCCGGACGCGTTGCCGCCTGGCCTCGACCGCCGAGGATTCCCGAAGTCGCGCATTCAGTTCCGCGAAGAGATCGTGTGCGGTGCAGACGGCGACCCGGCTGCTCGACGGAAGGTACGGGATCGCCGCCGCGGCGGCGGTGAGGTCGAGGTCGATGTCGTCGAGCCACAGCGACCACGCCGCGTCGTCCGGGTTCTCCGGGTCGAGACCGACCAGATACCGGCGGCCCAATCCGTCACTGTCCTCTCCGAAGTCGCGCAGGAAGTTGATCTTCTGGAAGGCGGCGCCGAGTCGACGCGCACCGGGCGCGAGGTGGTCGTAGCGGGCTTCGGCCTTTGCCTCCTCGGCGAGGAACGCGCGCAGACACATCAGTCCGACGACCTCGGCCGAGCCGTAGATGTAGGACGCGAGGCTCTCGAAGTCGTGCTCGACCTGCGTCAGGTCCGACCGCATCGAGGCGAAGAACGGCGCGACCAGGTCGAGGTCGATGCCGACGCGGCGTGCGGTCCGCGCGAAGGCGTGCACCACCAGATTGCTGCTCGACCCGGTGATCATCGCCGCCGAGGTCTGTTCCTCGAGCTGGTCGAGTTCGTTGCTGCGGTCGACGAGTCCCTGCTCGGGGCGCGGTGCGTCGACGATCTCGTCGGCGACGCGGACCAGCGCGTAGATGTTGCGGACGTCGCGGCGGATGGCGGGGGCGAGTAGGCGTGAGGCGAGTCCGAAGGAACTCGAATACGACTTGATCACCAGTGCCGCGCTCGCCTCGGCGACGGCGTCGTACCGCCGATGCGGCGGGACCAGCTCGGTATGACCGGGTAGATGCATCATCCGATGGCTCCTGCGGTGTGAAGTGGGGTTGTGGATGTCATGAATTCGACACCCGGACGGTGGTCGGATGGGTCACGACCACGGCGGGGTCGGCGGCAAGTCCGTGGGGGTCGGGGCCGGGCATCTGGCGCACCTGGTCGGCGAACCAGGGGCTGACCGCCCAGGGGGTGCGCGACACGAGATTCCATACATCCGGGACCTCCGCCCAGGCGTATTCGGCGACCTCGTCCGGATTGGGCTCCAGCGAGCCGACCGGCCGGGCGACGAACACGGGGCAGATCTCGTTCTCGACGATGCCGCTCGCGTCGACGGCCCGGTACCGGAAGTCCGGCAGGACGCACCGCACCTCGTCGACGTCGATGCCCAGCTCACGCTGCGCATACCGGTGCACGGCCTCGACCACCGCCTCGCCCGGACGCGGATGACCGCAGAACGAGTTCGTCCACACACCGGGCCAGCTGCGCTTGGACAGCGCGCGCCGGGTCATGAGGATCCGGTTGTCCGCGTCGACCAGGTGGCATGAGAACGCGAAGTGCAACGGGGTGTCGACGCCGTGCACGCCCTCGCGGTCGGCGGTGCCGCAGGGGCGGCCGTCGGCGTCGGCGAGAACCACCGAGTCGTTGATCATCAGTTCCTCATCACAGTCGAGATCGTGGGTCGAGCCAGGTCCTCCCATTGTTCGTCACCGAGGGCGCTACCGGATGGGCCGGACGGTCCCGGACAGGGCCGGAGAGAACAAGGCCGGAGAGACGGCGACGGACAACGAAAATCGACGCCCTCGCATCGATGGTAGGCAGTGCGGGCGGATCAGCCCTGGTCGCCGAACCCGGCAGCGCGCATCAGCGCACACCACGTGTCCACATATGCGTCCAGATCGACGTCACCGACGAGTGACTGCTGCACGACGACGCCCTGCATCACCGACACCATCGGGAGCGCCAGATCTGCGGGTTCACCAGGCAGTTCGTGGCCCGCGTCGCGCCAACGGACCAGGACGCGCTCGAAGACCTTGCGTAGGCCCAGGATGATCTCGCGGACGATCTCGCGCAGCTCGGGGTTGTTCGCGGCCTCGCCCCAGATGGTCACCACCATCCGGAAGTCGTCGGTGAGCGGTGCGATCTCGGCGAGTACGTGCGCTGCGAGCATCCGGATGGCGTCCTCGGGTGACGCCGGGGCTCCGTGGCCGTCGGCGAGTTCGCCGAGCCCTGACTCGTAGGCCTGGAACACCGACCGCGCGACCGCGGCGATCAGCTGTTCCTTCGACGAGTAGTACGAGTACACCGCACCGGCACTCAGGCCCGATTCCCGGATCACGTCCGACATCGACGCCCGGTGGAACCCCTTCTCGGCGAAGCAGCGCCGTGCCGCGTCGAGGATCTGCTGACTGCGCTCGAGCTTGCGTTCCTCGCTGATCTTCGGCATTCGATGAGTATAAAACGAATATTCGTTCTTGATTGCCGGCGCGGCCCGGCGCATACTTCGTAAAACGAGAGTTCGTTCTTTTTGGAGGCCGTGATGGCCACGTACACCGAACCGTCCGACCGAGAATTCGCCACCGAGGATCGACCGCCCGAGTCCTCCCCTTCGCACGGACCGTCGTGGCGCATCGTCGTCGCGCTGGTCCTGGCGATACCGATCGTGGTCAGCACGATCGCGGCCATGTTCGTCTCCCTGGCCGTGGACCCCGAGCCGCATGACGTCCCGCTCGGCCTGGTCGCACCGGCACCCGCAGCGTCTGCCATCGAATCCGCCCTGGCCGATCGCGCGGGTGAGGATGCCTTCGCCGTCGAGCAGTTCGCCGACCCCGCCGCTGCGCGGGAGGCCATCGAATCCCGGGACATCGTCGGCGCCATCGCCGTCGGCCCGCAGGGCGTCACCGTGCTGACCGCCGAGGCCGCGTCCCCGGCACTCGCCCAGATCGTCGCAGGCGTCGGCACGGGTATCGCCACCGCACAGTCGCTGCCGGTCACCACGGAGTCCGTGGTCGCCCCGCCCGCCACCGATGCACGCGGCACCGGGTTCGCGGCGGGACTGCTACCGCTACTCATCGCCGGCATCGCCCTTGGCGCCGCGGCCGCGATCGCCCTCGCCGGACGGGTCTGGATGCAGGCCGCCGTCGTGCTGGTCGGCCCACTGGTCGCCGGCCTGGGGTTTGCTGCGGTCTGGTCATGGCTCGGGGTCATCGACGGCCGCGTGGTGCCGGTGGCCTTGGCACTCGCCCTGATGATCGGCGCGATCTCCTGGTTCACCGCCGGGGCAGGCGCACTCATCGGTGCACCCGGCGTCGGCATCGCGGCGGTCCTGATGATGCTGATCTCCAACCCGCTGTCCGGGCTGGCGTCGTCGCCGTATCTGCTCCCGGCGCCGTGGGGAGCCCTCGGCCAGTGGCTCCCGACCGGTGCCGGCGGCACCCTCACCCGCTCGGTCGCCTACTTCCCCGACGCCGCGATCGCCGGCCCGCTGTGGATTCTGCTGGGCTGGGTCGTCATCGGCGCGATCCTGCTCGCCCTCTCCGGGCTTCGGCGAAGCCGGGTCCGACTCGGTCGAAGCCGGGTCTGACTCCGGTCGAAGCCGGGTCTGCGTCGGGAGCGCCGGATCAGGCGCGCAGTCCGCGCGTTTGCCGGAACACCGCGACGAACAACTGGAGAAGCCCGATCGTCGCCAGGATCGCACCGATCCCGGCGATGATCGCTGCCAACGTCCGGGTACTGCCGTCGGAGAGCCCGATCTGCCACGCGACCGTGGCCACGACCATCGCGATGAAAGCGAGGATCACCCGCGAGGGCCGTTCCCAGATCGTGACGGTTCCGGGTCCTTTCATCCCGGCGGCCTGGGCCGTCGCCCGCGTGCCCTCCAGGAAGAGGGTGAGCACGGCGAGCACCACTCCCGACCACGGCGGAGCCCCGGCCATCACGACGATGCCCGCGAGGAAGATGTCCGACCACCGATCGGCCATAGTGTCGAGGACCCTGCCCCATTGCGTCGCCGCGCCGGTCTGGGCGGCGATGGCACCGTCCACCCCGTCGAGGACGGCGGCGAGAAGGATGACGACGGCCGCGACCGCGAACCAACCGCGTCCGGCGAAGGTGACCGCGAAGGCGATCGCGGTGACGGCGGCCCCGCAGACGGTGATCACATTCGGTGTGATGCCCAGTCGTACGAGGGGTCGCGCGCAGGCGTTGCTGAGGAGCACCCACCGTTCGACCCAGAACGATTCGCGGGGATCGATTCCGCCGTGCAACTCCGACCATGCGTCGAGCACTGCGTCCCGTTGGGTCTGGCGGGCCTCTCGTCGACCGGGCCGATGATCCGGTTCAGTCGACACGGTCGCCTCCGACAGTCCGGGCCGCCGCCTGTCCGACGGCCCAGCCGACGATCACCAGGATGTGGAGCACGTAGAGCCACAGTCCGGCGGCCACCACCCCGCCGATGACCCGGAGGCCGCCGTAGGGGATCCCGACGTCGATCGGCAGGGACAGGAACAGTAGGAACCCCTGCGAGAAGCCGGCGATGAACGACGCTGTGCTTAGTGCGGTCACCGCCGAGACGAGCAGGGACGGACCGCCGGGCGTGACCTTCCAGTAGACCCAGGTCAGCGGGATCGTCAGGGTGAGCCAGACGGTGAGGAACTCGATCACCACGCGGGCCGCGAGATCGCCGAGGCCGCCGGTGCCCCCGCCGTCGGGGGCGAGTGTGGTGATCGCCGATCCCACCGCGACCGCGACCGCGGTCAGGGGCGGCACGAAGACGAACAACACCAGTATCGAGAGGCGGGAGCGCCAGCCGGTGAAGCGATCCTTCTCCGGATGCATCGTCAGGCAGGCGCGTCGGAGCCCTTCCCCGTAGAACGACGCGGGGAAGAGCAGGACGAGCGCGCCCCAGCCGGTGAGGGCGATGCCGATGGACACCGCCTCGCCGAACACGTCTCGGCCACCCATCTCCGGCGGGATCAGGACCGCCAGCTCCCGCCAGGTCGACTCCGCTGCCGCATCCCCGCGCAACCACGTCGTCGACCAGATCGCGAGCAGCACCCACGGGACCACGGCGATCGCGGCGTAATAGGTCAGGGTCGCCGCGGCGGCGGCGAGGTCGCCACGGGCGAGGACGTCCTTGATACCGGACGCCACCCGACGTACCGCGGACAGCACCGTCCCCGGCGCGGAACGCGTCTGTGGGGCGGCGGAACTGAGGATCACGATGTCCGGTGTACCCGAAATTCATCACGACTAGGCACGTCCCGGGCGGAAGTGACCGACGACGCTCCGTCAGATCGAGGCGAACAGCGCGACCGCCATCCCGATCATGATCACCGCGACGACGGCGTCGAGGATCTTCCACGCCCGCGGGCTGGCGAAGAAGCGCGACAGGCGCCGAGCACCTCCCCCGAGCGCGGTGAACCACAGGATGCTGGCCAGACAGGCGCCGACGGCGAAGGCCCACTTGCCGTTTCCGTGTCCGTTGGCGATCGCACCCATCGTCAGGACGGTGTCGAGATAGACGTGCGGATTGAGCCAGGTGAGCGCCAGCGCCGTGCCCACCGCGACCCACCGGCCGGCCGATTCCGCCTCCTCGGCGTTCGCGGCGATGGCCTCGTTGCTGCGCAGGCATCGCTTCGCGGCAAGTAGCCCGAGCACAAGGACATAGAGGCCGCCGACGAGTTTGGCGACGGTGACCACTTGCGGATGCGCCGCGACGATCGCGCCGAGCCCGGCCACTCCCGCGACGATCAGCACGACGTCGGAGATCGCGCACACCGCCACGATCGCCCCCGTGTGCCGTCGCGCGACGCCCTGGCGGAGGACGAAGACGTTCTGCGGACCGATTGCGACGATCAGGCCCGCGCCGGTGAGCAAGCCGGCGATCGCGGGGAGGAGGTAACTGGACACCCGGTGAACGCTATGGGGCCTCGGCAGATCAGTACAGCGAATGTTTCTGATGAATCATTAGCTGTTCTTCATCTAGCCTGGTCGTATGGAAATCAGCCAGGAAGGCCTGCGGACGCTGGCTGCGGTCCTCCGCGAAGGCACCTTCGACGCCGCGGCCGCGTCGCTGCACATCACGCCGTCGGCGGTGAGCCAGCGGATCAAGGCGTTGGAGTCGGCGGTCGGGCGGGTGGTGCTGCGCCGGACCAAACCCGCATCGGCGACGCCGGACGGCGAGGTGCTGGTCCGCCTCGCCAGGCAATGGGAACTGCTGCTCGCCGAGACGCGCGCCGAGTTCGTCGGCGAACCCGATGACGACGACACACCGGTGATCTCCCGCCCCCGCGTGCATCTGCCGATCGCGACGAACGCGGACTCGCTCGCGACCTGGCTGCTCCCGGTGCTCGCGCGGTTCCACCGTGAGCACGCGGTCGCCGTCGAGGTCTTCCGCGACGACGAGACCCGTAGCAGCGCCCTGCTGAAGTCGGGTGACGCGCTCGCCGCGGTGACGTCGGAACCCATCGCCATCCGGGGTTGCACCCTGCAGTCCCTCGGCAGCATGCGGTATCTGCCGGTCGCGACACCGGAATTCATCAATACTTGGCTACCCGACGGGCTCGACGCCGAGGCTCTGGCGAGAGCCCCGATGGTCCAGTTCGACCGCAACGACCACATCCAACTGGACATGGTCGCGGCCCTGGCCGGACGCGCCGTCGACCCACTGGCGGCCTACATCCCGGCCTCCACCGAGTACCACCGCGCGGTGTCGCTCGGAATCGGTTGGGGCGCAGTGCCCGTCGTCCAGATCCGGGAGGCACTCGACGACGGCCGGGTGCAGCTGATCGCCGACCACCACCTCGACGTCCCGCTGTACTGGCAATACTGGAAGCTCAGTTCTCCTCTGCTGCAACAGCTCACGAACCTGGTGGTCGCCGGGGCCGCGGAGGTGCTCCGCTGACCGTGCCGGAGGGTCAGTCGTTCACCGACACCAGCGTCGGCGGCGTCTCGTCGACAAGCGGGTTCTCGATCTCGTCGCGCCACATGCGGGC
Source organism: Gordonia metallireducens (assembly GCF_021245825.1). Classification (NCBI taxonomy): domain Bacteria; kingdom Bacillati; phylum Actinomycetota; class Actinomycetes; order Mycobacteriales; family Gordoniaceae; genus Gordonia; species Gordonia metallireducens. The sequence continues at coordinate 248,277 of NZ_JAJQJP010000026.1, read as the reverse complement.
CGCGAAGTAGAACGCCCACGCGATGGGAACCGGCAGGAGACCGGCCAGGACGAACGTGGCGGTCAACCCGATCGCCGACGAGACCGGGGCGGCGATCGCCATCGACACCGGCATCAGTGCGACCGACACGAAGAAATCGAGGCTCGCGATCCGGCCGAGCAGCGCCGGCGGTACACGGCGTTGCAGCAGCGTTCCCCACAGCACCATCGGGCCGTCGAACATCACGCCCATCCCGACACCGGCGGCGACGAACATCCAGGTCGCGTCGGCGACACCCATCAGGACGAGTGGCACGCTCGAGAACGACCAGATGCCGAACATGACGGTCAGATACCGCCGCGGCATCGGCAGGGACGCGAACACCAGAGAGGTGGCGGCCGCGCCGACACCGAATCCGGCGAGCACCCACGCGTGCTGGCTGGCGCCGCCGTCGATGCGCTCACGCAACGCGAAGGGCACGAGCACCTCGATCGGGCCCATCGTCGCCAGGACCAGGACGCAGGCGAAGAACAGCGTTCCCCACAGCCACGGGGTACGGATCATGTAGACGAAACCCTCGACGAGGTCGACGACGACACCGCTGCGGGCGCTCGTGCGTGCGATCTCCGCCTCGGACGTCTCCGGTTCGCCGAGTCGCCGTGACGTCACCGGGGCCATGACCAGGTAGCACGCCCCCGAGGCGATGGACGCGATGGCGGCCAGCACGACCGCCTGGCCCGGCGCGGTGGCGCCGATGACCGCACCGGCGACCATCGGACCGACGGCCTGGAACACCACCGGACGGAAGAAGCCCTCGATGCCGTTCGCCGCCTGCAGCTCCGACGCGGAGACCACACCGGGCAGCAACGCCGAGTACGCCGGGTAGTACATGCCCATCGTGACGCCGGCGAGCAGCGAGGCCACCACGACCATCCAGAGGTCGAGGACCCCGAACACCGAGGCCGCACCCACCGCACCGAAGGCCGCCATCTTGGTGACCTCGAGACCGATCATGATGTGGCGCTGCGAGATCCGGTCGGCGAGTACACCGCCGACAAGCGTCGACAGGAGCATCCCGACCGCCGCCGTCCCCGTCGCCAGGGAGACCTGACCCGGTCCACCGCCGAGGGCGATGACCTGCCAGATCACCGAGACCGTCCAGATCCCGTCGCCGAACATCGCCAGGATCAGACCCGACGCCAACAGCCGATACTGCCGTCGCGCCAGGGGCTTCAGGGCGCGCGGCAAACGGGTGTCGACGATGGTGCTCACCTTTCGAGCTTGCCGGACGCCGCCGGTCTCAGGCCAGCGAATTTCGGCGGGAGAGCACGATCAGCTGGCCTTGCGGGAGGCCTTCTTGGCCGGTGCCTTCTTCGTGGTGCTCTTGCCGGAATCGGAACTCGAGCCGCTCTTCGACGCAGTCTTCTTGGCGGTCGCCTTCTTCGCTGCGGCCTTCTTCGCGGGCGCCTTCTTGGCCGCCTTCTTCGCCGGGGCCTTCTTCGCGGTGGACTTCTCCTCGTCCGACGCGTCGTCGGAGGAGCCACGATCCTTCACCGAGGCACGCAGGGCGGCAAGCAGATCGGCGACCTCGGAGTCCTCGTCCTCGGACTTCACCTCGTCCGACTCCGGGAACGCCTCGCTGCCCTCGGCCTTCGCCTCGATCAGCTTGGACAGTTCCTCCTGGTACCGGTCCTCGAACTCGGACGGGTCGTAATCGGACGCCATCGACTCGATCAGCGAGGCCGCCATCTTCAGTTCCTGATCGCGGATCTCGGTGTCCTCGTCGAGGAAGCCGAAGTCGGGCTTGCGGACCTCATCCGGCCACAACAGGGTCTGCAGCGTCATCACGCCGTCGACGACGCGCAGCGCCGCCACCCGCGTCCGATTGCGCAGGGTGAACGTCGCGATGGCCAGGCGGTCGGTCTCCTCGAGCGCCTTTGCCAGCAACACGTAGGCCTTGGGCGACTTCGACGACGGTTCCAGGTAATACGGCTTGTCGAAGTAGATCGGGTCGACCTGTTCGGCCGGCACGAACTCGAGGATCGAGATCTCCGGGCTCTTCTGGACGGGCAGCGTGGCCAGGTCGTCCTTCGTCAGGATCACCGTCTCGCCCGATTCCGACTCATAGGCGTTGGCGATGTCGGAGTAGTCGACCTCGGTGTCGGTTCCCTCCCGCACCCGGCGGTAGCGGATACGGGTGCCGTCGGAGGAGTCGACCTGATACGACTTCCGGTCGTGACTCTCCGTCGCGGAATAGACCTTGACCGGTACGTTCACCAGGCCAAAGCTGAGATCGCCCTTCCAGATCGAGCGCATGGGGAACATTGTGCCAGGCAATCGCACGCCACGTCGTCAACCGGGCGCAACACGGCCGGGCCGACATCCCCGCGTCGATCAACCCGCCTCCGGGCCTCGGGGGTGGACAATGGGGGGATGGCAGGCGGAGAGAACCTGGAGGTCGACGGCCGCCGGATCTCGATCACCAATCTCTCCAAGGTGCTCTATCCGGCGACCGGGACCCGGAAGTACGACGTCATCGACTATTACTCGCGCATCGCCGACGTCATGCTGCCGCATCTGCGGGATCGGATCGTCACCCGCAAACGGTGGCCCAACGGTGTCGAGTCGACGCCGTTCTTCGAGAAGGACATGCCCGACAGCGCACCCGACTGGGTTCGCCGGTACGGAATCCAGCACAGCGAGCGGGTCATCGACTACGCGCTGGCCGAGGACCGCGCCACTCTCGTGTGGCTGGCCCAGATGGCGGCACTGGAGATCCACGTCCCGCAATGGCGACTACCGATCGGCCCCGACGGCGAGCGCATGGCCAACCGCATCGTCTTCGATCTCGACCCCGGCCCGAATGTCCCCCTCCACGAGACCGCGGGCGTGGCGGTGGAGATCCGGAACTGGCTGGGCGGCACCACCACCTACCCGGTGACCAGCGGCGGCAAGGGCATCCACATCTACGCCCGACTGCCCAAACCGGTGAGCTCCGAGGCCGCACGGAAGGTCGCCCGCGAGGTGGCCAACGAGTTCGCCCGGCAGAACAGCGATTTCATCACGGCCAACATGTCCAAGAAGATCCGCGACGACAAGGTCTTCATCGACTGGAGCCAGAACAACGCCTCCAAGACAACGCTGTCGCCGTACTCGTTACGCGGACGCGAGCAGCCGTGGGTCGCCGCGCCCCGCACCTGGGACGAGATCGAGGACCCGAAGATCGCCCAGTTGCTCTACACCGAGGTTCTCGACCGCGTCGCCGACGTCGGCGATCTCCTGGAGGGTCTCGACGCCCCGTACGACGACGAGCCGGAACCCGACGCCGACGAATCCGACACCGAAGACCGCGACGAGGACCTCGTCGATCCGGACACCTTGCGGGAGAGCCTCACCTCCGGCGACGGTCCCGCGCCCGACGAGCGCCCCACCGAGGAGTCGCAGCCGGGTCAGATCATCAACCTCCGTGAGTACCGTCGTAAACGGGACGAGTCCAAGACCCCGGAGCCGTTCGGCGACGAGAACCACCGGCAGCGCCTCCGCGAAACCGACGACGAGTCCGACGCCGAAGCCGAAACCGGCCCGCGCGAACCGATCTTCGTCATCCAGGAACACCACGCCCGGCGCCTGCACTACGACTTCCGCCTCGAACACGACGGGGTGCTGGTCTCGTGGGCCGTCCCGAAGAACCTGCCCACCGATCCGGACCAGAACCGGCTCGCGGTCCAGACCGAGGACCATCCGATGGACTACGCCGACTTCGAGGGCGACATCCCGGCCGGCGAGTACGGCGGCGGGCACGTATCCATCTGGGACAAGGGCACTTTCGAGCTCGAGAAATGGCGGGACAAAGAAGTCATCGTCCGCCTGCACGGCGAGAAGGTCCAGGGTCGTTACGCGCTGATCCACACCGGCGACAAGAACTGGCTCGCCCACCTGATGACCGACGAGCCGCGCCCCATCGTCCCCGACAGTCTCAGCGATCCGCGGCCGATGCTCGCTACCGACGACCCGATCGACAAGCTCAACGAACGGGATTGGGCGTTCGAGGGCAAGTGGGACGGTTATCGGCTCCTGGTCCGGTCGATCGGTGGCGAGTTCCGGCTCACGTCCCGGTCGGGGATCGACATGACGAAGGACTTCCCCGAATTCGCCGGCATCGCCGACGATCTCGGGTTGATGGACGTCGTCCTCGACGGCGAGGCGGTGGCCATCGACTCGACCGGCCGGACGAACTTCACGCTCTTCACGTCACGGAAGCACACCGAGGAGCCGTACACGCTCAAACTGCACCTGTTCGACATCCTCTATCTCAACGGGACGTCGTTGCTGCGTAAACCGTGGTCTGTACGACGCGAACTGCTCGAGGAACTCGCAACGGCGTTCCGCCGGTCGCCGTATGTCGATGTGCCGCCGCTGCTTCCGACACCGGCGAGTGCGGCGATCGAGTACAGCCGCGAACACAACCTCGAAGGCGTCGTCGCCAAGCGACGCGACTCGGTGTACCAGCAGGGTCGACGCTCCACCAAGTGGCTGAAACACAAGAACTGGAGCGACATCGAGGTGGTGGTCGGCGGCTACCGGCCCGGACGCGGCAATCGGTCGCACACCATCGGGTCGCTGCTCCTCGGACTGCCCGAGGAGACCGGACTCCGCTACGTCGGGCGCGTCGGCACCGGATTCACCGATGCGCAGCTGCGGGCGCTCGCCGAGGAACTCGAGCCGTTGGAGATCTCGCGGTCGCCGTTCCTCGACAAGCTCGACCGCCCCATCGCGTCGAGCGCGGTCTGGGTGTTGCCCAAGATCGTCGGCGAGGTGCGCTTCATGGACTGGACCACCGCGGGCCACCTTCGACACCCGAGCTGGCGCGGCATCCGCCGGGACAAACTCCCCGGAGATCTCTGATGACGGACCCCGTGCCCCCGCAGTCGGACAAACTCGACCGCTCCGTGATCGTGACCGGTCTCGTGATCGTCTCGGGCATGATCATGGTGGTTCTCGACACCACCATCGTCAATGTCGCCCTGGAGTCGCTGAGCACCGAACTCGACGCCTCGTTGTCGACGACGCAATGGGTGGTCACCGGGTATCTCCTCGCAGTCGCGCTGGTCATCCCGCTCACCGGCTGGGCGATGGACCGATTCGGCCCCAAGCCGACGTGGATCACGGCGGTGACGCTGTTCGTGTTGGGGTCTGCCCTCTGTGCGGCGGCGTGGTCGATCGAGACCCTGATCGTCTTCCGCATCCTGCAGGGTCTCGGCGGCGGCATGCTCCTGCCGGCGGGGCAGGCCATCATCACCCGCGCCGCCGGCCCCGACCGACTCGGGCGGGCGATGGCCATCCTCGGCGTCCCCATGCTCCTCGGCCCCGTCCTGGGACCGGTGATCGGCGGTCTGCTCGTCGAGTACACGAGCTGGCACTGGATCTTCCTGGTGAACGTGCCGGTCGGCCTCGTCGCGGTCGCCCTCGCAGTGTGGAAACTGCCGTTCGGCGACAAGGCCCCCGACCGTGACCGCCTCGACCTCCTCGGCCTCGCCGTGCTCTCCGGCAGCCTGGTATCCCTGCTCTACGGTCTGTCGCGCGCGAGCTCCCATGGCGGCTTCGGCGAACTCGATGTGCTCGCCTGGCTCATCATCGGTGCCGTGGGCCTGGGGCTCTACACGTGGCACAGCCTGCGCAAGGGCAAGGACTCGATCGTCGACGTCCGACTCCTGACAAACAGGGTGTTCGCCGCAGGCACCGTCTCGGTCTTCCTGGTCGCGATCGGACTCTTCGGCGGCATGCTGCTCCTCCCGCTCTACTACCAGACCGTGCGCGGCGAAGGTGCGCTGAATGCGGGCCTGTTGCTCGCCCCGCAGGGACTCGGCGCGATCGTGGCGATGGTGATCGGCGGCCGGATCACCGACCGCATCGGCGCCGGCTATGTGGTGCCCGTCGGCGTCGTGCTGGCGATGATCGGTACCTATCCCTTCACCCACGTCGGGGTCGACAGTTCCTATTTGTGGCTGAGCGTCGCCCTGTTCGTCCGCGGGATGGGCCTCGGCTCGGTGATGATGCCGACGATCTCGGCCGCCTACAGCGATCTGAGCAAGGAGGTCGTGACCCGCGCGGCCCCCACCCTCTCGGCGATCCAGCAGGTCGGCGCGTCGCTGGGTAGCGCGCTTCTGGTCACGGCGTTGACCCAGCGCCTCACCCACGAGTCGAACACCCACGGGCTCCCGGCCTCGGGCGGCGGCACCGATCAGATCGGCGCGGTCCCACCGGAAGCGATGCCCGTCATCGGTCCACTGATGGCGGACGCCTTCGGCTATGCCTTCTGGGTGGCGTTCGCCCTGACGGCGGTGATCTTCGTCCCCGCGATGTTCCTGCCGCGACATCGATCCCGGGGCACCGAGACGGCACCGGCGCCACCGGCCGGGATCTGACGGCGTCGACGGACACCCCGAACCAGCAGCCCACAGGAGGAGTCACCCATGACACCCGACGTATCCGGCGAGACGATCACGGTCCCCGCGGCCTACGGCGACACCGAGATGTACGTGACCCGTCCGGCCGGGTCCGACGACACGCCGCTGCCCGGCATCCTGTTCGTCACCGATGTGATCGGTCTCCGCCCGCGAACCCGCGCGATGGCCGACCGGATCGCGTCGTGGGGATACGTCGTCGCGGTACCGCATCTCTTCTACCGCTTCGGCACCGCCGAGGAGTGGGCGCCGGCCGACGACCTGCTGTTGCCCGAGGCCCGTGGCGCGTTCTTCAAGGCGGCGATGCCGCGGGCATCGACCCTCACCTCCGACGTCGCACGCGCCGACCTCATCGCCTACCTCGACGCCCTGCGCTCGGTGCCCGGTGTCTCCGCCGGCCCGATCGGCGTCACCGGGTACTGCATGGGTGGGCGGCTGGCCCTCAACCTGGCGGCGGCGCGTCCCGCCGATGTGGCCGCCGTCGGCATCTTCCACACCGGCAACCTGGTCACCGACACCCCGGACAGCCCTCACCTGCACCTCGTCGACATCGAGGCGTTCGTGCTGGCGATCCACGCCGACAAGGACCGCTCACTCCCCCACACCGCGGTCGCACAGTTCGAGCATGCACTCATCTCGAGTGGCGTCACACATTCGGCGACCGTCTATCCGGGTGCCGCTCACGGTTACACGATGTCGGACATCGCCGCGTACCACCACGAGGCCGCCGAGCACCATTTCGCCGAACTCGAGGGACTGTTCCGACGAACCCTGACGGCGTGAGCCCCGGCCAGGGCCGGGGCCAGTGCGCCAGAGGACTTACCGCTCGGTAGGACGACTGAGCCACACCATCGCGAGGGGAGTGTGTTTCGACTCGCGGCGCCACCGTGGTGCGCGAACAGGCGGTTCCTGGGACTAGCCTCGTGGGAGTCAGTGACCGTGACAGGAGCTCTTCGTGTTCGTTGTCGCCCACATCAGCGACCTTCATTTCAACGGGACGCGGTTCAATCGCAGCCGCATCCAGTCGACGCTGAGTTACATCAACGCACGCGCCGCCGGAATCGACGTCCTGCTGGTCACCGGAGACCTGGCCGATGAGGGCGTGCCGAGCGAATACCGGGAGGCCTACGGCGTTCTCGACAGCCCCCTGCCGATGCTCATCACCGCCGGTAACCACGACGTCCGGGAACCGTTCAGCGCCACCCTGCTCGGTGCCGAGACGTCCGGACCGATCAACCATGCCCGACGCGTCGGCGACGTCCTGTTCCTGATGTGCGACAGCTCCGTCCCCGGTCGCAACGACGGTTACATCGACGACCAGACGATCTCCTGGATGTCGGCTCAGCTCGAGGCCGAGGACCCGCAGACACCCGTCTTCATCGCCTTTCATCACCCGCCGGTCGAGCTGCACATGCCGTTCATGGACTCGATCCGGCAGACCGGCGAGGAGCGCCTGGTCCCGCTCGTCGAACGCCACCCGAACATCGTCGCGTTCCTGTGCGGACATGCACACACACCCGCCGTGACCCGATTCGCCGACCGCCCGCTGTGCATCGCGCCGGGCGTCGCCTCGACACTGAACCTGCCGTTCGAGGGCACCGAGGTCGTCAACCGAGGACAACCGCCCGGCATCGCCTTCCACATCTACGACAAGGGACGCCTCGTCACCCACTACCGTTCGGTGATGTTCTGACCGAACCCGTTCGGTGATGTTCTGGCCGAACTCCGTTCGGTGATGTATGACCGAACCCTGTTCGGGGGATGTGCTTAGCGGTCAGCCCTCGGTACCCGAACCTATGGCCGACGATCCGGCGTCGAGCAACTGTTTGAGGACCTGCCCGCCGAGGTCGGTGAGCAGACCGGGCCCGGGATCGGGGAGGTTCTGCGGGAGCGCACCCGGCTGGTGGGTGACCGGGATCCGGGCGGCACGCGTGGCCTCGAGCCGGATACCCCGCGTCTGGTCCTTGGTCAGCGGGGTGAGGTACTTGCTGAGATCGGTGGCGGTGGTGAGGGTTCCGACGACCCGCAGTCCGGTCGCGCCGAAGTCGGCCGCCCCGCGTCGGATATGACTGGGCGAGGTGACCAGGATGATGTCGCGAATACCCTTCGCGCGGAGCATCTCCGAGGTGTTCTGCGCGTTGGCCACGGTGGAACCCGACTTGTCCTCCGTCAGGATGCGGCCGGTGTCGACCCCGTTCTCGACCAGCCAGTTCTTCATCGCGGCAGCCTCGGTGATCCCGTTCTTGGGGACCCCGCCGGTCACGACGATCGGTGCGGCGGTGGTGATCTCGGACTGCGCCTTGCCCGCCGTCACCCGATTCACCAACTCCGGGGCCATCTTCCCGTTCGCGTTCAACCCGAATCCCAGGACGACGATTGCGACCCGCCCGGACACCGGTTTGGGCGTGGTGTCGGGCACGATCTGCGCGGCGGTGGCCACTCCGGAGATGACGTTGCGGGCCGTGGTGGCGAGGAGAGGGTTCAGCACCCGCAGGCGACCGAGCGCGGCATTGCTGACGGACGCCTCTTCCATCTGATCGGCCCAGATCGCCTGCAGTGCCAGCGCATCGGTGTCTGCGGGGGCCAGGGTCAGCGCCTTCTGCAACGCGGCCAGGCCGCCGGCGACGTCCCCGTTCGCGAACTTCGACTGGGCCTCGTTGTACAGCCCGGCCGGGTCGACGGCGTCCGCCACCGTCACGACGCTCGCACCGTCGGCGGGGAGAGACCCGACGGTCACACCGCCGAGCGCGGCGACCGCCATGGTCGCGGCCGCAGCCATGCGGAAACGCTTAACTCTGGTCACACCAGTCACTCGCGTAACAGTACGAGGTATCCGCAACGGCCCCGCACCCGTCCGATTCCAGATCGGTAACGGGCACGGGGCCGTCGAGGGGGAGCGCTTGCGCTGGTCAGCGCCGAAAACCGGCGACCTTCAACAGTTCCGGACGACGCAGGACCAGGCCGATCCACATCAGGACACCGAGATAGACCGCGAACAGAACCGTGCTGAACAGCGGCTCCTCGATCCGCATGTTCGCGGTGACCGCACCGCCGAGGTAGGCGGTGATACCGAGCGCGCCCAGCACCGCCGTCCGCGGGATCGCGTACACGACAAGGCAGACGAGCAACACCACGCCCATGACGATGGCCTGGTCGGAGTCGAAGCCCAGCTTCTCGGTGCCGTCGATCACCGCCTGCGGGCGGGTCAGCTTCCCGACGACGTCGAAAGCGAGGAATGCGCCGACGAGGACGCTGATGACGATTCCCACGATGCGGCGCCAGTTGCGGCTACCGGTGGTCTCGGACGGGTTCCGGGTGGTGATGTCGGTGGCCATGATGTTCTCCCTGGTGATCGAGTGGTGTGGTGGTGGCGCAGGGATAGACACGGCTCGCCCGGGAAACTCATCGGGGCTCGACGCAGCTACTCGGCGAGGGCGTCGAGCAGCGGGCGGACACGGAAGTCCACCATCTCCCTCATCACCAGAGCGGTCGTGGTGCGCTTGACGCCCTTGATGTCGAGGATGTCCCCGGCGATGCGGTACAGATCGTCCGCGTCCTTCGCAGCGACGTGCACCAGCAGATCGGCGACCCCGGTGAGACCGTGGACCTGCAGGACCTCCGGTATCGCCTCGAGCGCTGCACCGACCTGATCCAGCTTGCGCTGGGTGACATTGGTGAGCACGTAGGCCTGCAGCGGATACCCGAGGACCGCCGGATCGACGCGGCGCTCGAAGGAATGCAAGGCGCCGGCCGCATCGAGCTTGCTCAGGCGAGCCTGAACGGTGTTGCGGGACAGCCCGGTCCGCTCGGCCACCGCCATCACCGTGGCCCGGGGGTCGTCGGCGAGGACCGTCAGGATCTTGGCGTCGATCCGATCGGCTCGATGTTCGCTTGGCAAGATGCCAACCTCCGTTCCTTGCACCCCCCCGCGAAGGTGCGCATATTGCTCAGTCTCGACGACAAGTATTGCGCAAACAGACTGGCATTGCTGGACTGTGAGCACACCTTCTCGTAAAACCGGCCAGCCCCGACGGAACACGACCCCGTAGGCGACCCGGATTTCGCCCTGCCGGCCGCGACCGATCCGTCGCCGCCGAGGGGGCGTCGGTCAAACCGTCACATCCGCACGCCGTGCCGCGGTTCGCGTGGGTGGTGTCCGAAAGTGAGTTCCCGTGCCCCAGTCCGCATTTCTCGATACCGTCGCCACACCGCCGTCGCTCGGCGACGCGGTGACGCCCGAACAAGCAGCGCTCGAGTCGATCCAGCAACGTGTGCTCTGGCTGTCGACCTCGATGATCCACCACGCCAACCGGGTTCGGCCGAATCCCAGCGGATTGAAGGTCGGCGGACACCAGGCGTCGTGCGCGTCGATGGTCTCGATCATGACCTCGCTGTGGTTCGAACACCTGCGCCCCGGTGATCGCGTGTCGGTGAAACCCCATGCGTCGCCGGTGCTCCACAGCATCAACTACCTGCTCGGCGAGCTCGACGAAAAGTACCTGACCACGCTCCGCGAGTTCGGCGGCCTCCAGTCCTACCCCAGCCGCGCCAAGGACCCGGACACCGTCGACTACTCCACCGGCTCGGTCGGCATCGGCGCGACCGCCCCGATCTGGGGCGCCATGGCACGACGCTACGTCGACACCCACGTCGGCGACACCGGCCGCGGCCGGCAGTACTCGCTCGTCGGCGACGCCGAACTCGACGAGGGCGCCGTCTGGGAGGCCATCCTCGATCCGGGGATCGCCGATCTCGGCGAAGTGGTGTGGATCGTCGACCTGAACCGTCAATCACTGGACCGCGTCGTGCCGAACATCGCCGCCCGTCGCCTCGAGAAGATGTTCGAAGCGGCCGGTTGGCAGGTCATCCCCGTGCGGTTCGGTCAGCTGCTCGAATCCCTCTTCGCCCGTCCCGGTGGCGACGCATTGCGGTCCCGCATCCTGCAGATGCCGAACCCGGAATATCAGCGATTGCTCCGCTGCACCGCGGACGAGGTCCGTGACCGTCTGCCCGGCACGGGTTCCCAGAGCGCGAAGATCGCCGAACTCGTTGCCGCACTGGACGACGCGACCCTTCTGGCGGCGGTCCGCAACCTCGGCGGTCACGACCTGCAGGCACTGTCGCAGGCGTACCGGCAGATCGACGACACCCGCCCGACGGTGATCATCGCCTACACCATCAAGGGTTACGGGCTGCCCACGCAGGGTCACCCCCAGAACCATTCGGCGCTGCTGACCGTCGAGGAGTACCGGCAACTGGCGGCGACCCTCGGGACGGACCCGGAACAACCGTGGGGTCGGTTCGCCGACGACGCCCCGGCAGGCCGGCTGTGTGCCGCTGCGGCGCAACGCCTACAGCGGGAACCGGTGCCTTCCTTGCCCGACGTCGAGATCCCGGCCGACTTCGGTCGCACCCCGAAGGGCACCAGTACAACCCAAGCCGCGCTCGGTCGGTCGCTGCTCGACCTGACCCGCCAATCACCGGATGCGGCAAAGCGTGTGGTCACCGTCAGCCCGGACGTCAGCTCGACCACGAATCTCGGCGGCTGGGTGAACAAGGTCGGCGTCTGGTCGCCCACCGAGCGGCACAACTGGTTCGCCGACGATCCCGAGACGATCATGCACTGGAACGAGCGGCCCACCGGGCAGCACATGGAACTCGGTATCGCCGAGACCAACCTGGTCGGTCTGATCGGCGAACTCGGTGCCACCTGGAGCCGCTGGGGACAGCCGCTGCTGCCGATCGGCGTGCTCTACGACCCCTTCGTCGAACGCGCCCTGGAACCGTGGTCGTACGGCATCTACGCCGGCGGCCAGTCGATCCTGGTCGGCACCCCCTCCGGGGTCACTCTCGCGGCCGAAGGCGGTGCGCACCAATCGATCAAGACGCCGTCGATCGGTCTCGAGCAACCGGGTTGTGTCAGTTACGAACCGGCGTTCGGGATCGACGTCGAATGGACTCTGCTGGCTTCCCTGTCCCGGCTCGGCCGCCCCGACGGCACCTCGGCGTATCTACGGCTGTCGACCCGTCCGGTCGATCAGTCCCTCGCCGCGGTGCCGACCGATCCGGCCGCGCGTGAACGCCGCCGCCGCCAGGTCGTCGCCGGCGGTTACCCACTTCGACGGAGTGAGAGCGCACAGGTGACGGTCGTCGCGATGGGGGCCCTGGTCCCCGAAGCACTGGCCGCCGCAGATCGTCTGCAGCAGCAGGGAATCGACGCCGACGTCCTCTGCATCACCAGCCCCGGACTCCTGTTCGAGGCCTGGCAGGCGCGCCAGGGGCGGGGCAACGGTGAGAGCTGGATTCTCGATCAACTCTTCCCGGGCGACCGTGCCACCCCGATGGTCACGGTCCTCGACGGGCATCCGCACACACTGGCATTCCTGGCCGGTATCAACCGGGTGCACAGCACCAATCTCGGTGTCTCCCGGTTCGGTCAGGTCGGCTCCCTCGACGACGTCTACCGACATCACGGCATCGACACCGACAGCATCGTCTCCGCCGCCCTCGACATCCTGCCCTGATCGAACGACAAGACCCCCGGTACCCGCATGCACGGGACCGGGGGTCTTCTCGTCGAAACCGGAAGCGCTACAGCGCTTTGAGTTCCTCGATGACGCTGTCGACACTCTTCTTCGCGTCACCGAACAGCATCGAGGTGCCGTCGGCGAAGAACAGCGGGTTCTCGATACCGGCATAACCCGAACTCATCGACCGCTTCAGCACGATCACCGACCGCGCCTCGTCGACGTTGAGGATCGGCATGCCGTGGATCGGGCTCGACGGGTCGTTGCGGGCGGCTGGGTTGGTGACGTCGTTGGCGCCGATCACGATCGCGACATCGGTACGGCCGAACTCGCCGTTGATGTCGTCCATCTCCTTCATCGCGTCGTATTCGACGTCGGCCTCGGCCAGCAGCACGTTCATGTGCCCCGGCATACGACCGGCCACCGGGTGGATGGCGTACTTGACCTCCACGCCCTTGGCCTCGAGCAGGCTCGCCATCTCCTTGACCGCATGCTGTGCCTGGGCCACGGCCAGACCGTAACCGGGCACCACGATCACCTGATTGGCGTAGGCCATCTGGATCGCGGCGTCGGCGGCGGAGGTGGCCTTGACCGTGCCGCCCTCGGCGCCGGGACCACCGGCGGCCGCGGCGTCGCCGCCACCGAACGAGCCGAACACGATCGCCGGGATCGACCGGTTCATCGCCTTGGCCATCAGGTTGGTCAGGATCGAACCCGACGCGCCGACGATCATGCCGGCCACGATCAGCGCCGTGTTGTCCAGCGCGATACCCGCCGCGGCGGCCGACAGACCGGTCATCGCGTTGAGCAGCGAGATCACCACGGGCATGTCCGCACCGCCGATGGGGAACACCACGAACAGACCCATCACGCCGGCGGCGAGCAGCAGCCCGACCATCCACCACACGCTCGCCCCGCCACCGTCGGTGGCCTGCACGCCGAGGTAGATCGCCAGACCCAACGCGACCAGCAGCAGCACGATGTTGGCGGCTTGGAACAGCTTCGCGTTCGCCACGAAGGTCTTCTCCAGACCCTTGGGCATGATCTCCTGCAGCTTCGCGAACGCGACCAGCGATCCCCAGAACGAGATCGAACCGATGATCGCCGCGATCAGCGAACCCACCACCAGCGGCGAGGCCGGTTCGGTGTTGTGGAAGACCGAGAACCCGGAGGTCTCGATGAACTCCGACCACGCGATCAGCGCAACCGTGCCGCCGCCGACACCGTTGAACAGTGCCACCAGCTGCGGCATGGCCGTCATCTTGGTCTTCAGCGCCGGCGGGATACCCAGCACCACACCGAGAACCAGACCGATCACGATCAGGATCCAGTTGATCGTCGGCACGCCGACCGTCGAATGACCATCCTCGCCGACCGCGCCCGCGTTGTAGATGTAGAGCAGCGTCGCCGCCACCGCCAACCCCATACCGGTCGCGGCGATCCAGTTGCCGCGCACCGCGGTCTTCGGGCCGGTCAGACCCATCAGGCCGTAGATGAAGAGCGAGAAGGACACGATGTAGAGCGCCATGACCAGGTATGACAGGCCTTCGCTCGGGGTGTGCGCGCCTGCGGCGAGCACCAATTGCGAGCCGATCACTTGGCGGCCTCCTTCTTACCCTTGAACATGCCCAGCATCCGGTCGGTGACCGCGAAGCCACCGATCACGTTGAGCGTGCCGAACACCAGCGCGACGAACGCGATGATCCGCACGCCCCACCCGGCATCGGCAGGGAGCTTGCCCAGCACCACCAGCGCACCGAGCACGACGATGCCGTGAATGGCGTTCGTGCCCGACATCAATGGGGTGTGAAGGGTGTTGGGAACCTTCGAGATGACCGCGAAACCCACGAACCCGGCCAACACCAGGATCGCGAGATTCGCCAGAAGTCCGGAGTACATCAGGCCTTCACCTCCTGCTGACCGTCATTCGGCCCGCTCGCTTCGTTCCCGGCGCCGGGTTCACGGGTGACGCACGCGGCGGCGAGCACCTCGTCGTCGAAGTCCGGTGTGATCGCGCCGTTGTCGTCGAGCATCAGCTCGATCAGGGCGAGGAGGTTCTTCGAGTACAGCTCGCTGGCATGCTCGGGCATCGTCGCCGGCAGATTCAGCGGCGCGGTGATCGTCACGTCGTGCTTGACTACGGTCTCCCCGGGTTCGGTGAGCTCGCAGTTGCCGCCGGTCTCACCGGCCAGGTCCACCACGACGCTGCCCGGCTTCATGCCCTCGACGGCAGCCGCGGTCACGAGGCGCGGGGCCGGACGACCCGGGACCAGCGCGGTGGTGACCACCACGTCGAAGCCCTTGATCGCGTCCTCGAGTGCCTGTTGCTGCTGCGCGCGTTCTTCCTCGGTCAGCTCACGGGCGTACCCGCCCTCGCCGGCAGCGTCGATACCGAGATCGAGCCACTGCGCACCGACCGACCGGACCTGCTCGGCCACCTCGGGGCGCACGTCGTAACCGGTGGTCCGGCCGCCGAGGCGCTTGGCTGTGGCGAGCGCCTGCAGACCGGCCACACCGACACCGAGCACCAGCACCGTCGCCGGCTTCACCGTGCCCGCTGCCGTGGTGAGCATCGGGAAGAACCGCGTCGACAGATCCGCCGCCACGATCACCGACTTGTAGCCGGCCACGTTGGCCTGCGAACTCAACGCATCCATCACCTGTGCGCGGGAGATACGCGGGATCGCCTCCACCGCGTAGGCCTCCACGCCCGCTGCACGCAGGGCACCGATCTTGTTGTCGGCATTGCGCGGCGCCAGGAAACCGATCAGCTTCTGCCCGCTGCGAAGCTTGCCGATCTCGTCATCCGACGGAGGCGACACCCGCAACACCACATCGGCCGAATACGGATCGCCGATCGTGGCCCCGGCTTCGGTGTACGCCTCGTCGGGGATCAGGGCGCCGAGACCGGCCCCCGACTCCACCACGACGGGCACACCCTTGCCCACCAGCGAGGCGGCCACCTTCGGGACGAGCGCCACTCGGCGCTCTCCCGGGGCCGTCTCGCGCACGACACCCACTGTCATAACTCTCACCCTGTCTGGTGGCGACGTCTGTCGACGCCGCCTTGTTTTCGGCGCCTGTCGTCGGCGCACATGTGTAGAACGTCGTAACCTGCGTGCAAATCGTGCAGCTCTGCCATGTGTCGGCGGAGCGGACGACCTGACGCAGGTCACGAAGTGCGCGGGCTCCGACAGCGATGACTGTCACCCGGCTCACATATAGAGGCTGGAAGAAGATAACACGAGGTCTCAGCGCAATCTCAGCGGAGTCGGATACCTCACTCCACCCTTGACAAGTCGATTCATCATGATCTTTCGGGATACTCGCCGGTAGCTCGAATCCGTTGGAACAGATCAGGTAACGGTGTATCTACGCTCGTCGAGCCCGGTCGCGCCGTCGGGTGCAGGAGACTGGTACCGCTCGACCTGCGGGCGCCCCTGTTTGTCGATCGCACGGCATGTGACCGTGTGGTCGCCTTTGTCCGCTTGCCACGTGAACTTCCACTGTCGCCAGGTGTCGTCGCTGTACTGGGTCGAGAGCTCCGCGGGCTGCCACGGCCCGTCGTCGATCCGGACCTCGACGCGCTCGACACCTATGCGCTGCGCCCATGCGGTTCCGGCGATGACGACCTCACCCGCGGGGTGCGAGGTACCCCGGGCCGGACGATCGATCCGTGAGGCCAGTTTGATGGGTCCGAGCGCCGACCATCCGCGGTCGGTCCAGTACGCCCGGGCCTCGGAGAACCTGGTGATCTCCCAGTCGACGACCCACTTGGTCGCCGACACGTACCCGTACAGACCGGGGACCACCTGCCGGACCGGGTATCCGTGTTCGATCGGTAACGGCCCACCGTTCATGCCGACCGCCAGCAGTGCATCGCGGCCGTCGGTGATGTCCGAAATCGGTGTGCCGCAGGTCCATCCGTCGACACTGGTGGACAACAGCATGTCGGCCCCGGGGCGTACGCCGGCAAGGTCGAGGACTTCTTGCATCGGCACGCCGAGCCACCGGGCGTTGCCGATCAGGTCTCCCCCGACGTCGTTGGACACGCACGCCAGCGTCACGAACCGTTCGGTCATGGGCATCGCCAGCAGGTCATCCCAGGTGAGGGTCACCTCCCTGTCGACCTCTCCGTGTATTCGCAGTCGCCATTCGACGGTGGTGAGCGTCGGGACCTGGAGCGCGGTGTCGATCCGGTAGAAGTCGTCGTTCCCGGTGATGAAAGGCGTTGCGCCGGAAAGGTTCAGCTCGGTTCCGGGCGGGATCGGCGGGGCCGGGTCGACGGGTTTCGGCAGCAGGATCCGCGCGCGGTCGGCCAACGTGCTCGCGGTGTCGGCGAGCATACGACGGCCGATGACGCCGATCGCGACGGCGGCCACCGCCACACCGCCTGCAGCGAGGACGAATCGCCGTGAAAGAGGCTGACGGTCAACATCTTCCGCGTCCCCGTCGACGAACCGCGGCGGCTCGTCGGCGAGCTGGGCCAGCAGCAGCCTCAGTACGACGACGCCCACGACTCCGGCGAGGATCGAAGGCAGCGCATAGGTCCACGACGCACCCGGCCGGTTCACCGCCGCCAGCACGCCGACTGCTGCGAAGACCGCGATGATCGCGGACCCGAGCGGTGGACGGCGCCGCTCGAGGTACCCGCAGGCGCCGGCGATCGCGGCGATGATGAAGCCCATCCCGACGAAGAGGGCGACCTTGTCGGCGATGCCGAAGGTCTGAATGGCCCATTCGCGGACCGCCTGGGGCGAGTGGTCGACCACCGACGAGCCGACCGCGAAGTACGGCGACGCGTCCGGCGACACCGGGACCGCGGCGATCTCCCCCGCGGCCAGCCCGGCACCCACCGCGACGAGTCCCGCCACCCAGGGAGCGGCGTCGTGTGCGCGGGGGTCCGACAAGATGGTCACACTTCTTGATACCGGAGTTCGCGCACATGGCGGCGGGTCCGCACCGGACGCCGACTGTTCATCCGACGATCGATCGGCTGACCTGCTGTTTCGGTCACGATCCGGCGACCTCCCGCTGAATGGTCACCAAGACTAGAACAGGTTCTAGTTTGTCCGCTAATCTGGCCGCATGGCTACCAGTACCGAGATCCCGGAGACCGTCGCCCTCGAATCGGTGACCGAATTCTCCGACGAGGTCGACGTCGTCGTGATCGGATTCGGCATCGCGGGCGGATGCGCCGCCGCGGAGGCCGCAGCGAACGGCGCGCGCGTCCTGCTCATCGAACGCGCCGCCGCGGCCGGCGGCACCACCTCCCTGTCGGGAGGCTTCTTCTATCTCGGTGGCGGCACCGCCGTCCAGAAGGCGACCGGCCAGGACGACTCGCCCGAGGAGATGGAGAAGTACCTGACCGCGGTGTCCATCGACCCCGAGGTCGACAAGATCCACGCGTACTGCGTCGACAGCGTGGACCACTTCAACTGGCTCGAGGGGCTGGGCTTCACCTTCGAGCGCAGCTTCTACCCGGAGAAGGCCGTCATCCAGCCCGGCACCGAAGGCCTGATGTTCACCGGCAACGAGAAGGTGTGGCCGTTCAAGGACCAGGCCGTCCCTGCTCCGCGCGGCCACAAGGTGCCGGTTCCCGGTGAGACCGGTGGCGCCTCCCTGGTGATCGACCTGCTCGTCAAGCGTCTCGGCGAACTCGGCGTCGAGGTCCGTTATGAGACCGGCGCACGGCAACTCGTCGTCGACTCCGACGGAACCGTCGCCGGCGTGACCTGGAAGAAGCCCGGCGAGGAAGGCGTCATCCGCGCCACCTCGGTGATCATCGCCGCGGGCGGCTTCGTGATGAACCCCGAGATGGTCGCCGAGCACACGCCGCACCTCGCCGAGAAGCCGTTCGTCCTCGGCAACACCTACGACGACGGCCTCGGACTGCGCATGGGCCGATCGGTGGGCGCCGAACTCAAATACATGGACAAGGCGTTCATCACCGCGCCGATCTATCCGCCCGCCAGCATGGTCATGGGCGTCATCGTGAACAAGTTCGGCGAACGGTTCGTCACCGAGGACTCCTACCACGCCCGCACGTCGGGATTCATCATGGAGCAACCGGATTCGGCGGCGTTCCTCATCGTCGACGAGTCGCACATGAACCCCAAGCAGAACTACCTGATCCCGCTGATCGACGGCTGGGAGACGATCGAGGAGATGGAGCGCGATCTCGGCATCCCCGAGGGCAAGCTGCAGGCGACCATGGCCCGGTACAACGAGAACGCCGCGAAGAAGGAAGATCCCGACTTCCACAAGGCGGCCGAGTTCCTCGAACCTCAGGACAAGGGTCCGTGGGCTGCCTACGACCTCTCGCTCGGCAAGGCGATGTACGCCGGCTTCACGATGGGCGGCATGGCCACCTCGCTCGACGGCGAGGTGCTCGACGAGTCCGGGTCGGTCATCAAGGGCCTCTACGCCGCTGGCGCGAGTGCCACCAACATCGCCCAGGACTGCAAGGGTTACTGCAGCGGAACGCAATTGGGAGAGGGATCGTACTTCGGCCGACGCGCCGGTCGTCACGCCGCGCGAAGGTGACCTCGCGCGCCTGAGCTGGTTTCGATACGGTTCTCGCCTAGCGGCTCGAACCTACTCAACCAGCAGGACGCATACCCGCTGGTTGAGTAGGGCCGAGGCGCCAGCCGAGGTCCGTATCGAAACCAGGCTGCCAACCGGTCTTTGTGGGCGGTTGTCAGCGGGCCGGGGAGAATCTGCGCAACCGCAGGCTGTTCCCCACGACGAACACCGAGGAGAGCGCCATCGCGGCCCCGGCGATCATCGGGTTGAGCATCCCGGCGGCCGCCAACGGGACCGCGGCGACGTTGTAACCGAAGGCCCAGAACAGGTTTCCCTTGATCGTGCCGAGGGTTCGACGCGCCAGCCGGATGGCGTCGGCCACCACGCGGAGGTCACCGCTCACGACCGTGAGGTCGCCGGCCGCCATCGCCACATCGGTGCCGGTGCCCATCGCGAGACCGAGGTCGGCCTGCGCCAGTGCGGCGGCGTCGTTGATGCCGTCGCCGACCATCGCGACCACGTGACCCTGCTCCTGGAGTTCGGCGATCACCTCGAGCTTGCGCTGCGGGCTGACCCCCGCGGTCACGTCATCGATCCCCACCTCTGCCGCAACAGCTTTCGCCGCACCTTCGTTGTCGCCGGTGAGCAGCTTCGGCGTGAGTCCCAGGCGCCGGAATTCGGCAATGGCCTCGGCCGACGATGCCTTGATGCGGTCGGCCACCGCGATCACGCCGGCCGGAACCGGTTCGGACGCATCGTCGTTCGCGTCGCCGACGAGGACGACGACCGCCGTCGCACCACCTGACTCGGCAGTCGACACCGCGTCCGCGAGATCGGCGGGCATCGGCACGGTCACCTTGCTGGGCGAGAGGACCCGAACTCGCCTGTCACCCACGGTGCCGGCAACACCGGCGCCCTCGGTGGACACGAAATCCCGCGCCTTCTCCGACACGTGCTCACGACCCGCTTCGACGACGGCGCGGCCGATCGGGTGCTCCGACCCCGCTTCCACCGCAGCCGCCCACGCGAGGACCTCTGACTCGTCCCGCCCCTCGGCGGCGGTCACCGTCGACACCGACATGTCGCCGGTGGTGACGGTGCCGGTCTTGTCCAGCACGATGGTGTCGACGCGTCGGGTCGACTCCAGCACCTCGGGCCCCTTCAGCAGGATGCCCAGCTGTGCGCCGCGGCCGGTGCCGACCATGAGCGCGGTCGGCGTGGCGAGCCCGAGCGCACACGGACAGGCAATGATGAGGACCGCGACCGCCGCGGTGAACGCGAAGGTCACGTCACCACCCGCGAAATCGTCCAACGACGCCGCCCCGAGCCAGAAGCCCAGCGTGGCAACCGAGATCGCGATCACCGCGGGGACGAACACCGAGGAGATGCGGTCGGCCAGGCGCTGCGCGTCGGCCTTGCCCTCCTGCGCGGCGGCGACCATCCGTGCCATCTGCGAGAGTGCGGTGTCGGAACCCACCGCGGTCGCCCGGACGACGAGCAGTCCGCTGGTGTTGACGGTGGCGCCGATGACCGCGTCGCCCGCGGTCACCTCGATCGGCACCGACTCCCCGGACACCATCGACGCATCGATCGCCGACGCGCCGTCGACCACGACGCCGTCGGTCGCGATCTTCTCGCCGGGACGCACCAAGAATTCGTCACCGACCACCAACTGGCCGATGGGAATTCGGCTCTCGACACCGTCGCGTCGGACCACCACGTCCTTGGCCCCGAGGTCCATCAGGGCTCGCAGTGCGTCACCGGCGCGCCGTTTGGACCGTTTCTCGAAGTAGCGCCCCGCGAGCAGGAAGGTCGTCACGCCCGCGGCTGCTTCGAGATAGATGTGCGACGCCCCGTCGGTGCGTTGGGGAAGCAGGTCGAACCCGTGGGTGAGGCCTGGCGTCCCGGCGGTACCGAGGAAGAGCGCGTACAGCGACCAGCCGAACGCGGCGAGCGTGCCGACCGAGACCAGGGTGTCCATCGTGGTCGCGCCGTGACGCAGGTTGATCCATGCTGCGCGATGGAACGGGTAGGCACCCCACACAACGACCGGCGCGGCGAGCGTCAGGGACAGCCACTGCCAGTAGGTGAACTGCCAGGACGGGATCATCGCGAGCGCGATCACCGGCACCGACAGCACCACCGAGACGATCAGCCGTTGCCGCAGCGCGTCGAGTTCCGGGTCCGCCGTGGGCGCGGTGTCGGTCGTATCCGCCGCCGACCCGGCGGGCGGGTCCGGCAGGACCGGCGCGGCGTCGTAGCCGGCGGCGCGGACCACCTCGATGAGGTCGCCGGCGGCGAGACCGGTAGAGACCTCGACGTGGGCGCGTTCGGTCGCATAGTTCACCGAGGCGGTGACGCCGTCGAGTTTGTTCAGTTTCCGCTCGATGCGGTTCGCACACGACGCGCAGGTCATGCCGGAGATGTCGAGGTCGACCAGTTGCAGGCCGGGAGTCGCGGACATCAGTGGTCACCTCCGTGTGTCGTGTCGCCATGTGGGGTGGAGTCCGGGACAGTCGTCTCGACGACGCCGTGCGAGGGTGCGTCGTGGGACACCGGCTCGGGTTGCGGTCCCCATGCCCGGCCGACGCCGAAGGCGATCGCGAAGGCGGCGATCAGCGCGACGACGTAGACCAGGGGACCCTTGGGAATGCTCATGTCACACCAGTGAGTACCCGGCTTCGGCGACCGCTCCGGCGATCTCCTCGCGCGGGATCTCGCGGTCGGCGACGACGCGCACCGCTCCGTCCTCGAGGGTCACGTCGACGCTGGTCACACCGGCGATCTCCTCGATCTCCTCGCGGACGGAGGCGACACAGTGGCCGCAGGTCATCCCGGTGACGGTGTAGTTGCTGGTGGTGCTCATTTCTTCTCCTCTTCTCGCTGTCTTCGCGGTGTGGCTGGTCGGTCGGTGTCAGGACTTCACGAGTCGGGCGATCGCGGCCATGGCCTCGTCCACCTTCTCCTTGCCGGCGGCGTCGCTCTCCTGCGCGGCGTGCACGACGCAGTGGGCCATGTGCTCCTCGAGCAGACCCAGGCTGACCGCCTGCAACGCCTTGGTCATGGCGGACACCTGGGTGAGGATGTCGATGCAGTACGAGTCCTCTTCGACCATGCGCTGCAGCCCGCGTGCCTGGCCCTCGATGCGGCGGAGACGCTTGAGATAGTCGTCCTTGCGGCCGATGTAGCCGTGCTGGTGCTCGTCCATGTCGCTCCTGTTGTGACGGGTACCCCTCAGGGGTATGCCTCACCAGGTATACCATCGTTCGCCTGCCAACGGTACCCCCCTACCGTATGAGGTCCGGGCCGGCCCGCACCGACTCAAGCGCAACACGAAACCCCGACGCGTGACGGGCGTCGGGGTTCAGGGGTCCGCGTGAGCTACGGCCGCAGGGCGGCGGCGAGGCGTGCCAGGGCTACGGCGACGTCATCGAGGGCCGCGCTGATCTCGGCGCGACGTGCGGCTTCCGCTTCGGAGATCTCCGATGCGTGGTCGGTCACCTGTGCACCCGGGACGCCGACGGGCGGGACGACGGCCCCCTCCGCCGGGGAGAGGTCCGGAAGCGCCGGCGCGGCGTGAGCCGGTGTCGCCGGGTTCGCCGGCTCCGGCGTCGGCGCCACCGGGCCGGGTCCAGCGGGATCGGGCACCGCCGTGTCGGGTGCTGCCGTTGTGGGCACCGCCGGGCCGGAGATGTCCTGGCCCGGCGCGTCGGACCGGTGGCGTCGACCGTGGTAGTCCTCGGAGACCGCTGGTTCGGCGTTGGTGGACCGACGGCCGCCGCGGTATCCCGACCCGGGAGTCGGTTCGGGCGTCACCCCGTGAGCGGGCTCGGAAGCAGGGTCACCGGCCGGCGGAGCGGGCGGTTGATGCGAGTCCGGCAACCGGTGCGACCCCATCCGCTGGGGATTCGGGGTCGGGGGCTGCGGACCCGTCCGGCCCGAACCGGGCGCAGGTCGTTGATGATTTCCTGCTCCGGCACCCGACATCACCGACGGGGCGTGCCCGTTCGAGTGTGCAAAGAAGTGAGGCCCGCCGTGGCCGACGAAGAAGACGCACCCGACCCCTTCCGGCGACGGGACGGGGCACGGGTTGCGTTCGATGAGCGACTGGGCGCGATCGTCGAAGTCGTTCCATTCCAGCCAGAGGCGACGATCGTGCCTCGGGTGGGTGCTTGCATCCGTCGCGTGATTCCCGCGATGGCCGATCGCGAGACGACATTGCAGCAACCAATCGGAGTCACCCGACAGTCCCAGCGCCGCCCGTTCGGTCGGCCGGCACACCACCGTCGACCAACAGCCTTCGCCGTTCATACGGACTCCCCTTCATACCTGCAGTGCTTCACGTCTACGCGCGCCATCCAGCCATGCCACGCCGGTCTTCGCAGTGGTTCTCGAGTGTTCGCCGAACTCGGCTCGCCCCCCGGCAAGCGCCACGGCGTCCCCGATGGCCGCGGTGCTGTGAAGATCCCGGGCGTCAGTCTACGAAGGAGGCCGGTCCGGTGTCACCCTGTTCGTCCCCGCGCGTCCCGGCGACAAACATCACGATCCGGCGATTCACCTCCTCCGGGCGATCGAGATGGAGGAAGTGCCCGGCGTCGGCGATGACCGCGGTGGCACTGCCGTCGGGCAACACGCCGCGCACGTGGTCGGTCAATCTCGACTGCATGCAGCCGTCGTCGGCGCCGTGCAGATACAGCGTGCGGCAACGGGGTTCGCGCAACCAGTCGCGGCTGAGGTCGGCGTAGCGGGCGTCGATCCGTGGCCGGAGCATCGCCCGGTAGTAGCCCAGGACGGCCGCGCGATGCTCGCGCGTCGGTAGCGCAGCGAGGGCCCGATCGACGTCAAGGTCGTAATTCGGCCGCGGCGTGCCGGGGCGTCGTAACCGCCAGCGGCGCCACAGCAGGGGGATCAGCCAGTCGAGACTCCGCTCGGGCAACCAGGGCAACTGGTTGAATCCGATGTACCAGCTCATGGTCGCCTGCCGCGCCAGAAGTCGAACCGCACCCGGGCCCTCGGCGACCGCGCTCCGGATCGCGGGAATCGGCGGAACCGACATCGCGACCACCGCCGAATACGGGTTGTCCGACCGATGGGACAGGGCGTTGACCGTCAGCGCACCCCAGTCGTGCCCGATGAGCACCGCGTCGGGTCCGGCGCCGACCGCCCGGTGGATCTCCCGGGCGTCGTAGGCGAGGGCTGCGACGTGAAAGTCCTTGTCGCGCGGGATGTCCGACGGTGCGTATCCGCGGGTGAACGGCGCGACGACGCGATAACCGGCGGCGACCAGTTCGGGGGCGAGCAGACGCCATGTCCACGCCGAATCCGGAAAACCGTGGAGACACACCGCGACCGGGCCGTCGACCGGACCCCACTCCAGCGCGTGGAGGGTGATGTGCCCGAGGTCGATGGTCTCGTGCCGTGGGGCGTCCGCGGCGTCGGAGTCGTCGTGGGCTTCGGCGTCGCGCGCGTCTGGTGAGCTCTGGGTCATCGGCGCCAATGTATCGCTGGAATCCGACGACCGCATCTACTTGTGCCCTCGGGTGCGCGGCGCGGGCGTCCTCTCAGACCGCGATGCCGGCGAATCCCGACTCGCGGATCTCCCCGTCGACGAGGCGAAAGGTGTGGGATTCCGCGACCTCGGCCGTCAGCGGGAAGTCTGTCCGGACGTGAGCGCCACGCGACTCGGTGCGAGCGGTGGCCGCCGCGATGACCGCCGACGCGGTCAGTGTGAGCGCGGCGTCCTCGACCTCGCGAACCGTCGCGGGAACCCGCCGCGGCGCCCTCGCGATCGTCTCGGCCGCGTGCGCCAGCCCGTCGGCGGATCGGCGAAGAGCCACCCGTCGCGACATCGTGTTCTGCAGCAGATCACGGTCGAGGATCGGCACCGGTCCGGGTGTCGCGACGGGACCGGTGCCGGCCGGCCGCAGGTCACGTCGTCCGACGGCGACCGCCGCGGCCCGTCGACCCATGACGAGCCCCTCGAGCAGGCTGTTCGATGCCAGTCGATTGGCCCCGTGCAGGCCGGTCCGCGCGACCTCACCGGCGGCCAGGAGTCCGTCGACGGCGGTACGCGCCTCGTCGTCGGTCACCACGCCACCGCAGAGGTAGTGGGCACCCGGTACGACGGGGATGCGGTTGCCGGCCGGGTCGAGACCGGCCGACCGGATTCCGGCGCTGACCGTCGGGAAACGCCGCTCGAAGTCGGGCACCCCGCTGATGTCGAGGTAGACGCAGGGGTGCCCGGTCAGCTCGATGGCGGTCTCCACGGCGTTCGCGACCACGTCGCGGGGCGCGAGGTCGCTCATTGGGTGCACGCCGTCGGTCACCGAGCGTCCGTGCACGTCGACGAGTCGACCGCCCTCCCCTCGCACGGCCTCGCTGATGAGCGTCCGACGTCCACGGGCACCCGGCGTGTAGAGCATCGTCGGGTGGAACTGGATGAATTCGAGGTCGGCGACGTGCGCACCTGCCCGCAACGCGAGCGCGATGCCGTCGCAGGTGGCACCGGACGGGTTGGTCGTCGCCGCGTAGAGATGACCCGCACCGCCGGTGGCGAGCAGGACCGTCGGTGCATCGACCACGCCCCACCGGTCGTCCTGCAGATAGGCCACCCCCGCGACCCGGCCGTCGTCGACCCGGACCTCCGTGACGATCGCGTCGTCGAGGAAACGGATGGACTGCCCGGCGCCGACTTCCCGCTGAGCGACGGCGTCGTTGAGCGCTCGCTGGATCGCGGCACCCGTCGCATCACCGCCGGCGTGGATGATCCGTCGCACCGAGTGGCCGCCTTCCCGCGTGCGAAGGAGCTGGCCGTCGGCGTCGCGATCGAAGTCGGCGCCCCACCCGATCAGCGCGGAGACCGATGACCACCCGTCGGCCAGGATCGGGCGCGTTGCCGCGGGGTCGGTGAGGCCACCGCCGGCGGCGAGCGTGTCGGCGAGGTGCAGATCGATCGAGTCGACGTCGTCCGGACCGGTCGAGCGCACATCGGGCATGACCACCGCGACGCCGCCCTGGGCGTAGAACGTCGAGGTCGGTTGCTCCCCGCGGTCGGGACGCCAGCTCGGGCCCTTGTTGACCACGACGACCGACAGTCCGCTCTCCGCTGCGCAGAGCGCGGCGGTCAGGCCCGCGATACCGGCCCCGACCACGACGAGATCGGCACGGTCGGCGATTCCCGCGCCCGGTCCGTATGTGGACGTACTCATGTCATCCGCCTTTCGCCGGTCGTACTCTGACAACCCCGGCGAGGTGTTTTCGATTCCCAGTCGAAAACCCTACCCCGCAGCTCCCGATGACGGAATGTTTGATCACACCTGTCCGCGGAAACCCCGACCAGCATGAAAACGCTCTGGTTCGACCCGGCGAACGACTCCGATCACGCCGGACTCCCCGACGTGCGCCCCGAGACCACCCCGTTCGGGACTGTCGACACCTATGACCGGATCGTCGTCGGCGGTGGCATCACCGGCCTGACCACGGGACTCCTGCTGGCCCGGGCCGGACAGAAGGTCGCCGTCCTCGAGGCTCGCCACATCGGCGCCGCCGCGACCGGCCACACCACCGGCAAGCTGTCGCTGCTGCAGGGCACGCGGTTGTCGTCGATCTCGAGTCGGCACGGGAAGTCCGCGGTGCAGGACTACGTCGACGCGAACCGCGAGGGCCAGGCCTGGCTCCGGCACTACCTCACCCACCGGGGCCTGCAGGTCGACGAGCGTGCGGCGCTGACGTTCGCGGCCACCGCTTCGGGCGCGAAGACCGTGGAGAAGGAGTTCGAGGCCTGCCGGGCGCATGACATCCCGGTCGAACACGTCGACGTCCCGGAACTGCCGTTCGACGTCAAGACGGCCATCCGCCTCGAGGGGCAGGCGCAGATCGACCCGATGGTGGTGCTCCGCGCCCTCGCCGACGACCTGCGTGGCCACGGCGGCCACCTGTACGAGGGCGTCCGCGTGCAGGGCCTGCGCCACGGCACACCCCACACCCTCACCACCGACGCCGGGGACGTCCGGGCCGAGTCGGTCGTGATCGCGACCGGCGTCCCGTTCCTCGACCGCGCCGGGTTCTTCGCGCGGGTGCATCCACAACGCTCATATGCGGCGGCCTTCACCGTCGACGAGGAGATCCCGCGCGAGATGTACCTCGGCGCCGACAATCCGTCGGTCTCGCTGCGGACCGCGACCCGACCGGGCTACGACGGCGAACTGCTGATGGTCGGCGGCTTCGGTCACGAGGTGGGGCGTACGAAATCCGAACGGCAGCATGCCCTCGACATGATCGCGTGGACCGAAAAGCATTTCCCCACCGCCCGCATGGTGGCGCGCTGGTCGGCGCAGGACTACACGACGATCGACGAATTGCCCTACGTCGGACCGCTTCTGCCCAACATGGACAGTGTGCAGGTCGCCACCGGATTCGCGAAGTGGGGACTCACCAACGGTGTCGCGGCGGCATTGTCGATGGCCGGGCGCATCCTCGGTTCGGAACCCCACTGGTCCAAGACCGTTCGGCCCTGGCGCTCCTCCGAGATCACCAAGCCCGGATCGCTCGCCTCGGCGGCGTCGGCGAACGCACAGGTCGCGGCCTACATGGTGGGTGGTTACCTCGGTCTTCTCAAGCCGGCCAACTCCTCACCGGCCGAGGGCGACGGCAGTGTCGGACATTCCGGGGTCTCCCCGAAGGGGGTGTGCACCGTGGCGGGACAGACGCGGTCGGTCGCACCGCTGTGCACTCATCTGTACGGCGTGCTCCGGTGGAACGACGCCGAGCAGTCCTGGGACTGTCCGCTACATGGCTCGCGGTTCAGCCATTCGGGCGAGGTACTCGAAGGTCCCGCCACCCGAAATCTGTTCTCGCAGGACAAATCCGACGATTGAAAGGCAGCACGTCACGGCACGCCGAGAATCCGGCGGAACACCGGGCCGGTCACTGTCGCGACGGGGCGTTGCAGAGCGCCGGCCAGAAGCCGGACCCCGAGGTCGAGGGCCCGCGCATCGATCCCCACGAGGATTCGGTCGCGGTCACCCAGCACTCCGGCGAGGATCGCGGTCGCCGCGGCGTCGGGGTGGGCACCGGGTAGCCGCCGGTCGAACCCCGCGGTGACGTACTCCCGCACCGCCGGGTTCATGTACCGGGCCCGGCGGGCGATGGCGGTGTGCACGACGCCCGGGCAGACGATGTGGATTCGAGCTCGGGATCCGCTGCCGCGCAACTGTTCCTGCAAGCTCTCCGAGAACCCGCGAGCGGCGAACTTCGACGCCGAGTACGCGGATTGCGCGGGCGACCCCATCAGCCCGAATGCGCTCGAGGTGTTCACGATTCGTCCGCCGACGGCCTCGAGGTGCGGCAAGAACGCCTGCGTGCCGTTCACGACACCCCCGAAGTTGACCGCCATGATCCGCCGCGCATAGTCGTCGTCCTCGTCGATGATCGACGCGACCATGGTGATACCGGCGTTGTTGAACACCAGCGCGGGTGCACCGTGCCGTCGCGCCACCTCGTCGGCGTAAGCGGCGACCGCTGCGGCGTCGGCGACATCCACCTCGGTGGCCTCCGGTGGCACCCCGTGGCGTGCCACCGACCTCGCGGTCTCGTCCAGGGCCTGCGCGTCCACGTCGCTGATCAGCACCGGAATCCCCGCTGCGGCCAGCCGGTTCGCCAGTGATCGGCCCATGCCCGAGCCGGCGCCGGTGATGACGGCGCTCCGCCCCGCACACAAGCGGCGGAGGCGTTCGTCGGTGAC
The DNA here is from genome assembly GCF_021245825.1 of Gordonia metallireducens. Classification (NCBI taxonomy): domain Bacteria; kingdom Bacillati; phylum Actinomycetota; class Actinomycetes; order Mycobacteriales; family Gordoniaceae; genus Gordonia; species Gordonia metallireducens. The sequence goes on along the minus strand of NZ_JAJQJP010000026.1, from coordinate 219,040 downwards.
TCGCGGATGCCAGACGTGGCCCAGGTTCAGGGAGACCTTCACTGCCTCGGTCTACCCGCGCGGTCAGATCCTACACCTTCGCCGCGTTTACCGCGCGGTCGGACGGGTACCCCTCCTCACCGTGGGCCGGCCGGCCCGCGCAGCAGTGAGGGGAGTTGGGACGAGTGTCGGACGCGATCGTGGTCGGCGCCGGGCACAACGGGCTCATCTCGGCCATCAGGCTGGCCGACGCCGGCTGGGACGTCACCGTTCTCGAAGCCGCCCCCGAGGCCGGCGGCGCCGTCAAGAGTGCCGAGCTGACCCCCGGTTACGTCACCGATCTGTTCAGCGCTTTCTATCCCCTTGCGGTCGCCTCCCCCGTGTTCGCCGACCTCGCGCTCGAAGAACACGGCCTGCAGTGGAGCCGGGCACCGCTGGCCTTCGGCCACCCGGCCGGACCCGAGGACGACGACGCCCCGGTCATCCACCCCGACGCGGCCGACACCGCAGCCCACCTCGCCACCTTCGACCGCCACGACGGTCAAGCCTGGCTCGACCTCGTCGGTGAGTGGGAAACTCTGCGACCCGCCATCGTCAACACCCTCTTCGGACCGTTTCCGCCGGTTCGGGCGGTCCTGTCCCTGTTGCGCTCCATCGGCACCGCGGAGGCGCTGCGCCTGGCCCGGTTCCTGATCCTGCCGGCCGACCGGATGGTGCGGGAACTGTTCCGCAGCGAGAAGGCCGGATTGCTCATCCTGGGTAACGCGTTGCACGCCGACATCCCCCTGAACGCCCCCGGAAGCGGGGTGATGGGATACCTGCTGACCATGCTGGGTCAGGACACCGGATACCCGGTTCCCGTCGGTGGGGCGAGCGCACTTTCGGCCGCACTCCGGCGGCGCGCGGAGAGTGCAGGTGCACAGATACATTGCGACACCCGGGTGACCGGGATCGACGTCCGAGGCGGCCGGGCGGTCGGTGTCGTCGACAGCGGCGGTCGGCGGTGGAAGGCCGATCGGGCCGTCCTCGCCGATGTGTCGGCGCCCGCGCTCTACACAGAACTGCTCTCACCCGGCGACGTCCCGTCTCGAGTGCTCGACGATCTGGAGAGGTTCACCTGGGACACCCCGGTCGTGAAGGTGAACTACGCGATCGACGGGAAGATCCCCTGGCGCAGTACGAATCTGGCCGGAGCGGGGACCGTGCATCTCGGGGCGGACGCGCGCAACATCGCCTACTCCACCGCCGACATCGAGACCGGCAACATCCCCGAACATCCTTTCCTGCTGTTCGGTCAGATGACCACTGCGGATGCCGGACGGTCGCCCACCGGCACCGAAAGCGCTTGGTCCTACAGCCATCTCCCCCGCGGGGTCACCGACGACGAGGCGGCTCGCCTCCTCGCCGCTCGAATGGACGCGGTACTCGAGGAACACGCTCCGGGTGTCTCGGACATGGTGGTCGGCCGCCACGTGCAGACCCCGCACGACCTGCAGAACTCCGACGCGAACCTCGTTCACGGGACCGTGAACGGCGGTACCGCACAACTGTTCCAGCAGTTGGTCTTCCGCCCTACGCCTGGCGCCGGTGGCGCCACGACACCCGTGGATCGCCTCTACCTCGCAGGGTCGGCCGCGCATCCCGGGGGCGGAGTCCACGGTGCCTGCGGCAACAACGCCGCCCGCGCCGCCCTCGCCTCCGATGGCCTGCGAGGGTTGCCACGAAGGACGTTGAGTCGCACCATCACCGGACACCTCACCAAGTCTCGAAACCACGACTGAACGGAGAACATCCATGAATCGGGTCGAACGCCACACATCCGCGACTCCCGCACAGGTCTGGTCGGTGCTGTCCAACGGCTGGCTCTACGCCTCCTGGGTGGTCGGCGCGTCACGCATCCGCGACGTCGACGCCAACTGGCCTCAGGCCGGATCGAAGATCCACCACTCGGTGGGCGTCTGGCCGGCGCTGCTCAACGACGAGACGACCTCGTGCGAATCGAAGGCCGGGCTGCTCGAGCTCTCCGCCGCGGGCTGGCCGTTCGGTCGCGCCCGCATCCGGATGACGATCGAGAAGGACGGCAACGGTTCCATCATCGGCATGGAGGAGTTCGTCGAGACCGCACCGTTGAAGTGGATCCCGCCGGTCGTGCAGCAGACGGCCATGTCTCCGCGACTGAACGAGTGCCTCACCCGCCTCGCGATGCTCGCCGAACGCCAGCCGAGCTGACGCAGGGACTCATCGGCGCCGAACCGGATGAACGCCCGACCTGTCCACATCTCTCGCCATCACCTGCACCCTCAAACCCTCGCCGGGCGTCGTCGACTACAAGGGCCTCGACGAGGTCCCCGAGCCGGTCGACAAGGCGACCCCCGCCGCAGCCCGCAATGCGGCCCATCTTGCCCTGGTGTGTCGGAGAGCGCCTTCCCTGCTCACAAGTGAGTGCGACGCACCACCTTGATCGTGTCCAGTGCGTCGTCCGCGGCGTCGGGCAGATTCATCCCCGCGTTCTTGCCGGTCCTCAGGTACTCGACCACCGACTCGTTCAGCACCTCACCGGGAACCACCACCGGGATGCCGGGTGGGTAGGGCGTGATCTGTTCGGCGGCCACACGCCCGGCCGCCTCGTCGTCCAGGGACACCGGCTCGGTGTCCCCGAAGAACGCATCTCGCGGAAGCATCCGGTTCTCCAACTGCAGCTCGACCGGCGACGGCTGATGAATCGTCCGGGGACTCTCGAAAGAGTCTGCGGCGGAGGAGAGATCTCTCAGCGCGCTCAGCAACCGATCCGCGGTGTCCTCGTCGTCGGCGTGGGAGATGGTCGCGAGGATGCGTCGGTGGTCGCTCATTCCGACGTCGACGCAGTGGTGCTCTCGCAGCCAGTCCGCGCACTGATAACCGCTGGCCCCGAGACCTCGGACATCGATGAGGACCTGCATCTCGTCGAGATCGTGGCTGGCCTCCTCGTGGATCAGTTCGTCGTGCATCACGGTCAGGCCATCGATCTCGTCGACGCTCCGACGGATACGGCGAGCCAGTTCGAGTCCACCGCCGAGGATTTCGCGACCGGATTCGACCATGTACCGGCGCCAACCGTCGAGCGCGGCGTAGATCGGGACACTCGGACTCGTGGTCATGAGCAGGTCTGCGCACTGGGACAGGCGGGAGCGGTCGATCAGGTCTCCCTGTACGTGGAAGACCGACCCCTGCTCGAATCCCGCGCCCATCTTGTGGACGCTGACGACACACACGTCGGCTCCGGCGTCCATCGCCCATGTGGGCAGCTCGTCGTGGAACGGCAGGTGCGCGCCCCACGCCTCGTCGACGATCAAAGGCTTGCCGTACTCGTGGCAGACGTCGGCGATGGCCCGGATGTCTGCGCAGGTGCCGTACGGCGTCGGACTGACGATGAGGAGGCCGGCCGCCTGCGGGTCCGTCTCCCACGCCTTGCGAACCTCCTCGGGCGACGGCGGATGCGTCAGGTGGAGGTTCTCGTCCCAGCGCGGCCGCACCCACCGTGGGCGCAGACCCGAGAAGATCAGCCCGGCGACGATCGACTTGTGCGCGTCGCGGGTGATGAGCAGCTCGCCGCCTTCGCCGCCGGCCACGGCCATCATCGCTGCCTTCACCGACAACGAACTGCCGCAGGTCGAGAAGAAGGCGAGTTCGGCTCCGACGGCGTCAGCCATCAACTCTTCGGCGTCGGGCAGGTAGGCGCTGGACATCCGTCGGTCGTCGAGACCGGGCGACGCGAGGAGATCCGATTCGAAGGCGGCCGCGCCGATGGTGGTCCGCGTCCGATCGTCGACGCCTCTGCCCTGACGATGACCGGGAGGCGTGTAACCGTACCGGTTGTCGCGACGGTACTTGTCAAGCGCCTCCAGGAGAGGTGCTCGCGATTGATCCAGAGACGTCATGTCGGGCTCCGATCAGTTGTGCCACTGAAACAGTCTCGGTTTCAGCTCGATTCGCTCATCTCGTTCCTTCGTGACGACTCCGCCGCGCGGCGTCGCAGGCGTTCCCGATAGCCGTACGTCGCCCGGAGCACGTCGTCGTGGCTGTCCGCGCTGGACCCCAACGCACCGGCGAAGATTCCCATCGAGGTCGCCAGCCAGGCCAGGTTGAAGTAGTTGTGCAGTCCCGCTTCGAATCCGAGTTGCGACGACAGGAAGGTCTCGTCGATCACGGTCATCGCGGCGACGAGGACCGCCACGAACAGACCGACGTAGAGGACCACCGCGCTGAAGACGACGGTGCAGACCGTGGCCGTGTTGTAGAGGCGGGCGCGGGGCCGGTAGGTGTCGGTGGTCTTCTCCCAGAGGCGGTTGTTGACAATCAGCCAGAGTGCCGCCAAGACCATCGACAGAACCGAGATGGCGGCCAGACGCCACGGGCTCAGCGCGTTGGCCATCGACCAGATGGTGGAGAAGAAGACGCCGAACGACGCCGCCGCGGCAGCTGCCGCCGTCATTCCGGTGAGCGTCGGGATCAGGCGCCACGGCCGGTTGCCGCGGACCATCCCCGCGGTCAACATCGCCCGCGATGAGAACCCCTGGGCCACCACGTATTCCGTGTCACCGTCCCGCTCGACGAGTAGGCCGCGAGACAGCTCGAACGGCTCGGTGGAGGAGTCCTTGAGCGAGGACACTACCGTCGCGAGCAGTTTGCCCAGACGTCGGCGGGGCGAGAGCCCGAGAGCGGGCAGGGAGATCACCGCGGCGCCGCGTTCCCGGTCGAGTTCCGCCAGGACAACGCTGTCCCGGGTACGACTGTCGCCGCCGCGCCCACTGAACAGGCGGGGCATCTCCGTCACGAACACCACGACATCGTCCGGGATGCGGTCGGATCCCCAGACGGTCTCCAGATCACCCCGTGGGGTCATCTGCAGGGTTGTGTCACGGGTGACGGTGACTCCGCGGTAGTCCATGCCGAACCGCTCGGCGATGCCGCGAATCCGATCTTCCCCGTTGGTGATCAGGTTCTCGGGCAACCCGTGTTCGGCCACCATGCGCAGACTCGAGATATTCCTGCCCTCCTGGCGCTCGACGGTTGTAAAATCCACCGACGGCTTCCTCGGCGCCGTCAGTCCGGCGGCTCGGGGTCCCCGGCGGCAGGGGACTCGAGGTCGTCCTCGTCGTCGGATGCAGAGGCCGGTTCGGCCGACGACGCCTTCTCGTCGGGTTCGTCCACATGCTCTGCTTCGAGTTCGTCGACCTTGCGGCGGGCGTCATCGGGGGTCTGGTCCGGTGTGCCGGTCTCGGCCGGCTCCATCGGCAACTCTTCGGACATGTAGGGCTTTCACCACCAATCCGTTTCGGGTATCCGTCAGATGTCCGGTTTCCCGGTATGGACGGCTTCCAAACTCCGCCGGACGGCCCCGCGATCAGGACCGAGGTGTGGGCCCCGGACGCCCCGGGTATGCGAACGTCATGACAGATGAACCACGCGGATCCATGGACCCGGCACCGGAAGAGACACCCGACCTCGAGGCCGGTGGCGGCGTCACCCCCGGCGACACCCCTCCCGACACACCTCAGACATCAGGCCTTTCGCACGAACAACCCGATCGGACCAAACGCTTCCCGGCCAGCGGGGTCGGCGCATTTCTGGGCGTCGGGCTGTTGGTCATCGCGATGATCGCGATCATCGTCGGCCTCATCGTGATGGTGTTCTGAGATCCAATCCGTTCCTCGACGGTCCGGAAGGATCGTCGAGGTTCTCGTGTGCTGAATCCCGTTGCGACAGGGCGTGATCAGCGCGGCGGTCGCCCCGTCGTGGGTGATGGGCAGTTCGTCGTGTCGCGGTGCATCGGTGCGTTGTTCGACCGGCGCGAGTTCCGTTGTGGTCATGCGCGGCCGCCTCCTCGAGGTTGGTGCGGGATGTTCGGTGTACGGATTCCCAGCAAGGAGTACATCAAACATCCGGCCCGGCCGCCGGATGGGCGGGCCGGGCCGACATGTGTCGTCGGACAGGGTGTGATCAGAGCGTGGCGGTGTCGATCACGAAGCGGTAGCGCACGTCCGAGGCGACCACTCGGTCGTAGGCTTCGTTGATCTTGTCCGCGGAGATCACCTCGATCTCGGCACCGATACCGTGTTCGGCGCAGAAGTCGAGCATCTCCTGGGTCTGTGCGATCCCACCGATCATCGAACCGGAGAAGTTGCGGCGCTTACCGATCAGCGCTCCGGCCGGGACCTCGATCGGATGTTCGGGCAGACCGAGTTCGACGAGCGTGCCGTCGAGCGCGAGCATGCCGAGGTACTTCCCGATGTCGAGGTTGGCCGAGACGGTGTTGAGGATGAGGTCGAACCGCCCCCGCAACTCGCGGAAGGTCTGCGGGTCACTCGTCGCGTAGTAGTGGTCGGCGCCCAGGCGCAGCCCGTCCTCCATCTTCTTCAACGACTGCGACAGGACCGTCACCTCCGCGCCCAGTGCGTGCGCGATCTTGACGCCGACGTGCCCCAGGCCGCCGAGCCCGATGATGGCCACCTTCTTACCGGGTCCCGCTTCCCAGTGCCGCAGAGGCGAATACAGGGTGATGCCCGCACACAGCAGCGGCGCCGCCACGTCGAGCGCGATGCCCTCCGGGATACGACAGACATAGTTCTCGTCGACGACGATGGACGTGCTGTACCCGCCGTGGGTGCGCTGCCCGTCGCGCCCGACCGCGTTGTACGTTCCGGTGTTGCCCCGCTCGCAGTACTGCTCCTCGCCGAGGCGGCACGGCTCGCACTCTCGGCAGGAGTCCACGAAGCAGCCGACTCCCACGCGGTCGCCCACGGCGTAGCGGGTGACGCCCTCTCCGACGGCGGAGACCGTACCGGCGATCTCGTGACCCGGTACCACCGGGAATGTGGTGCCGTTCCACTCGTTTCGCGCGGTGTGGATGTCGGAGTGGCAGATGCCGGCGTAGGCGATGGCGATCGCGACGTCGTTCGGGCCGAGGTCGCGGCGCTCGATGGTGGTCGGTTCGAGCGGGCGATCTGCTGCCGTGGCTGTGTACGCGTTGACCGTCGTGGGCATACGGAAATCTCCTAGGGGTGGATGTTCGGTGTCGACATCGTTCGCGGTCGAGGGACCGATGCGCGAGAGCGCATGGGTCGGCACCGCACAAGTCTGCCGTCGTCCGTGCATCTCCGCCACAACGGCACGTCGGGAGGTCGACGCAGCCCGCCGAGTCGCTGGATCGGACATCGATGATCGTTACAATGGCCGACGGTGACTATCAACAGCTCGGTCGACGACGGCCGGCGCACGCAGTTGCATCCGGTGTCGCCCATCGCCGAGGTCACGCGATTCGGGACGACCACTGCACACGCGGCTGCGGGCCTCGGTCGGTTCGTCCTCCACACGGCAGGCGACGCGCTACGCGGCCGCCCACCCAGTACTGCGCGCGCCGCTCATGAGCTGCGCTCCACCTTCGAACATCTCGGCCCCACCTACGTGAAGCTCGGGCAGCTCATCGCGTCCAGCCCGGGCGTCTTCTCCGACGCCCTCTCCTCGGAGTTCGAGAAGCTGCTCGACCGCGTGAAGCCGGCCGATCCCGACGCCATGCGCGCACAGTTCGTCGCCGAACTCGGCCGACCCCCCGAAGAGGTGTTCGCACAGTTCGACCCGGTGCCGATCGCCTCGGCGTCGATCGCGCAGGTCCACACGGCGGTCCTGCACAGCGGCGAAGAGGTGGTCGTGAAGATCCAGCGGCCCGGGATCGCCGACCGCCTGGCACCCGACGTCGCGATCCTCGAGCGGATCGCCGGTCTCGTCGAGATCTCCGAGTACGGGCGGATGCTCAGTGCGCGGCACGTCGTCGAGGACTTCGCGGCCGGGCTGGACGCCGAACTCGATTTCCGGATCGAAGCCGACACCATGCGCGAATGGTTCGAGTGCCTGCAGCCGGGTCCCTTCGGCGACCGCGTCCGCGTCCCGCGGGTCCACGACGAGTTCACGACGCAGCGCGTGCTGACGATGGAGCGCATCCATGCGGTCCGGATCGACGACGCCGCGGCGGTTCGGGCGGCCGGGCACGACGGCGTCGCGCTGTGTCGCAATCTGCTGCTGTCGCTGCTCGACTCGGCATTCCACGGCGGCCTCTTCCACGGCGACCTCCACGCCGGCAACGTCCTCGTCGACGACGCCGGGAAGATCGTGCTGCTCGACTTCGGCATCGTCGGACGGTTCACGCCCCGGACCCGTCGCATCCTTCGTCAGCTCGTCGTCGACCTGGTGGTTCGCGCAGACTACGAATCCGCAGGTCGCGCCATCTTCCTACTCGGCGCCGTGCACAAGCCCGGGTCGACGGCCAAGGGCGCCGAGGACATCAAGAAGGTGACGACCCCGCTGTCGACGACCGACCTGGGCTCGATGTCATACACCGACCTGGGCCGACAACTCGCCGCCGTGGCCAAGGCCCACGACGCCCGCCTCCCCCGCGAACTGGTCCTCGTCGGCAAACAATTGTTGTATGTAGAGAAGTACATGAAGCTCCTGGCCCCGAGGTGGAAAGCCATGTCGGACAAGGAGATCTACGGGTACATGGCCGGCATCCTGAAGGAAGCCGAACGCGATCGGCGTGCCGATCGGACCCGCACGAACTGATGCACGATCGCGAATCCCGGCATGTCGGGCCTACTGACGCGTACGGAACACGAGACGCCCGCTAGGGTGATACCGATTACGCTGCTGATTCACAGGAGTCACACATGAGACGTTTCGTGCCGGCACTGCTGGCCTTCTTTGGTGCCGCGTTCCTCGCGGTCGCCATTGCCATCCCGCTGTACCTGGTGCCGACGCTGAAGGTGGTGCCCCTCGACCTCGACATCACCTCGGATGCGACGACCGTCGCCGCCGACGGGTCCACCGGTGACCGCTTCCCGGCGGTGATCTTCGACCGGTGCTCGGTGTCGGAGGATCGTGCCCGCACGTTCGAGGCGCATCTGACGCAGCAGCGCCGCTCGGTCATCGTCGAGCCATCGGACAGCCGCCAGGCGACTCTGCAGTCCGCGCAGACCGTCCTGATCGACCGCATCCGCGACGCCGACGGTCAGGAGACCGAGCCCACCGTCGCCGCTGCCGGCGAGACCCGCACCTGTAAGGACGGCCTGCTCACCGCGACCATCGACCACGTGTCGGTGAACCGCAAGACCTCGGTCCCCAACGGTGCCGTGAGTTCGCTGCAGCTCGAGGCCGTGCCGCCGGGCGGCAACGTGAACGACGTCTCGGTCGCCCTCGACAACCGCAAGGGCTTCCAGTACAAGTTCGGCTTCGACGTCAAGCAGCGCGACTACCTGTACTACGACCTCAACACCCGCCAGGACTGCAACGCGAAGTTCCAGGAAGAGGTCGAGATCAAGGGCATCAAGACCCTTCACTTCGCCTGCGACGTCCCGGAGAAGGACCTGTCGAGCCTGCCGAACGCACAGGGCGAGGCCGCCCTCGGCACCATGCTGACGATGCCGGCCAAGTGGTGGGGCATCAGCGGTCAGGGCGTCCGCCCGAACGATCCGATCACGATGCACCGCCACGCTTCGGCCGTGCGCCACGTCTACGTCGAGCCGATCACCGGCACCATCGTCGACGGCCGCGAGGATCAGCACCAGTACTTCAAGTCGCCCGACCAGAGCGAGTCCAACCCCGCGGTCGTGCGTGACTTCCGCATGGATGCCCTCAAGGGCACCTTCAAGTGGACCGACGGGATCGTCACCAAGCAGGCAGACACCGCCAGCGGTTACGTCACGCAGCTGAACCTCCTGGGCTTCTGGCTGCCGATCGTGCTCGGCGTGCTCGGCGTGATCATGCTGGCCCTGGCGGTCTTCATGTTCCTCCGCGGACGTCGCGACGACGACGCCGCCGTGGCCACCGCAGGCCCGGCTGCCACCGCGCCCGCCGCTGATGAGCGTCGGACGTCCATGATCAAGCGGGACGCACCGGCGGCCGGTACCGCATCGTCGGCCGGCAACCCGTGGGAGCGTCCGACCGAGCAGATCCCGAAGGTCGACGGCGGCGAACCGCCGGCCGACGACTCGTCGACCCGCTCCTTCCGCAAGCAGCCGCCGCCGCCCGAGTAGGAACCAGCTGCTGTAAGCGACCACCGCGGGCGCATCCGGATTCACCGGATGCGCCCGCGGTGTTTTCGTCTGGGTCCCAGATGTCGCGGAAGGTGTCGATGGGCGACACGATCCGCGTCAGCTGCCCTGAGGTGCGAGGAGCGTAGCAACGCCCCCCTCGCGCTCCCTGAGGTGCGTGGAGCGATAGCGACGCCCCCTCGCGCTCCCTGAGAGCGAGGAGCGACAGCGTCGCACCACCACCGCTCCCTGAGGTGCGAGGAGCGACAGCGACGCCCCTTCTGCTCCCTGAGGTGCGAGGAGCGACAGCGACGAGCCACGAAGGGCCGCCGACCAACGCTCCAGGAGCCCTCAGGAGCGGAGAGCAGTACAACAACAAGGGCCGGTGACCCGAAGGTCACCGGCCCTTGCCGTTGTCTCTATGGAGTTGCGAGACCGTCTACTCGGTTCAGAAGAACGCCGGGCGGAAGGTCTTGGTCCACGACTCCTTGAAGGTGTTCTGCCAGTAGTCCCACCAGTGCGCACCGTCCGGGGTGATCCGGGTGGTGAGCTTGACGCCCGGGACGAGCGCGACGCGGCCAACGTACAGCTGGCTGCTAGTCGACGCGGCGACCTCGAGCGGGATCATCTGCGCGAACTTGACCGGGTCGAAGTTGGCGCTGGTCGGGTTGACCGACGAGTCGTACTTGCTGCCGACGCCGCTACCGGAGGAGATGTAGACGTGCTTGCCGGCCAGGTTGCCCGCGCTCAGGAACGGGTCGTTCTGGAACCAGCTGCCGGCCGGGTAGAAGCCCCACATGTTGGTGGGGTTGCCGCCCATCTCGATGACCGAGGCCTGGATGCCCTGGGTGAAGCCCGGCAGGGTGACCGTGGGGTAGCCGCTGTAGGAGGCGACCGCCTTGTAGAAGCCCGGGTGGCGCGACGCGAGGTTCAGCGCCGAGGTGCCCGACATCGACAGACCGGCGATGCCGTTGCGGCGGTTGTCGCTGCCGTGGCGGGCGGCCATGTGGCGCGGCAGCTCGCGGGTCAGGAAGGTCTCCCACTTGTTGTTGCCGAGCTTGGGGTCGTAGGACTGCCAGTCGGTGTAGAAGCTGCCGCCGCCGCCGAACGGGATGGCGACGTTCGTGCCCTTGCCGGCCATGTAGCGGGCGACATCGGTGTTGATGAGCCAACCGCTGTTGTTGTTGGGGGCACGCAGGCCGTCGAGGAGGTACAGCGTCGGCTTCGGTCCGCCGCCACCGGCCGAGACGATGCACACGGGCACGGTCCGGTTCATGGCGTTCGAGCGGACGTATTCGACGTTGCAACCATTGGCTGCGGACGCCGGCGGAGCTGCGACCAGCGTGGCACCTGACAAGGCCACGAGAGCCACGAGTCCGGCGACGAGGCGCTTACGGGCGCGAGTCAGCATTCGTCAGTTTTCCTTTGGATCTCGGCCGGAGTCGGCCGCTTCTGGGTCTTGCCTACCGGGTACTGCGGAAGTCGTACGTAGGGGGATTCTATTGATCCCCGTCAGGAGCGGTACCCGTCGTCGAGAAGTGTAACGGCACGATAACGTCGCGGCAAAGGCTGGATCGGGCTTCGTGACGCCGGCGGGTAGTGGTGCGTGTCACATTTGCCCCATTGTGAACAGCTCATATGGGCCATACGCGGCACAACTGTCCGATTCTGCCGTCCGAACGAACGAAATTGCCGCGACCGCACCGTTATTCGTTTGGGTGGTTAACGGTGATGTGGGAATCGGTTCGATCTCCTGGGCGGGCGTATCGGCCAACCCGGCCGCGACCCGGCCCCGCACTCATTAGGGTCTGGGCCGTGAACATGGGTGAATACCTCGGCCAGGATGCGACCGCCCTCGCCGGACTCGTCGCATCGGGCGAGGTCACGGCTGCCGAACTCCTCGACCTGGCACGGGCCCGTGCTGCCGCGGTGAACCCCCACCTGAACGCGATCGTCATCCCGATCGAGGCCGAGGCCGACCATCGCGCCCGCACCGAGCTGACCGGACCGTTCGTCGGTGTCCCCTTCCTGATCAAGGACCTCGCCCAGGATTACCGCGGCTATCCGACGACCCGCGGTTCCCGCTCGCTGGCGCGGCACGTCGCCACCGAGCACGCGACGGTCGTCCAGCGCTTCCTCGATGCGGGGCTGGTCGTCTTCGGCAAGACCAACACCCCGGAGTTCGGTTCCAAGGCGATCACCGAATCCGTCCTGTGGGGTCCGGCGCGCAACCCTTGGAACCTCGACGTGACGCCCGGCGGTTCATCCGGAGGCAGTGCCGCGGCCGTGGCCGCAGGCGTCGTGCCGGCGGCGGGCGCGAACGACGGAGGCGGCTCCATCCGCATCCCGGCGGCGTGCACCGGGCTCGTCGGACTCAAGGCGTCGCGCGGCCTGATGCCGTTCGGGCCCGCCACCGGCGAGCCGCTCTTCGGGATGGGCGTCGAGGGTGTCGTGACCCGCACGGTGCGCGACGCGGCCGGCCTGTACGACGCGATCATCGGACCCACCGCGTCGTCGACCTATCCAGCCCCCCTGCACACCGAGTCGTTCACGACGCGGATCGCCTCTCCCCCGCGGCTGCTCCGGGTCGGATTCACCACACGTTCGGCCATCAACCCGGCACCGCACCCCGAAGCAGTCGCGGCCGTGGAGCACGCCGCGAAGCTGCTCACCGAGCTAGGCCACCAGGTCGAGGAGGTGGAGCCGCCGCACGACGACGCGGAACTGGCCCGCGACTTCCTCGAGATCTGGTTCGCCAAGGCGGCCGCCCAGGTCGACGAGGCACGCCGCCTGTCCGGGGCACGGGACGCCGACTTCGAGGCGGACACGCTCGCCCTCGCCGAGATCGGCCGGGCCGCCGGGGTGGTGCCGCTCTTCCGCGCGCTCGACCACGTCAACCACCACGTTCGTGCTCTGGAACGATTCCACGAGACCCACGACCTGCTCCTGACCCCGACCCTCGCCGTTCCGCCGCCGGCCGTCGGGTCGATGACGACCCCGCCGCTCCTCCAGCAGGCGGCGCGGCTCGCAGCCCGCGCCCGCATCGGCAAGGTGATGTCGCGGGTGGGGATCGTCGACCAGCTCGTCGAGGAGAACCTCGGCTGGGTGCCCTACACGCAGCTGGCGAACATGACCGGACGTCCGGCGATCAGCGTGCCCCTGCACTGGACCGCGACCGGGCTCCCGCTCGGGGTCCAGTTCGTCGGCCGCTTGGGCGCCGACGGCGACCTCCTGGCGCTCGCCGCATCCCTCGAGGACGCCGCGCCGTGGTTCCACCGGTACGCCGACATCTCGGTGTGACGCGGCGCTAATGTTCTCTCGGGATCGCATGTCCGGGTGGGGACAGGCGGCACATCGACGCGGTGAGGAGTTGTCGTGACGAAGCAGGTGGCCGACGCGGTGGTCGTCGGTGCGGGTCTGGCTGGTCTGGTCGCGACATACGAGCTCACCAAGGCCGGCCGACGCGTGGTGGTCGTCGACCAGGAGAACCGCAACAACCTTGGCGGACAGGCTTTCTGGTCGCTGGGCGGGCTCTTCATGGTCGACACCCCCGAACAGCGCCGGCTCGGCATCTCCGACTCCGCCGACCTCGCCCTGCAGGACTGGATGGGGTCGGCGGGCTTCGACCGCGACGACGAGGACTACTGGCCGCGTCAGTGGGCTCGGGCGTACGTCGACTTCGCGGCCACCGAGAAGCGGCAGTACCTGCACGATCTCGGTCTGCGCATCACCCCGGTCGTCGGCTGGGCCGAGCGCGGCGGCGGTTTCGCCGACGGTCATGGCAATTCCGTGCCACGCTTCCACCTCACCTGGGGCACCGGACCGGAGGTCGTCCGGGTCTTCGCCGAACCGGTCCTCGAGGCCGAGAAGCGTGGACTCGTCGAATTCCGGTTCCGCCACCGCGTCGACGAACTCGTCGTCGAAGACGGTGTCGCCGTGGGCGTGCGGGGGGCCACCCTCGCCCCGACCGACCTCGAACGCGGCAAGGCGTCGAACCGCGATGTGGTGGGCGACTTCGAGATTCGCGCCGGAGCGGTCATCGTGACGTCGGGCGGCATCGGCCACAACCATGACCTCATCCGCAAGAACTGGCCGGTCGACCGCCTCGGCCCCGCACCGGAGACGATGATCTCCGGCGTCCCGGCACACGTCGACGGCCGCATGCTGGGCATCAGCGAGGACGCCGGCGCGAGCATCGTGAACCGCGACCGCATGTGGCACTACACCGAGGGCATCCACAACTGGGACCCGATCTGGCCCGACCACGCCATCCGGATCATCCCGGGACCCTCGTCGCTGTGGCTCGACGCAAACGGCAACCGCCTCGCGCCGCCGAACTTCCCCGGCTTCGACACGAACTCGACGATGAAGGCGATCCTCGCCGCCGGCCACGACTACTCGTGGTTCATCCTCACGCAGACCATCGTCGAGAAGGAGTTCATGCTGTCGGGTTCCGAACAGAATCCCGACATCACCTCCAAGGATCTCAGGTTCGCCGCGCGCAGCCGCCTCGCCAAGGGCACGCCCGGTCCGGTGGATGCCTTCGTGCGCAACGGCATCGACTTCGTGGTCGCCGACAATCTGCCCGAACTGGTCAGCGGGATGAATGCGATCGCCCGCGGTCCCGAACTCGACCTCGCGCACATCGAGCGCGTCATCTCCGCCCGCGACGCCGATGTGGAGAACAAGTTCTCCAAGGACGCCCAGCTGATGGCGATCAACAATGCGCGACAGTTCATCGGCGACAAGATCGTTCGGGTGGCCAAACCCCACCGCATCCTCGACCCCGCGCACGGTCCGCTGATCGCGGTGCGGCTCAACATCCTCACCCGCAAGACCCTCGGCGGCCTCGAGACCAACCTCGACTCGCAGGTGCTCCGACCCGACGGGAGCGCCTTCGACGGCCTGTTCGCGGCCGGTGAGGTCGCGGGTTTCGGTGGCGGCGGTGTGCACGGCTACAACGCGCTCGAAGGCACCTTCCTGGGCGGGTGCATCTTCTCCGGCCGTGCTGCCGGAAGGGCCATCGCGCGCAGCTGATCTCGGCATCCGGCACGGATTTTCCGGGCAGTTCTGAAAAGGGTTGCCTGCCCTACTTTTTCACGGCACGATCTGCGATCCCATTTCGGACATGGGTCGGCTAGGGTATTGGGCGTGCCCGTGCCGCAGACGATCCTGACGCGTAAGACCAAGTCGGCGATCTTTCTCGTCCTCACCATCAACGACGGTGGCGAGGACACGGTTCGTGATGTGCTGGAGGAGATCCCGGGACTGAACAACGCGGTCTCCTCGCGCGCCCCGGAGGCAGCGTTGGCCGGCATCGTCTCGATCGGTTCCGACGCGTGGGACCGGTTGTTCGACGGCCCCCGCCCGCGTTCACTACGCCCCTTCGTCCCGTATGAGGGCGCGGTCCACACCGCACCGGCGACCCCCGCCGATCTCCTGGTCCACATCAAGTCCGACCACATGGACCTGTGCTTCGAGCTCGGACGCCTCATCACCGACGCCCTCGGCGACGCGGTGACCGTCGTCGACGAGGTGCACGGTTTCCGCTACTTCGACCTGCGCGACCTCATCGGCTTCGTCGACGGCACCGAGAACCCCGTCGGACAGGCCGCGGTCGACGCCATCACCGTCGGCGACGAGGACCCCGACTTCGCCGGCGGCAGCTACGTCGCCATCCAGCGCTACGTCCACGACCTGTCGTCGTGGAACGACCTGAGCACGAGCGAGCAGGAAGCCGCGATCGGACGCACCAAGCTCGACAACGTCGAGATGTCCGACGACGTGAAGCCGCCCAACTCCCACATCGCCCTCAACAAGGTCGAGGACGAGAACGGCGAGGAGATCGACGTCGTCCGCGACAACATGCCCTACGGCGACGTCTCCGGGAACGGCGAGAACGGCACCTTCTACATCGCCTACTCCGCCGGCCCCGAGGTGACCGAGGAGATGCTGCGCAAGATGTTCATCGGCGACCCGCCGGGAACCTACGACCGCCTCCTCGACTTCACCACCGCCGTCACCGGGTCGCAGTTCTTCACCCCGACCCTCGACTTCCTCGAGGATCTGCCGCCCGCGCCCGGCCCAGCCGAACCCGCCGTCCAGACCCCGGCCCCCCGCGCCGACGGTTCCCTGGGAATCGGTTCCCTGCACTAGCCCGCCACAGACCGACCACCGCCCGACACGACCGCACCAGGAGGCCCCCATGAACAACCTGCACCGCGAACTCGCCCCCATCTCCGAGGCCGCCTGGGCAGAGATCGAGGAGGAGGCCACCCGGTCGTTCAAGCGGAACATCGCCGGCCGCCGACTCGTCGACGTCAAGGGGCCGATGGGCCAGGACACCGCGGCCGTCACCCTGGGTCACCGCAGCAAGATCGACTCCCCGGCCGACGGCATCCAGGCCTTCATCCGACGCACCCAGTCGCTGGTCGAGCTGAAGGTGCCGTTCACCGTCTCCCGCGAGGCCATCGACGACGTCGACCGCGGCGCCCGGGACGCCGACTGGGATCCGGTCGTCGAAGCCGCGCGCCAGCTCGCCCTCGCCGAGGACCGCGCGATCTTCGAGGGCTACGCGGCCGCATCGATCACCGGCATCCGCGCCGAGGCGTCGGCGACCCCGATCCAGCTGCCCGCCGACGTCCGCGACTACCCCGAAGCCGTCAGCCAGGCCCTCACCACCCTGCGTCTCGCCTCGGTCGACGGGCCGTACTCGGTCGCCATGTCGGCAGAGGTGTACACGCAGGTCAACGAGACGTCGAACCACGGCTACCCGATCCGCGACCACATCAAGCGACTGGTCACCGGCGACATCGTGTGGGCCCCGGCCATCCGCGGCGCGTTCGTCATGAGCACCCGCGGCGGCGACTTCGAGCTGACCATCGGCCAGGACGTGTCCATCGGCTACGACTCCCACGACGCCGACGTGGTGAACCTGTACTTCCAGGAATCGTTCACCTACCTCACCCACACCGGAGAGGCAGCCGTCGCCCTCTTCGGCAGCTGACCACGCCAGACGATTCCCACCCCTTAGCCGGGGCAACTAGTCTGACGCAGGTGATCGCAGAGACCATCGGCCCGCTGAGTCCGAGTACGGCGCCGAGATGCTGACCCAACTCATCAGCACGTACCTCCGGCGGTACCGCATCAACATCGTCATGGTCGTGACGCTGCAGTTCGTGGCGACCGCGGCGATGCTTTACCTGCCGAGCCTCAACGCCGACATCATCGACAACGGTGTGGCGACCGGCGACACCGGCTACATCATGCGCATCGGCGGCTGGATGCTGTTGGTGAGCGTCGTGCAGATCGTGGCGACGATCATCGCGCAGTTCTTCGGGTCGCGGGCCGCCCTCGGGGTGGGCCGCGACATCCGCGGCGACCTGCTGCACCGCGTCAACTCGTTCTCCGCCCGTGAGGTCGGCACGTTCGGCGCGCCGTCGCTGATCACCCGCACCACCAACGACGTCCAGCAGGTGCAGATGCTGATCGTCATGTGCAGCGCGATCCTCGTGATGGCGCCCATCATGTGCATCGGCGGGATCGTGATGGGCATCCGCGAGGCCCCGGCGTTGTCGTGGGTCATCGCGGTGGCGGTGCCGATCCTCGGCCTGGCGATGGGTCTCGTCATCGCACGCATGATCCCCGGTTTCCGCGCCATGCAGGAACGCATCGACGCGGTGAATCGTGTTCTGCGCGAGCAGATCACCGGCATCCGCGTGGTACGCGCCTTCGTGCGGGAGGAGCACGAGCGCAAGCGTTTCGGGGTCGCCAACGACCATCTCGCCGACGCCACGCTGCGGGTCGGCAAGCTGATGGCACTGATGTTCCCGCTGGTCATGGTGATCACGAACGTCACGATCGTCGCGGTCATCTGGTTCGGTGGCCACGCCGTGTCCGACGGCAAAGTCGAGATCGGCGCACTCACCGCACTGATGAGCTACGTCATGCAGATCCTCATGTCGGTGATGATGGCGTCGTTCCTGGCGATGATGGCGCCGCGCGCCGCGGTCTGCGCCGAGCGCATCACCGAGGTCCTCGACACGGAGACCTCGGTGCATCCGCCCGTCGACCCGATCGCTTTCTCCGGCCATCCCGGCATCGTCGAGTTCGACGCCGCCGAGTTCCGCTATCCCGGCGCCGACGATCCGGTGCTGAGCGGCATCAGCTTCCGCGTGACTCCGGGGACCACGACCGCCATCGTCGGTTCGACCGGCTCCGGCAAGACGACACTCCTCGGACTCGTGCCCCGGCTCATCGACGCCACCGAGGGCACGGTCAGCGTCGGCGGCACCGACGTCAAGCGACTCGACCCCGACGAACTGCGGTCGGTGGTCGGCCTCGTCCCGCAGCGTCCGTACCTCTTCTCCGGGACCATCCGGTCGAACATCCTGCACGGCAAGTCCGACGCCACCGACGACGAGATCTGGGAGGCACTGCGCATCGCACAGGCCGAGGAGTTCGTCGCGGCGATGCCCGACGGCCTCGACACCCGCGTCGCACAGGGCGGCACCACCGTCTCCGGCGGACAGCGACAGCGCCTCGCGATAGCCCGTGCACTGGTCCGGCGCCCCGCCATCTACCTGTTCGACGACTCGTTCTCGGCGCTCGACCTCACCACCGACGCCAAGCTCCGGGCGGCGCTGCGGCCGGCCACCCGCGACGCGTCGGTGATCGTGGTGGCACAACGCATCTCGACCATCGTCGATGCCGAGCAGATCGTCGTCCTCGACCGCGGCCGCATCGTCGGCATCGGGACACACGACGACCTGCTGGCCTCGTGTTCCACTTACGCCGAGATCGCCGAATCCCAGATGGCCATGGAGGAGCGCGCATGACCCGCCCGGGTGGACCCATGGCCGGCGGCCCCGAGTCCAAGCCGCGCTCGTTCTGGCCGTCGATCAAACGAGTTGTCGCCCAGCTCGGTTCGTACCGCGGCCTGATGACCGTGACGCTGACCTCAATCGTCGGTTCGGTCATCCTGCTGGCCGTCGCGCCGCGCGTCCTCGGCCACGCCACCGACCTCGTCTTCAACGGCGTCATCGGGCGGATGCTGCCCGCCGGACAGTCGAAGGACCAGGCGGTGGCCGGTCTGCGCGACCGTGGCGACGACACCTTCGCCGACATGGTCTCGTCGATGGACGTGACACCCGGCGTCGGAGTCGATTTCGGTGATGTCGGTCGCGTCCTGCTCCTCACCCTGGTGATGTACGTCGTGGCGTCGGGACTCGCGTGGCTGGCCGCGTACCTGCTGAACATCATCGTCGTGGAGACGATCCGAGACCTTCGCGCGAAGGTCGAGGAGAAGGTCCACCGCCTGCCGCTGCGGTATTACGACACGATGCCGCGCGGTGAGCTGCTCAGCCGGGTCACCAACGATCTCGACAACCTGTCGCAGAGCATGCAGCAGACCATTGCCCAGTTCATGAACTCGGTGCTGACGGTCATCGCACTGCTGGTGATGATGATCTGGATCTCGCCGCTGCTCGCATTGATCGCGGTGGCGACCGTCCCGCTGGCCGTCATCGCGACAGCCGTCATCGCCAAGCGTTCCAAGCCCCACTTCTCCGCACAGTGGGCGTCGACGGGCGCCCTCAACGCCCAGGTCGAGGAAGCCTTCACCGGACACGAACTGGTGACCGCCTTCGGTCGTCAGCGCGAGATCGAGGCGACCTTCGACGAACGCAACGAGAAGCTGTACCAATCGAGTTGGCGTGCACAGTTCATCTCCGGCGTCATCATGCCGACCATCATGTTCCTCGGGAACCTCAACTACGTGGCGGTCGCCGTCGTCGGCGGTCTGCGCGTGGCCTCGGGTTCGCTGAGCCTCGGTGAGGTGCAGGCGTTCATCCAGTACTCCCGCCAGTTCACGCAGCCGCTGACCCAGATCGGGTCGATGATCAATCTCATGCAGAGCGGTGTCGCCTCTGCCGAGCGCATCTTCGACATCCTCGACGCCGACGAGCAGACCCCGGACGTGGCGAACCCGAAGACCCCCGCGGTCGACAACGGGCTCATCGAGTTCGACGACGTCTCGTTCCGCTACGTCGAGGACAAGCCGCTGATCGAGAACCTCACCCTGACAGCGCGTCCCGGACACATGGTCGCGATCGTCGGACCGACCGGCGCCGGCAAGACCACCCTGGTCAACCTGATCATGCGGTTCTACGACGTCGATTCCGGAACCATCCGTGTCGACGGCGTGGACTCGGCCGAGATGACCCGCGACGACCTGCGCGAGCGAACCGGCATGGTGCTGCAGGACTCGTGGCTGTTCGGCGGGACGATCTTCGACAACATCGCCTACGGCGACCCGTCCGCATCCCGCGAGGAGGTGCTCGAAGCCGCCCGGATGAGCCATGTCGACCACTTCGTCCGGACACTCCCGGACGGTTACGACACCGTTCTCGACGACGAGGGCGGCGGCGTCAGTGCCGGTGAGCGGCAGCTCATCACGATCGCCCGGGCGTTCCTCGCCCGGCCCACGATCCTCATCCTCGACGAGGCCACCAGCTCCGTCGACACCCGCACCGAGCTGCTCATCCAGAAGGCGATGGCCAACCTGCGCACCGACCGCACGAGTTTCGTGATCGCACACCGACTCTCGACGGTGCGCGACGCCGACGTGATCGTGGTGATGGAGGACGGCCACATCGTCGAGCAGGGCAACCACGAGGAACTCCTCGCCGCCCGCGGTGCATACTGCCGTCTCTACGAGAGTCAGTTCACCGGGGCGATCGAGGCGGGCTGAGCCGGCACCCCCCGCCGGCTGAGCCGGTACCGAGCGAAGCGGCGCACCCCCCCCGCCGGCTGAGCCGGTACCGAGCGAAGCGAGGCACCGCGTCGAAGCCCCCGGCACCCGCCCCGCCGACGGTTGTGGTCGACCAATCCGGACTTCGACCTGGGTTCCGTGTCCTCTGATCCGGCGTCGACGTCGACGTGATCGCGCCCGACGCCGTTGACGTCGGTGGCTTCGTTAGTCTTCTGGAATGGCACGGCAGGCTGCGAGAGCGCTGCGGGGGATCACCCTGCAGCAACTGCGCTACTTCGTGGAGGTCGCAGCAGAGGGATCGATCAGTGCCGCGGCAGACATGCTCTATGTGGCTCAACCGACCATGTCCGCGGCGCTCAAGGACCTCGAAAGTCGGCTCGGACGTTCACTGTTCGTCCGCTCGAACCGGGGAGTCACTCTCACCGACGACGGGGCAGAGTTTCTCGGCTACGCTCGCCAGGTCGTCGAGCAAGCGGAACTGCTGGAACAGCGGTACCTCGGGCGCGGCCCCTCCCGCCGGCTCCTGGCCGTATCCACGCAACACTACTCATTCGTCGTCGATGCCTTTGCTCGCATGGTGAAAGCGTCCGACGCCGCCGAATACGCGTTCAGCCTTCGCGAGACCCGGACGTGGGACATCATCGAGGATGTTCGCACTCTGCGGAGTGAGGTCGGCGTGCTCTATCGCAACAGTTTCAACGCGAATGTGATCAACAAGCTGCTCCGCGAAGCGGGGCTGACCTTTACGCCGATGTTCTTCACGGCACCGCACATCTTCATCGCCCGCACCAACCCGCTTGCGGGGAAAGAGATTGTCACGCTGGAGGATCTCGAAGACCTGCCGCGGCTGACGTTCGACCAGGGCGTGAACAACTCGTTCTACCTCGCGGAAGAAATCCTCTCCACACGTTCATCGAAGCAGGACATCCGCGTGAGCGACCGAGCAACCATCTTCAACCTGATGATCGGGCTCGGCGGTTACACCATCTCGACCGGCATCATCTCCGACGACTTGGATCCGTCGATAGTCGCTGTTCCGCTCGACGTGGACGAGCGCATCGAGATCGGTTGGATCGGGCATGCCTCGGTCTCGTTGACCGCCCAGGCCGAGCGATTCGTGGCGGAGATGCGCGATGTCGCCTCTGGCTTCGGAGTCGATCTCCTGACATAGCTGATTCCTATCCCCAGCTATCGCAAAGCGGAATTAGGCTATGGGGGCGCGCGTACTTACACTTCCTTCAATGCCGCCTCGGACCACCGGTTCCTGGGTGTCGCCGGCCTGACCCATCGGCCCGCCACCATCGGGAACCCAAGTCGGAGTGCTGCGAAACTCGAACAGTGAACCGTGCGGTGGCGCCCGTCGCGCAACGCAGCGTAAACGATTGGGAATCTGATCAAACGTGACGAATGAATGTGTCTTCAGCATCAGCACGACTCGCTTCGACGAGGACTACACCCCGTCGAGCAACTCGCGCGGGACGACGAACTTCGCGAATCTCGCACGCGGCGAGGACCGCCGGCAGAACCTGCGCAATGCGGTGACGATGATGAACACCCGGGTCAATGAACTGCTCCACTGGGACAATTCGCGCGGCGACCGCTACGAACTCGAACTCGACATCGTCTCGGTGGACCTGCATCTCGCGTCGGAGGGGGTCGACGCCGCATTCCCGGTGATCGAGGTCCTCGACGTCGACATCGTCGAGACCGCCACGGGCACCCGCACCGAGGGCATCGTCGGAAACAACTTCTCCTCCTACATTCGCGACTACGACTTCAGCGTTCGGCTCCCCGGGCACCGGGCGAAGGGTGTCCCCAGCGACTTCGGCGACCTCCACGGACAGGTCTTTCAACGTTTCCTCGAATCGGACGAGTACCGCGAGAGGTTCTCCCAGTCGCCGGTCATCTGCATCAGCGTCTCGACGTCGCGGACCTACACCCGGCTCACGAACCACCACCCGATTCTCGGGGTGGAGTATGCGGCGGACGCACTGTCGCTCACCGATGAGTACTTCGGGAAGATGGGGCTCACGGTCCGCTACTTCATGCCTCCGGGTTCCGTTGCCCCGCTGGCCTTCTACCACCGCGGGGACCTGCTCAACGACTATTCGTTCGTCGCGCTCGCGGGAACGGTCGCGACGATGGAGACGTTCCAGAAGATCTACCGTCCCGAGATCTACAACGCGAACACAGCGGCGGGGCAGGTGTACCGGCCGAGCCTCGACTACGTCAATTTCTCACTCCCGCAGGTGACCTACGACCGTGTCGAGCGCAACCGGCTCGCGACCACCCAGGGAAAGTTCACCGAGGTGAGTCTCATGAAACCGTATGGCGATGTCCTGCAGCGTTGGGCGACAAAGCAACCGGCCTGATCACGCGAATCCTGAGGTATCCGAGATGAACACACTCCTGCCCACCACGATCGTCGGCAGCCTGCCCAAGCCCTCGTGGCTCTCCGAGCCCGAGAAGCTCTGGTCTCCGTGGAAGTTGCACGACGACGAACTTCGGGAAGGACAGCTCGATGCCCAGACACTCGCGGCACACGATCAGAGCCGTGCCGGGCTCGACATCATCAGCGATGGCGAACAGACGCGTCAGCACTTCGTGACCACGTTCATCGAGCATCTCAGTGGCGTCGATTTCGACCGTCGCGAAACCGTGCGCATCCGCAACCGCTACGACGCGAGCGTCCCGACGGTCGTCGGCGCGGTGAGTCGCGAAGGGTCGGTCTTCGCAAAGGACGCGAAGCGGCTTCGCGCCGAGACCGATCGGCCGATCAAGTGGGCCCTCCCGGGACCGATGACCATGATCGACACGCTCTACGACGACCACTACCGGAGTCGCGAGCAGCTCGCGTGGGAGTTCGCGACCATTCTGAACCAAGAAGCAAAAGACTTGGAGGCGGCCGGCGTCGACATCATCCAGATCGATGAGCCCGCGTTCAACGTGTTCTTCGACGAACTGAAGGACTGGGGTGTAGCAGCGCTCGAGCGTGCGACCGAAGGGTTGAACTGCAAGACCGCCGTTCACATCTGTTACGGCTACGGCATCAAGGCCAACACCGACTGGAAGGCGACGCTGGGGGCCGAATGGCGCCAGTACGAAGAGTCGTTCCCACTGTTGCAGCAGTCATCGATCGACATCGTGTCGCTGGAGAGTCACAACTCGCGGGTACCTGTCGAGGTGATCGAACTGCTTCGCGGAAAGACCGTCATGCTGGGAGCGATCGACGTGGCCGGCGACGCCATCGAGACGCCGGAGGAAGTCGCCGCCACTTTGCGCAGCGCCCTCCCCTTCGTCGACGAGGACAAGCTCTACGCCAGCGGGAACTGCGGCATGGCGCCGCTCGCTCGTGGCGTCGCACGGAAGAAGATGGTCGCGCTCGCCGAGGGCGCCGGCCTTCTTCGCAGAGAGCTCTCCTGACCTCAGACCGCGAAGGTACGAGTGTCGGTGGCGGCTTCTCGCATCTGTCCTGGCGTCCGACCGCGCCCCTTTCATCAACGGTCGTCAGTCCCCGCGACCCCGCTCGAGCGCCCCGGCGATCTGTCGTTCGATGCGTTCCGCGGCAAGGGGCGGTACGTCGATGAGCCCATCGAGTTCGGCGCGCGCCTTCTTGTAGGCGGCCTGGCGTTCCGCGGCGGTGGCACCCGCGTCGGAGGCGACGCTGATGAGCTTGCGGGCCCGGTCGAGGGCTTCCCGTTCGATCGGCGAGAAACCGGCCTGCTTGCGGCGTCGTGCCTCGCGTTCGGCGGCATCGAAGGCCGCGGCGTAGTCGCCGACCGCCTCCCGGTAGTCGATGAAGTCCGCGGGGGAGACCGTGGTCTCGGTGTCGCCCGGCCGCGGGGTCTCCGGACGCAGGTCGTCGGCGTGGACCCGCGCCCGATGGAAGGCGAGGGTGAGCGGTTCGCGCATGTCGGTCATCAGGGGGTACTCGATCAGCGTGGCCAGGTCGAGTTCGTAGGCGAACCACTTCTCGTTGAGCGCATCGTGCTGTTTGAGCGTCTTGCGTAGTTGCTCGACGGACGTCGTGGTCAGCTTCAGCTGTTCGGTCTGCGCAGTGGCCTTGATCCGGGCGAGCTCGATCTTGTCCTTGCGCCGCTTCTCGTTGTACTTCGCGATCGACCCGGCCCAGCCGCCGACGACCCCGCCGACAGGGAAGATCAGCCACCAGTAGTCACGGGCGAAGTCGAGGATGCCGGTCACAGGTCAACTGTACCGAGATGCCCGGTCCACGATTAGGGTGAACGGATGGCCGATCCGGGCGCACCTCAGCTCGTTCTCGACACCTTGGACGAATGGCGAGAGTGGTTGCGCGACAACCACCAGACCTCTCCGGGCGTGTGGCTGGTGTTCTGGCGCAAGGACTCCGGACGCGAGCCCCTCGACTACGACGAGACGGTCCGTGAGGCGCTCTGCTGGGGCTGGATCGACGGCCACACACGCGTTTTCGACGAGGCCCGGCGCGGCATGTGGTTCACGCGACGCGGACGCAACAGTCCGTGGGCCGCGTCGAACAAGGCACGGGTCGCCGACCTCGTCGAGTCCGGACGCATGCAACCCGTCGGTCAGGCGGTGATCGACGACGCCAAGGCGCGTGGGCTGTGGACCATTTTCGACGACGCCGAGGCCGGGATCGAGTCCCCCGAACTCACCGCTGCCCTCGACGCCGATCCGGTGGCACGCACCAACTGGGATGCATTCCCGCCCAGCGCCCGCAAGCAGGGTCTCGCCCAGATCGCGCTGGCGAAGCGCCCCGAGACCAAGACCAAGCGGATCGCGACCATCGTCGAGCAGGCCGCGCAGAACATCCGCCCGTCCTGACTCGACTACAGATCCGGGATGGGGAGGTCCAGGTTCGGTGCGATGATCCCGCCGTCGACCTCGAGGATCTTGCCGGTCACGTAGGCTCCCGCGGGGGAGGCGAGGTAGAGCGCGGCGGCGGCGATGTCCTCGGGTTCGCCGAGCCGGTGCATCGGGGTGGCGTTCTCGACCGCGGTACGCATCCCGTCGTTGCCGGCCACGATCTCCAGGGATGAGGTGAGGATCGCGCCGGGCGCGATACCGTTCACCCGGATCTTCGGGTTCAGGTCCATCGCGGCGATCCGGGTGTAGTGCGCGAGAGCGGCTTTCGCGGTTCCGTAGGCGGCGTACGCGCGACCTGGGACCCGGCCCACCGCCGAGGTGACGTTGATGATCGAGCCGTGACCGGTCGTCGCGAGCATCTGCTTGGCGCCGGCCACGACGAGGGCGTGGGCGTTGGCGACGTTGAAGTCGAAGGCGTCGACCAGGTGCTTGGGGGTCGTGTCGAGAAGCGGTCGCGGCATCGCACCGCCCACGTTGTTGACGATCGTGTCGAGCCGCCCGAACTCCTCGACCGCGGTCTCGGCGAGGGCGGCCGCGGCGTCGGCGTTGCTGAGATCGACCGGGACGACGTGGGCGCGACGACCGGCGTCGGCGATCTGTCCGGCCACCTGGTCGAGGTCGAATTCGCTACGCGCCGCGATCACCACGTCGGCGCCCGCCTGGGCGAAGGCTACCGCGATGGCCGCACCGAGGCCGCGACCGGCACCGGTGACGACAGCGACATGGTCATCGATACGGAATCTGTCGAGAATCACTCCCCGACTCTGCCACGAACCGGCCCAAAACGAGAACGTGTTCTAGAAAATGATCTCGATCAGTAGTCGCGACCGGGCTGGACCGTCGAGATCAGTTCCTCGCCCGCGGCGAATCGGCGCACGTTCTCGGCCAGCCACGGCGCCATCTCACGTGTCAGCCCCGACGCGGGGTTCGCGACGTGCGGGGTGATGATGACGTTCGGCAGCGACCACAGCGGGTGATCTTCGGCCGGTGGTTCGGGATCGGTCACGTCGAGTGCCGCGCCGGCGATCTCGCCGTCCACCAGGGCCCGGTACAGGGCCTCCTCGTCGACCAGCGGGCCGCGCGCGACGTTCACGATCCATGCGTGTTTCGGCAGTGCGGCAAGGCTTTCGGCGTTGATCATGTGCCGCGTCTCCGGGGTCGCCGGCGCGGCCAGCACCACGTGGTCGGTGGAGGCCCAGACCGAGTCGAGTTCGTCGGAGCGTCGCACCTCGTCGGCGCCGGGCACGTCGCGGCCCGACCGGTTCACCGCGACGACGCGCGCACCGCAGGCCTTCAGCCGCGGGCCCAGTGAGGCGCCGATCCCACCCGCGCCCACGATGGCGACGGTGGAACCGTGCAGCGACCGCACGGAGGTGTCGATCCGTTCCTTGTCCCAGTGCCGGGTGACGGCGGTGTTGATCTGCCGCAGCCCGGCGAGGAGCAGCGCGAGCGCGTGCTCGGCCACGTTCTCGGCGTAGAAGCCGGAGGCGTTGGTCCAGACCCGGCGGTCGTCGAGGAGTCCGGCATTCAGGAAGTCCTCGATGCCCGCGGTCTTGAGCGCCACCCACTCGACGGCATCCGGCAGTTCGGGGAACTCGGCGGGCGGACCGATCCAGACCAGTACCCGTGCCTCGTCGAGTCCGACGATCTTGCCGCCGGCGCTCTCGACAGCCGCGACGAGATGCTCGTCGTGTTCGGGCTCGACGGCGACAGGGAGGCCACTCATCGGGAGACCGCCCGGGCCGCGGTGGTGGCGAGTTCGTCGGCGATCTCGTTGAAGTGGTCACCGGCGTGCCCCTTGACCCAGCGCCACTCGACCTCGTGACGCTTCTCCTCCTCGATGAGGCGTCGCCACAGGTCGGCGTTCTTCACCGGTTTCTTGTCCTTGGTCTTCCAGCCGTTCGCCTGCCAGCCGGCGACCCACTTCATGATCCCGTTCCGCACATAGGTGGAGTCGGTGTAGATGATCACCTTCGACGGCCTGGTCAGCGCGGCGAGCCCCTCGATGGCCGCCGTGAGCTCCATCTTGTTGTTGGTGGTGTCGGGGTCCGACCCGGAGATCCGCTTCTCGTTGCCCTTGTACCGGAGCACCGCACCCCACCCGCCGGGGCCGGGGTTGCCGAGGCAGGCGCCGTCGGTGGAGATCTCCACGACCGCCGCGGCGTCGGCGCCGGTCGAGTTCTCGGGAGCGGGGTTCACGGGATCTGTCACGCAGGGAAGCCTACGTCAGCGCCGTGACCGCTCCGCGGCGGAGATCACGTCACGAAACCACGCTGCGTCGATGCCTGTCTCCCCGTGACACCACCCCCGCGCGCCCCTAATGTGGACGCATGGCTGTCTGGGATCCAGCACGCTATCTGCAATTCGCCGACGACCGGTCGAGACCCTTCCTCGACCTGATCGCGCAGATCCCCACCAATCCCACGACGATCGTCGATCTCGGATGCGGACCGGGGCATCTCACCAAACATCTGCGCGCGCAGTGGCCGAGCGCCGAGATCCTCGGCATCGACGAATCCGCGGCCATGATCGACCGCGCCATCAGCGACAACACCGACCCCCACGCGAACTTCGACGTCGCCGACGTGATCGAGTGGACACCGCACCGCCCGTTCGACCTGATGATCTCGAACGCGATGTTCCAGTGGGTCCCCGACCAGTTCGAGGTCATCGACCGCCTGTTGGGTCATCTTTCCGACGGCGGCGCCTTCGCGATCCAGGTTCCGAACGGTCACGACGCCCCGTTCCGCACCGCGCTGGCCGATCTCGCGAGCACCGAACCGTTCGCCGAATCGCTGAGCGACGTGCGGCCGCTGCCGCGCATGGACGCCGAGGACTACCTCCGGTTCTTCTTCGACCGCGGCTTCCGGGTCAACGCCTGGGAGACCACCTACCTGCACGTCCTCGGCGGCAACGACCCGGTCTTCGACTGGATCTCGGGCACCGGCGCCCGGCCGTACCTGCAGGCCTTACCCACCCATCTGCGTGAGGAGTTCGTCACCGAACTCAAGCGCCGCCTCGCCGAGGCCTATCCCCGCCACGACTGGGGCACCCTGATGCCGTTCCGACGCGCCTTCGCGGTCGCCACGCGCCACTAGCCCGCCCCCCTGAGGCGCGAGAAGCACACGCACGCCCTCCGCCCGCCCACCTATCGACCGGTCGACGTCAACCCGACCGGCAGACCTCGACCGACGTCTGCCGGACGAGTTGAGGTTCGGCAGTCGGGATCAGCGACGAGCCTCGAAGGGTCACGCCCCGGTCAAGCTTTGGCCACCTCGACCGCTCGGACCTGCCACTTCTGCAACACTGGCACCAGCCGTAGCCACAGGGGGTCCCATGTCCCGACGCAGCCGAGCACGCCTGCGCCCGCTCTCGCGCGCCCTGGTGGTCGGTGGCGTGACCGTCGGCCTGACCGCGGGACTCCTCTCCGCGGCGGCCTCCCCCGCCACCGCGGCGGTCTGCAATGCCACCGGCATCACCGGTGGCGACGTCGGCAGCACGGGCAGTTCCGGGTCCAGCGACCTCGGGTGGGGCAGCGTCGATTTCGGCAGCTACCGCGCCGACGGCAAGAAACCGCAAGGGCCGCTGCCCAAGCTCAAAGGCGCGACCACCGCCGTCTCGTGGGTCACCGGACCGCGCAGCCCCGAACGCACCGACGCCCGCTTCGGGATCACCGCCACCGACGTCGGGGTGCCGTGGGACAACGGTTCGGGCCAAGTGCTCATGGCCTTCGGCGACACCTGGGGCAGATGCGCCGGTCAGATGGTGTGGCGACACAACACGATGCTCCGCAGCGACGCGAACTCGAATCTCGACAAGACCATCCGCTTCCCGACCGCGATACCCGGGTCGGTCCGCTCCGGAGCCTCGGTCACGCCGGCGCATCCCACCTATTCGCAGCCGATGTTCAACGCGATAGGCGTCCGCAACACCGAGGTCGGACGCATCCCCACCGGCGGCATCTCGATCAACGGCGTCCAGTTCCTGAGTTTCATGTCGATCCACAAGTGGCTGGGTCCGGGAAAATGGGCCACCAACTACTCGGCGATCGCGGTGTCACGCAACAACGGTCAGACCTGGACCGTCGACAACAACACGATCCGCGCGAACCTCGAACTGACCGTGCCCGGCGTGCCGCAGATCGCGCAGGGCCACAGTCGATTCCAGATGGGCGCCTTCCTACGCAGCGGCGACTACATCTACCAGTACGGCACCCCCAACGGCCGACACGGGTCGGCCTTCGTCGCCCGCTTCCGGCCCGCCGACATACTGAATCTCAGTCGCCATCAATACTTCCGGGGCGGCAACGCATGGTCGCCGAACCCGGCCGACGCCGCACCGATCGTCGCCCGACCGGTCAGCGAGATGTCAGTGGCCTACAACAACTACCTCAGGAAGTTCGTCATGCTGACCGAGCGCGCCGGCACCGTCGTGATGCGGACCTCCCCCACCCCCGTCGGTCCGTGGAGCGGCGAACGCGTCCTCATCTCCAACAAGCAGTCGAGCGGGCTGTACACGCCCTACATCCACCCGCGTTCGAGCGGCAAGAACCTGTACTTCGTGGTGTCCCGCTGGGACGACTACAACGTGATGCTGGCGCGCACCGACCTGTCCAAGTTGTGAAACCGCTGCCATCATGGACCGGTGAGCGAATCATCGACGACGCGCATCGTCCTCATCCGGGCGGTCAACGTCGGTGGCGCCAAGCTGCCGATGACCGAACTGCGGGAGATCGCAACCGAACTCGGGGCCACGGACGTCTCGACGTACATCGCGTCGGGCAACCTGCTCTGTTCACCGCCCGGCGATGCCGCCGAGTTCGACCGCGCACTCGAGCGTGAGATCGAGAAACGCTACGGCTTCTTCCGCGAGGTCATCAGCCGCACCCCGGCCGAGGTACGGGCCGCACTCGATGCGCACCCCTTCGAGGTCGTCGACGACAGGTTTTCCTACGTCTACTTCCTCGTCGCCGAACCCGATGCCGACAAGGCTGCCGCGTTCGAGGAGAAGGACTTCGGCGATGACGTCCGGCGCGTGATCGGCTCCGATCTCCACATCCGCTACGCCGAGGGTGCGGGCCGGTCGAAGTTGACCGCTCCGGCCATCGCCCGGGGACTCGGCGTGCAGGGGACCGGCCGCAACCTGCGCACAGTCCGAAAACTGCTGGACCTCACCAAGGGTTGACAAGACCGCGGGTTGACAAGACCGAGGGGTCGACGAGACCGAGGGCTGACGAGCCGGTGGCCGGACGCTCGGTGCGGGCGTAGCGTCGGGACTCCGACGCCAGACGCGCACGTCGAGAGGAGTCCTCGTGAACCAGCCGGTACCTCAGCCCCCACCGCCGCCGGATCCGATGCCGGCGCCGGAGCCGATCCCCGAACCACCACCGGAACCACCGATCCCGACGCCCCCACCGCCGCCGGTGCCTGATCCGCAACCGGCACCGCCCGAGCCCGACCCGCCGCCGCGCCCGACGGTCATCTGAGGATCAGCCGCGGGACAGGACCCGCGTCACGCGGTCGAGGTCGGCGAGTTGATCCGACTTGGGCGCCTCCCACAACTTCTTGGGTAACGCTTCGAGGGCCTTGACCGCCGATTCGGCGCGGTCGAGGACCTCGGTGGCCTCGTCGCCCCCGCTGCCGGCGGCCGCGATGAGGCGGTCGTCGAGCTCGAACACCGCGTCGTCCAGCCGGTCCCGCGCCGACACCAGTTCGTCGTCGAGCGGGATGGCGGGGTTGGCGTGCACATCGGCGATCGCATAACGAATACGTCGATGCAGCAGGGCTTCTCGGCTGTTGTCGGTGGTCCAGCTTTCCGGTGCGCGCCCGGGTCGGCCCGGGATGAGGTCGGTGGACCGCGCGAAGTTGCGCACCCGCTTGTCGGAGTCCCAGGCGAACCACGCAGCCCCGCCCAGGACGAACAGCGCGACCACCACGGTCGCGACGATGATGATGACCGCGATCATGGCCGGATCACCCGATTCGGCACTGTTCGCACACGATCTCGCATGCTGCCCAGCCTACTCAGGCCGAGCCCACACCCTTGGGCGCCTTGCCCGACATGAAACCGAACAGGTATCCGGCGACGCGTCGCATCTGGATCTCGTCGGCGCCCTCGGTGATCCGGTAACGGCGGTGGTGACGGTAGATGTGTTCGAACGGTTCGTGCCGCGAGTACCCCTTCCCGCCGAACACCTGCATGGCCTGGTCGGCGGCGTCGCAGCACAACCTGTTGGCCTGGTAGTTGCACATCGAGACCTCGGCCGATGCGGCGAAGTTGCCGTAGGTGTCCATCTTCCAGGCCGTCTCCCGGATGAGCGCACGGACCATAGCGCAGCGGGTGTGCAGATCGACGAGCGGGAACTGGATCGCCTGATTGGTCGAGAGCTTCTTGCCGAACGGCGCCCGCTCGTTGGCGTACTCGACGGCCCGGTTCACGCAATACTGCGCGGCGCCGAGACTCGACGCGGCCTGCCGAATCCGGTTCTCGTTGAAGAAGTGCTGCACCACCTGCAGGCCGGCACCCTCCTCACCGAAGACCGCCGAATCCGGCACCCGCACGTCGCGCAGGCTGATGTGGGCGTGGTCGGTGGGCATGTTGAACGTCCACAGGTACTCCTCGACGGCGAAGCCCGGCGCCTGCGGGTCGACGAGGAACGCGGTGATGCCCCGTGCGTCACCGGGTTCGCCGCTCGTGCGGGCGAAGACGATGTCGCGGTGGGCGGCGTGAATACCGGTGTTCCAGGTCTTCTCGCCGTTGATGATCCAGTCGTCGCCGTCGCGAACCGCAGTCGTCTCCATGTACGTCGCATCGGAACCGTGCTCGGGCTCGGTGATCCCGAACGCGAAGAACTTGGTGCCGGCGGCGAGCCCCTCGACCCACTCCTCCTGCTGTTCGGGGGTGCCGTACTCCAACATCAGCAGCAGGCCGATGTTGTTGCCGACGATGGCGTGCTCGTTCTGCAGATCGCAGTGCAGGCCCAGCCCCTTCGATGCGAGGTGCTCGCGGATGATCGCCATCGAGAGGTTCGATCCGTCGCGGCCGCCGAACTCCTTGGGGAACGGATAGCGGAAGTGGCCCGCGGCGTCGGCCCGTCGACGCGCCTCGCCGAGCAGCGCTTCCCATTCCGCATTCGGCAGACCGCCGCGCTCCCAGTCCGTGCGCGAGTCCTCACGCCGGTGATCGAAGAACCGGATGTTGTCGTCGGCCTGCTCGAGCGGCTTGATCTCCGCCTCGATGAAGGCGTCGAGCTCCTCCAGGTAGTCGCTCAGTGACTCGGGCAGTGCGAAGTCCACGATTGAATCCTTCTCGGTCGGGTGTCACGCGGTCACGGATGCGGGACCGCGAAGTACTTCGGGTTGGCGACCAGCAACCGCGCGCGGACATCGGCGGCGATCGCTGCGCGCACCTTCTCGTCCGTGCCGTCGAGTTCGCCGGACCGCAGTGCGTCGCACAGGGCCCGCTGATCGGTGACGCCCAGTGCGGCCAGGCGCTCCGCAGACTCTGCGGCATGGGCCGCGCCGAGCAGCACCTGGCGGCGGACGACGTCGACGACGTTGCCGGCGACGCGGGTGTGGAACCGAACCTGCGGTGACATCTCAGCGGTCACGGAGTCGGAGCGGAGGAAACCGGCGAGGGCGTCGAGCAACTCGAGCGACGACGGGGATCCGTGGGGCTCCTCGTCGGGGCCCGGGGTGTCGACGCCCAACGGGTCCGGGACCACCTCGGGCGACACGATCCCCAGAGCGAGCAGTGCGTCGAATTCCTGTTCGGCACTTCGCCGTCCGATCGCGGCGAGTTCGACGGACCGCTCGACACCGTCGAGATGCCGATTCGCCTGCACCGCGCAGATCAGACCCCACTTCACCGTGGCGTACAGCTCCCACCAGCGCAGCGCTTCTTCGGTGGGACGCCACCCGGCCACCTCGGCATAGGCATCGAGCAGCGTTGCGCGCTCACCCATCCCGGCGACCGGGGTCGAGCCCCCGAAACGCCAGGCCTTGGCGCACAACCAGCCGAGATCCTCGACCGGATCGCCGATGTGCACCAGTTCCCAATCGAGTACCGCGGCAACACCATCGGCGTCGACGAGGAGGTTGCCCAGCCGGAAGTCACCGTGCACGACGCAGGTTCCGGGGGACGCGGGCGGCGGGTTGGCGACGAGCCACTGGGTCGCGAGAACAAGGCCGGCCGGCATCGTGTCGAACTCGCGCGGGAACAGCGTGCGCAGCGCCTCGACCGGGTCGACCAGTTCCTCGAGTCCCGGCGTCTGCGCGGCGTCGATACGGTGGACGCGCGCCAGGATGCCGCCGCACTGTTCGACGAACCCGGCGCGCGCGGCGGTATACGCGTCGTCCCGGAGGATCCGTCGCGGGATCGACTCGCCGTCGATGAAATTCATTGCCAGATAGGGAAATCCGAGAACGCTGTCGCCTTCGAGGCCGGCGTCGAGGATCTCCGGCACCGGGACCCCGGCGTCGGCGGCGGCACGTAGGACCTCGGCTTCGGCCCCCAGCCCACCGTCGTCCTCGGCGGTCGGAACGGCGCGGATGATGATCGGTTCGTTCGTACCGGCAGCGTCGACGAGGGTCGCGGCGTAGGTCGCGCGACTCGCGCCCGCAGGTAGTTGTCGAGCGGACCCGACCGATACCGGGGTACCTCGCGTCGTGCTGAGCCGTTCGGCGACTCGTGCGGCCACTTCGCCGGCCTCAGGCACTCCCACGCAGACCCATCCCTTCACGCACCGATCGACCGCTCTGCCGGTGTAATCCCCGACACAGCGAAGCTAGCACGGAAGCTGAATCCACTGTCAGAAAAAGCGGGTGACGACCCGGCGTCAGGATGTCGGGGTCTGGAACTCCGGCTGATCGATGATCCGTACCCAGGTTCCGTCGGCGCGTCGGGTGACAACCTGTGCGCGAGCACCCGCACCGTCGCGCGGCGGAGTCGAGGTCAGGGCCAGGTCGTCGCCGAAGACGAGCGTCGGCAACGGGGGTTCGGGGCCGAAGGTCGGGCGGTGTTCGAGGACCGACGCCCAGAGGTCCCGGATCGCTGCCCTGCCCCGGGTGACCCGCCCTGGCGGGAAGGCCATGACCGCATCCTCGTGGTAGAGCGAGGCGACGGCGTCGGCATCTCCGGCATTGGAGTATTCGACGAAGAGCCGGGTGAGATCTTCTGGGGTGCGGGCGGTCTCGTAGGTGGTCATGATTTCCTCTCTGATGGACTTTCCGGATACCTCCACCGTGCGTCGCCTGCATGAATAAGTCCAAGTGATGGTTTTGATGGTGGGTATCATCGTTGGTTATGGAGATGCGGCAGCTCGAGTACTTCGTCGCCGTCGCCGACGAGGAGAGTTTCACCGCGGCGGCGCAGCGGGTGCACACCACGCAGCCCAACATCAGCGCACAGGTCCGCAGTCTCGAACGCGAGCTGGGATCGGCACTCTTCGATCGATCCGCACGGTCGGTCCGTCTCACCGATGCCGGGCAGGCCGCCCTCCCCGCGGCTCGCGCCGCGCTGGCCGCCGCACGCGAGGTGGCCGATGCGGTGTCGGAGGTTCGTGGACTGCTCCGCGGGAGTCTGTCGGTGGGCATGGTCGAGGGGTGCACCATCGCACCGCTGTTCACCGCCCTGGGCACCTTCGGTTCCGCCCATCCGAAAATCGCTCTGAGCCTTCGGGAATCGCCATCGGACCGGTTGATCAACTCGGTCGTCGACGGCGGTCTCGACGTGGCGCTGGCCGGTTACGGCGACGAGTTGCCGCGCGGCATCGAATCACTGACCGTCATCGCCGAACCCGTCGTCGCGGTGATCCCGACCGACGAGGAGTACGGCACCTCGATCGGGCTCGCTGATCTGCGACAACGGTCCCTCATCTGCCTGCCGCGCGGTGCGGGTATCCGGACCGTCTTCGACGACGCCGCGGTCACGCACGGCGGTCCCATCCGGCCCGCGATCGAGGCGTCGTCGCCCGACGCGATCGTCGAATTGGTGTGCAGCGGCATGGGAACCGGCATTCTCAGCGCATCCATCGCGGCGGCGGACGATCGGGTGGCCGGCCTGCCGGTCGAGGGCGTCGACGTCCGGGCTCGGCTCGGCTTCCTGTGGAGGACCGATCCGCCTCCCGCGACAAGACGGTTCGTCGACGTCGCCCGCGAGACCTTCGGTCTCGATACGGGCTGACGCGGCGGAGTCAGCTCGCCAGCGCGTCCCCGGTCTCGTCCGTCGGCTTCTCCGGAACGGCCGGATTCGCCGAATCGGTGGGTGCACCGGCGATCCAGTCACCGATGCTCAATCCGCGGCGACCCCAACGATGGTCGAATCGCTGCGCCCGCACGGTCGCCTTCTCCAGCTTGGCCGGCGAGTAGCGACGCCGGGCCCAGGTGGACTTCGGCCGGGCCAGACGAATGGCACCGGCCCAGGCGAAGATCGGGATGAAGACGCCGACGATCGCCGTCGAATACTTGCCCTTGACCACGCAGAAGATCGCACAGGCGATGTTGATCGGAGCGGTCACCGCAAAGGCGACCGGACCGAACTCGACGTCGGTCTCGGCATTGAACGGGTTGAACCCGAGAATGACCATGCCCAGGGCGGCGACCGTCAGGGCGACCACCTGTACGGAGAGTTGGCCCTCGCTCGACCAGTACACGTCTTGGAGACGCAGGATGAGCGCGAACTCATCGAGCACCAGCGAAGCCCCGATGCCGACCAGGACCGCGCTGATCGAGGCACCCGGTTCGACACCGTTCACGCCGACGGAGATGAACGCGCCCACGATCATCAGGGCGAGCCCCGGGACCATGTGGTGGACGTGGACCCCGCCCGACACGTTGTTCTTGAACGGCCCCTTACCGGCTCGGATCAACCGGGTGATCACCCGCGTCACGACGAAGGTCACCGTGAACGAGGCGAACAGCAGGAACAGCGGAAGTCGTTGATGGGTCAGATCATCGAGGAACTCCACCGTCGACTCACTCCCTCATCATGCGGGCACGATGCCCGTGCGCCGCTGCTCGATGATCAGGCAGCGGTCGTCCACGTAGAGCAGTCCGGCGTCCTCGGCGATCTTGCGGGCCTCCTCGGACCGGATTCCGAGCTGCAGCCACAGCGCCGTCGCGCCTGCCTCGACCGCGGCGCGCGCGACGTCGGCACATTCGGGACCGGGACGGAACACGTCGACGAGGCCGACCTGTTCGGGGATGTCCGCGAGCGATCGGTACACCTTCTCGCCGACGATCTCGTCGGCGGTCGGGTTGACCGGGATGATCCGCCACCCGAGGTGCTTCATGTGCGCGGGTACCTCGTTGGCGGCCTTGGCCGCGTTGGCGCTGGCACCGACCACCGTGATGGTGTCGTAGGTGGACAGGATCTTCTCGACGATCTCGTCCGTGGTGCGGGGGCCGGCGGAGTCTGGGGTAGCCATGAAGTGAGTGTAGGTGCCCACACCGGACGATTCGCCACGTCACCGGTGATCGGGGAGGTCAGCGCATCACGCCGTGAAGGACGATGGCCACCAACCGCTCTGCCCAGTCGTCGTCGAATTCCTGGTCCCGCAGCAGGAGTACGTGCAGCATCGCCGATCCGCCGACCACCTCGATGAGCCGGTCGGGGTCGACGTCGGGGTGCACCTCGCCGCGCTCGACCGCGACCACCAGCCTCTCGCGCACACCGCCGAACACCGCGGCGAAACCGGCGTGCACGCGGGCGGCGAGAGCCGGGTCGGCGGACATGTCCGCGATCAGGCCGGGCAGCGCTACACGGGTCACCGGTCGGGCGAACAGGTCTCGGGCAGCGTCGACCATCGACCGCAGATCGGCCTCCATCTCGCCGCTCGACGGCGGTAGACGCGTCATCTGCGCGAACACCACGTCGTGTACGAGCTCGGCCTTACCCGACCATCGTCGATACAGCGCCGTCTTGGTGGTGCCCGCCCGCTCGGCGATCGCGGCCATCGTCAGGCGGTGATAACCCACCTCGACGACGAGTCGCGCCGCGGCGTCGAGCACCGCGGAGTCGATCCGCGCGTCGCGGGGCCGCCCGGCCGTCGTCTCGACCGGTCCCGCGCCATCGAGGCCCGCAGCGGCGAGACCGGCTCCGTCGGGTCCAGCGTCCATGAGACCAACTCTCGTCGCAGTCGCGATTTCGCCGAAGTCGCTGCGGGGCCGCGACCTGTCTGCTGTCATTACGCTACTCACCGTAGCGAATCCTGGGGGTGCCCGTGGCCACCGAGCCCGCCGTCGAACACATCGACCATCTACAACGCTCCAGCAGGGACAACACGTCGGTCCCGGACGTCCTCGCGTCCTGGCTCGCCGAACAACCCGACACCCCCGACACCACCCCGGAGGTGACGGTGGCGGCCGGCGGCGACGCCAACGGCATGTCGTCGGAGACCATCCCGGTCACCGCGACCTGGCCGGACTCGGACACCCGTGAATGGGTGATGCGGATGGCACCCGCCGCCGGCGACATCCCCGTGTTCCGCGTCTACCGGATGGACCATCAGTTCGAGGTCATGCGCAAGGTCGCCGAACTGACCGACGTGCCGGTCCCGCGTGTGCATCACCTCGAGCCGACGGGATCGCTGCTCGGCGCACCCTTCTTCCTCATGGACCGACTGGAGGGCGACGTGCCGCCCGACGTCATGCCGTACACGTTCGGCGACAACTGGTTTGCCGACGCGGCCCCTGCCGATCGGCGTCGTGCGCAGGACGCCGCGGTCCACGTCATCGCAGACCTGCACGCGATCCCCGGTGCGGCCGAGCATTTCGGTTTCCTGCTCGACGACCTCCCCGCGGGGGACTCGATCCTGGCGCGACTGCTCGCCTGGCTGCAGGACTGGTACGACCTGTCGGTCGAGGGCATCGGCCGCTCGCCCCTGGTCGAACGGGCGTTGGAGTGGCTCACCGCGAACTTCCCCGACGACGCCGCCTCCGCCGACCCCGTGCTGTCGTGGGGCGACTCCCGACTGGGCAACATGATGTTCGTCGACTTCGAACCCACCGCAGTGCTCGACTGGGAGATGGCGAAGATCGGCCCGCGCGAGCTCGATGTGGCGTGGGTGATCTTCGCGCACAGTGTGTTCCAGGAGCTGGCGACGATGGCCGGACTGCCCGGGCTCCCCGACCTCCTTCGTGAGGAGGACGTCCGCGCAACCTATCGGGAACGGACCGGGGCCGAACTGGGCGACCTACGCTGGTTCTACGTCTACGCCGCCGTGCAGTGGTGCTGCGTCTTCATGCGCACCGGCGCCCGACGCGTGCACTTCGGCGAACTCGAGCGGCCCGACGACGTCGACGGGACGCTCTTCTACCACCGTCCGCTGCTCGACCGTCTCCTCGAGGAAGGCTGATCCCATGTCCGGTCTCGGACCGCTCGACGAGTTCCCGATTCATCAACTGCCGCAACCGATCGCCTGGCCGGCGAACTCCGACCGCAACTTCTACGACCGCGCCTATCTCAACGCCCACGACCGCAGCGGCAACATCTTCCTGATCACCGGCATCGGTTACTACCCGAACCTCGGGGTCAAGGATGCCTTCGTCCTGATCCGACGCCGGCAGGAGGACGGCCCGGACACCCAGACCGCGGTGCACCTGTCCGACGCCATCGACGGCGACCGGCTCGACCAGCATGTCGGCGGTTACCGGCTCGCCGTCGACGAGCCCTTGCGCACACTGCATCTCACGCTCGCCGAGACCGAGGGCATCGCCGTCGACCTGCACTGGGAAGGCCTGTTCGACCCACTCCTGGAGCAGCCCCACATCATGCGGCAGGGCACCAAGGTCACGCTCGACGCGCAGCGCTTCGCCCAGGTCGGCACCTGGCGCGGGTCCATCACCGTCGACGGCGAACACATCGCGGTCGACCCGTCGACGTGGGTCGGGACCCGCGACCGGTCCTGGGGCATCCGGCCGGTGGGCGAACCGGAACCCGCAGGGCGACCGGCAGATCCGCCCTTCGAGGGCATGTGGTGGCTGTACGTGCCGATGGCCTTCGACGACTTCCAGCTCGTCCTCATCGTGCAGGAGGACCCCAACGGGTTCCGCACCCTCAACGACTGCTCCCGGGTGTGGAAGGACGGCCGCGTCGAGCAACTCGGCTGGCCGCGGATCTCGGTGCACTACGCCTCGGGAACCCGGATTCCCACCGGTGCAACCATTTCCGCCACCGCATCGGACGGGTCGGCGGTGACGTTCGAGGTGGAGTCACTGCTGCCCGTCCCGATCCACGTCGGCGGCGGGTACGGCGGAGATCCCGACTGGCTCCACGGCGTCTGGCGCGGTGAGGACTTCACCGAACGCCTCACCTACGACATGACCAGCCCGGAGATCATCGGGCGCATGCCGTTCGGCGTCATCGACCACGTCGGACGGGCGACCTGCCGGGAAGGTGACGGCACGACCCGAACCGGTTGGGGCCTGTTCGAGCACGGCGCGCTCGGCCGTCACGACCCGTCGGGCTTCGCCGACTGGCTCAGCGTCGCCCCTTAGACATCTCGCCGCAACCGGTAGCCCATCCCGCGCACGGTCTCCAGTCGCTGGGCCCCGATCTTGTTGCGCAGCGCGCGGACATAGACGTCGACCACGTTTGATGCCGGGTCGAAATCGTAACCCCAGACGTGCCCGAGAATCTGCTCGCGGGACAGGACATGGTCGGGATGGCGGAGGAAGAGCTCCAGGAGGGCGAACTCCCGAGCGGTGAGATCGATGACGGTCGCGCCGATGCGCACGCGCCGTGATTTCAGGTCCAGGCTTAGATCCCCGGCGGTCAGGGTGTTGTCCTTGGTACCGGAGGCAGCCGCGGAGTCATCGACCAGTCGCAACCGGATACGGGCGAGGAGTTCTGCGAACTGAAACGGCTTGGTCATGTAGTCGTTGGCCCCGCCCTCGAGGCCGCTGACGGTGTCGTTCACGCTGTCTCGGGCAGTCAGAACCACCACCGGTGTCGTGATCCCCTCGCCACGCATGTGCGCCAAGACCTCGAAACCGTCCATCGAGGGCAGGCCGATGTCCAAGACCACCATGTCGAAGCCGCCGCTGCGGGCTGCTTCGAGGGCCGAGAGCCCGTCGGTCACGTGGTCGGTACTGTAACCGGCCGAGCGCAACCCTTTGCCCACGAATGCGGCGATGCGCGCGTCGTCCTCGGCGATGAGAATGCGGCTCAACTGTTGTCTCCCTCCGACTGCGGTCCGGAGTCCGGCCATGGAGTGTGGTGAGTGGTCGCGGCCACCTCGTGCGCGGGCAGATCGATGCCGAAGGTCGCCCCGTGACCAGGAGTGCTCCGGACCCACGCGACGCCGTGATGTGCCTCGGCGATGGCGCGGACTATCGACAGCCCCAGTCCCGCGCCGGAGAATCGCGCGTCGGGGGTCTCCTGCGCTCCGCGCTGGAACCGTTCGAAGATCCGGGCCGCGTCCTCGGGCACCACTCCCGGCCCCTCGTCGGCGATCCAGATCGAGAGGCGCCGTTGCGCACCGCCCTCGACGAACCGTGAACCAAGCCGGATCGCCGTGTCTTCTCCGGTGTGGCGCACCGCATTCGACGCCAGCTGCAGCATCGCCTGGGTGATGCGTTCGGGGTCCACCCGGCACGGCCCCTCGGCAACCTCCATGAGCAACCAGTGTCGTTCCCCCAGCGGTTGCACCTTGGACTCGATGCCGAGCATGAGCTCGGCGGCCTCGACCTCGCGCGTCACCACGAAGTCGGGTTGTTCGGATTTCGCCAGCAACAGCAGGTCGCTGACGATCCGACTCATCCGCACCAGCTCGCTGTCCACGAGATCCAGGGTCTTGCGCCGTTCCTCCGGCTCCTCGGTCAGTAGCTCAAGGTGTCCGCGGACCACGGTGATCGGAGTACGCAGTTCGTGGCCGGCGTCGTCGACGAATTGTCGCTGCGTGGTGTACGCGGCTTCGATCCGGTCCAGCATGGCGTTGAACGTCTCGGCGAGCGCAGCGATGTCGTCGTGGCCGTCGACCGGCACCCGTGCGGTCAGGTCGTTCTCGCCGATCTCCTCGGCGACCATCCGCACGCTGCGGACCGGCGCGAGGATTCGGCCGGCGACGAGGTAGGCGGCGCCGGTGGTCACCAGCATCCCGGTCAGGCCGACGAGCGCAAGAAGACGCATCGTGTGGTCGACGAGTTCACGTCCGGGGTCGGTGTAGATGCCGACGATGAAGGTTCCCTTCCGTGAGTCGGTCGAGGCATCCTGCCCGTGTAGCGACGCCTGCGTGACCTCGACTTTTCCCCATCGGATCTCGCCGTGGTCGGTCGAAAGGACCCCGGCGGGCCCATCTCGCGCACGCAACTCGTCGATCACCCGACGCCCCTCGCCCTCATCGGGCCAGGCGTTGCCGGGCAGCTCGAGGATCTCGGTGTTGCCGACCACCCCGGCCATGACCTCGCCCTGCCCCGCCGACTGACGCGACAGAAACACCTCGAGTAGACGAGACACCGAGGTGAACGGCTCGGAAGTGGTCGGGTCCACGCCCTCGCCGGCGAAGGTACGGAACTCGCTGGCCTCCTGTGCCACATCGTGATTCGCACGGCTGTCGACGTCGTGGAGCAGCAGGTTACGGGTGATCAGGAAGACCACGGCGAGAAGAGCGAACGTGGTGAGCATGATCCACGCCGTGATACGCCAGCGCGCCGGGAGCGCGGCGCGTCTACGTCCACGTGTGCTCCCGGCGCGAGGTCGCTCACCGGGGTTCCGGCGAGGCTTGCTCCAACCCTCAGTCGTCGTCCCGGTCATCGTCCCAATCATCGTCATCGTCATCGCGGCCGTCGTCGTCGCGGTCGTCGTCGCGGTCATCGTCCCAGTCGTCACAGTCATCGTCCCGGGCATCGTCGTCATCCCGGTCGTCGTCATCCCGGTCGTCGTCCCGGTCATCGTCGTCACACCAGCCATCCGACACCAGGTTGGGCGCGATCGCCCGCGACCCGGGATCTCCGCCCGGCGCCCGGGGTGCAGGGCCCGGCGCCGGGTTGAGTACTGCGGGGGCCGCCCCCGAGGATGCGCTCACCGAGACCGGATCGGAGACGAGGTCGGGCTCAGGGGACCGGGTGAGCAGAAAACTTGCGGCCACAACGGCGACCGCGAGTGTGCTGAGGGCCAGGGTTGCGAGGATGCGTGAGATCTTCATGTCCCCGACTATGTCCGGGCACGATGAGCCGACCATGAGTCGTAGATGAAGCTTTCTTCATCTACGACATCCACGAGTCACACCTTATCCAGGCTCGACAGGAACTCGTCGATCCGCGGCCACGTCTGCTCGACTGCCGCCGAGCCGGCGATGAGTCCGAGGTGGCTCGTCTCGACGGTCGTGAACTCGACCCTCGGCGATCCGGTGAACAGGTCGACGCCGTGGTGAGCGGCCGCCCAGCTGACGATGGCGTCCCGGTGGCTGCCGAACAGCTGCACCGGGACCTCGACCTTCGACAGGTCGACGGTGACGTCGTCGAAGGTCAGCACGCCGCGGGCCAGCTCGCCGCGCATGATGAAGTTCTCCCACATCTCCTCGGAAGCCTTCCCGGGGTAACCGGGCATCGTGTCCTGGAAGCGGTCGATGGCCTTCATCCGGGTCAGGGCCTCGGTGTCGTCGGCGTTGCGGATGATGTAGCCGGGCTTCTTGAGCTCCCGCTGCCAGGCGGTGCCGCGGTAGGCGGTCCGCACGAGCGGTGCGGGGATACCGCCCA
This sequence comes from Gordonia metallireducens, assembly GCF_021245825.1. Lineage (NCBI taxonomy): Bacteria > Bacillati > Actinomycetota > Actinomycetes > Mycobacteriales > Gordoniaceae > Gordonia > Gordonia metallireducens. Next base: position 175,670 of record NZ_JAJQJP010000026.1, on the reverse strand, counting down.
GGGCTCGGAGCGCGAGGGAGACCGGCTTGGCCCCGATGGGCCGCATCAGCGTCTTCACCAGCGGGTACGGCGGGACGCGGTCGTAGTCAAGCGGGGTTCCGACCGCGGTGATCGATCGCACCGGCAGACCGGGGTCGGCGGCGACGGTGAGGAACGAGATGGTGCCGCCGAGACTCCAACTGAGCAGGTCCACGCCCTTGCCGGTCGACGTTTCGTCATCGAAGTCCGCAAGGGTTGCGGCGATCGCGCCGGGCACGATGTCGGCGAAGAAGGCGGCGAACCCGAGGTGCCGATCGTCGCGGGTCATGTCCCCGAAGTCGATCACGTAGGGCACCCGGCCGGTGGACAGCAGGTACTCCACCAGGCTCAGTCCTGGCGTGAGGTCGTAGCAGTCCGTCGACACCGCCAGCGGCGGGACGAGCAGCACCGGCCGCTGGGACGACTCGCGGGCCGACGTCAGCTGCTCGACGCTGCCGTAGCGTCGCAGCTGACGATGCGGCGCGTCCACGAGCACGGTGTACGGGGTCTCGTGTGCTTCCCCGATCTCTCCACCTCGCGCCAGGTGAACCAGCGTCGCAACGCCGTCGAGACCACCCATGACAGCTTTCCCCCTTCACCTCATCCGCACCCGCGGGCGCGTGATCGGAGGCCATTCAACACGGTGCGGCGGCACGCGTCATGGTTGGGGCCCAGCGTCGGTGGGTATGTCCGGATCGGGGCATCACGGCTCACGCCCGGTGCCCGCGATCAAGACGCGGTCGGATCGATCAGCCCGCACGGCGCTGCGAATTCCTGCCCGCCGATGCGTATGAGGAGGAGACACCATGGCCGAAGAACTCAACAACGTCACCGTCGCATTCCTGGTGGCCAGTGAGGGCGCCGAGCAGGTGGAACTCACCGAGCCCTGGAAGTCCATCGAGGCCTGCGGCGGAAAGCCGGTGCTGGTGTCCACCGAGTCCGGCACCATCCAGGCGTTCGATCACCTCGACAAGGCGGACACCTTTCCCGTCGACAAGACCCTCGAAGACGCCCGCATCGCCGACTTCGACGCCCTTGTCCTTCCGGGTGGCGTCGCCAACCCCGACTTCCTGCGAGCCTCGGCACCGGCCGTGCGCTTCGTGCGCGGGTTCTTCGAGGCGGGCAAACCCGTCGCCGCGATCTGCCACGCGCCGTGGACCCTCATCGAGGCCGACGTCGTTCGGGGCCGCACCCTCACCTCCTTCCCCAGCATCAAGACCGACGTCATCAACGCCGGCGGCAACTGGGTCGATGAAGAGGTCGTCACGTGCCGAGGCGGCGACAGCGTGCTGATCACCAGCCGTAAGCCCGACGACATCCCGGCGTTCAACGCCGCGATCGTCGCCGAGTTCGCCCACAGCCGGGTACCCGGCTGACACCCGCTGCGCCCGGAGGTGGCCCGGAGCTCGCGAAGGGCCCCCACCGGGTTGGCGTCACACGACCGAGATCGGACCCTGCTCGCGTCCGGTGAGGATCAACAGCGCCTGCTCACCCTGGCCGGTCAGCTCCGCCGCCTCCACGGCTGTGGCCAGGGCCGACATGAGCACCGGTCGCGGCAGGGTCGACGCCGCTCCGAGCGCGCGGGCGATGTCGAGGCCGTGGACTGCCAGTTCGAAGGTTCTCGTCGGCAGATAGTGGGACAGCAGGATTCCGCCCCACGGGGTGGTGACCGCTCGAGCGCCGATGCCGGTGATCGCCGCGGCCGCGCGGTCGCGGCGTTCGGTCGCCGCCCGCAGTGGATCGTCGCCCAGTTCGACTCCGGCGGCGACGCCGCGGGCCGCCACCTCCGGCGCGGCGGCGAGTCCCTGGATGCGGGCGTAATACCCTCCCACCGAATCGATCTCGATGAGGTCCGGTTCGGGTTGGGCGAGATAGTCGGCGACCGTTGTCAGCGAACGACTCGTGTGTCCGACCAGCGAACGGACCGACCAATCCCCCAGCCCGGGCCGGTCCCACTGATCCGGTCGTACTCGGGCGACCAGTCCGAGGAAGTGTTCGGCGCCCGCGAGGTAGTCCTCGACCGCCGTGTTCAACGTCTGCTCGTCTGCCATGGTGCCTCCTGGTTTTCCCGCAAACAGACTGCACCGCACACGATATTCGGAACCGCGCCGTCATCGTGTGACAGGTCACCGTGCCCATGGTCTGGGCGCGCGCGGCGTCGACGTCACTCGTACCGTGTTGGCATGACCACCCAGCCCGACAGCATCACCGGCCTCGACACCCGCAATCTCGTCCGCTACGGCGGTCAGTTCTCGCCGGAGCTGATCGTCCGAGCGGCGGGCAGCTGGGTCCACACCGCGGACGGACGCCCCCTTCTCGACTTCACCTCCGGCCAGATGTCGGCGATCCTCGGTCATTCGCATCCCGACATCGTCGCGACCGTCACCCGGCAGATCGGCGAGCTCGACCACCTGTTCAGCGGGATGATCTCCCCGCCGGTGCTGGAACTGTCGGCCCGTCTGTCGGAAACCCTCCCGGACGCTCTCGACAAGGTGCTTCTGCTGAGTACCGGCGCCGAGTCCAACGAGGCCGCGATCCGGATGGCGAAGCTGGTCACCGGCAAACACGAGATCGTCTCCTTCGCACGGTCGTGGCACGGCATGACGCATGCCGCGGCCGCCTCCACCTACAGCGCCGGCCGCACCGGCTACGGACCGGTCGCACCCGGTAACTTCGCCCTGCCGACGCCCAACCCCTACCGACCCGATTTCACGAATCCCGACGGCACGCTCGACTGGCAGCGCCAGCTCGATTTCGGCTTCGAACTCATCGACGCCCAGTCGACCGGCTCACTCGCCGCATGCATCGTCGAACCGATCCTGTCCTCCGGCGGGGTGATCGAGCCGCCGGCCGGCTATTTCGCCGCACTCAAACGCAAGTGCGAGGAACGCGGCATGCTGCTCATCGTCGACGAGGCGCAGACCGGTCTGTGCCGCACCGGGTCCTGGTATGCCTTCGAACGCGACGGCATCGTCCCCGACATCCTCACCCTGTCGAAGACGCTCGGTGCGGGACTCCCCCTCGCCGCGGTCATCACCACCACCGAGATCGAGCAGGCCGCCCACGAACGGGGCTACCTGTTCTTCACCACCCACGTGTCCGACCCGCTGGTGGCGGCGGTCGGCGTCACCGTGCTCGACGTCCTACAACGCGACGGGCTCGATTCCCGTGCGGCCCAGGCTGGTTCGGTCCTGCGTGCCGGATTGCTGGAACTGCAGGACCGGCACGAGTGCGTGGGCGACGTGCGCGGCCGGGGGCTCATGCAGGGCATCGAGCTCGTCACCGACCGCGCGACCAAGCAGGGCGCCGACCGGCTCGGGGCCGCGGTGACCGCACGGTGCTTCGAACTCGGTCTCCACATGAACGTCGTCCAGCTGCCCGGCATGGGCGGCATCTTCCGCATCGCCCCGCCGCTGACCGCCTCCGATGACGAGATCCGTACCGGCCTCGACATCCTCGACACCGCGATCACCGAATGTGCCTCGGCAGCAGGCTGATCGGCGACTGAGCCGGGGTCAGGCCTTCGGCTCGGTCCCGGCGGTGTCGGTCCCGGTGGTGTCGGTCCCGGCGGTGTCGGCGGCCTTGCTCGGCACGACGCCGCTGGCGGTGGCGAGCTTGGCGACGCGGTCGTAGAGCAGCGCGACCACGCCGGCGAACACGATGACACCGAGGATCTGAGCCCAGGTGTCGAAGCCGTCGCCGACGATCGCGAGCACCGAGTCGTCGCCGGTGGCGGCGACGATGCCCGCGAAGACGACACCGAACAGGGCCTCGCCGACGATCAGGCCGGTCGCGAGCAGCACACCCATGCGCTTCTTGTGTTCGACTGCGCCGCCGCTCCGTTCGGCCCAGCGGTTGTAGAAGTGTCCGAGGAAGGCGCCCACCGGGATGATGAGCGTGACCGACATCGGCAGGTACATGCCCATCCCGACCGCGAGCGGCGGGAGCCGGAACTTCCCTGCGCGACCGAGCAGTTCGTCGATGAGGATGACGACCGCGCCGATGAGGGCGCCGATGCCGATGAGACCCCAGTTGAGGTCGGCTCCCAGCACGCCCTTCGCGAGGGTCGAGAGCAGACCCGCCTGCGGTGCGGCCAGGGCGTCGTCGCCGGCGCCCGGAGCACCCACGAAGCCGAACACGTCGTACATCAGTCCGAGGATCGGCGGGATGATCGCGGAACCGAAGAGCACACCGATCACCAGCGCCACCTGCTGTTTCCACGGGGTCGCACCCACCAGCTGACCGGTCTTCAGGTCCTGCAGGTTGTCGTTGGAGATGGTTGCGACACCGAAGACCACGGCGGCGGTGAACAGCGTGTAGGCGATCAGTGCGTCGGTCTGGTCCGGGTCAGCGGTCCCGAAGGTCGCCTTGATGAGGATTGCGGCAATGAGCACCACCAGGATGCCGACGCCGGAGATCGGGGAGTTCGACGAGCCGATGAGACCGGCCATGTACCCGCAGACGGCTGCGACCGCCAGGCCGATGACGAAGACGAAGACGATGCTCACCGCGATGATCCCGGTAGCGCTGCCCTCGAGGACGGTGCCGTGCACGAAGTCCCACAGGAGCAGGCCGATCGGGACGAGCAGTACGAGGATGCTGCCGCCGACGATGTTGAAGGGGATGTCGCGCTCGGTGATGTCCACCGTCACGCCTTCGCGACGTGACCGGGACGAGGCGAGCGACCCCTTGATGCCACGGGCGATGGGTCCCATCACCTTGAGGAGGGTCCAGATGGCGGCGATCGCGATGGCACCTGCACCGATGAGTCGCACGTCTTCGGCGAACACACCGGCGACGACATCGCTGAGCGATTCCCCGGCCTCACCCTGGTTCTGGCTCTCGATGGGCAGCAGGACGCCGTAGGAGATGAGCAGACCGACGAGCATCGCGACGCCGACGGTGACGCCGACGAGGTGTCCGATTCCGATCAGCGACATCGACAAGCCGGCGGTGAACAGCGTGCCGCCCGCGCCGACCTTGATCGTCGCGGCGATCGAGTCGCTCAGGACCTTCAGCTTCGTCAGCAGAGCGAAACCCGCCGAGGCGATCGAACCGATGACGATCGTGCGCAGGCCGGCCTTGTTCTCCGCGGCGCCGCCTGCCGAGTCCCCGACCTTCAGGACCTCGGCTGCCGCAACGCCTTCCGGATATGGCAGATCGGATCCCGTGACCAGCGCGCGGCGCAGCGGGATCGAGTACATGACGCCGAGGACGCCGCCGATCGCGCAGACGGCGACCGTGATCCAGTACGGGAATCCCGTCCACCAGCCGATCATCACCAGACCGGGGATCACGAAGATGATCGCCGACAACGTGCCGGCGGCGGAGGCGATCGTCTGGACGATGTTGTTCTCCACCACCGAGTGGTTGGCGAAGTATCGCAGGATGCTCATCGAGATGACGGCTGCCGGGATGGCGGTGGCGAAGGTCAGCCCGACCTTCAGCCCGAGATAGACGTTGGCCGCGGTGAAGACGAGGGTGATGACACCGCCGAGGATGACCCCTCGGAGCGTCAGCTCTCGCAGACTTGTCGTGGCCGTGGTCGTCGCCATCAGGTCCCCTCACACAGGTCGTGAACAGTCACGCCGTGTCTGGACGTGGACCGGATTCACTTGAGTACAGTCGATCCACCTTAGGACCGGGCGTTCGGCTTCGTGCAAACCCGGTCGGTTTGTCGAAGGTCGGCTGTATGTCAGGGCGCCCGGGATCCGGTGGGAAACCCGGCACCGGACGCCGACGACGGTAAGGCATCATCAATCCATGACCGATGGGAAGACGGAGCAGTCTGCCCGTACCCGCCAGGCGCTCATCAGCGCGGCGGAGGAGTTGATCGCGCTACACGGGGTGTCGGCGGTCTCCAGCAGGCAGATCAGCAAAGCCGCCGGTCAGGGCAACAACTATGCGGTCGGCCATCACTTCGGCTCCAAGGACGACCTGATCCGGGCCACCCTCACCACGCACAACATCCCCCTCGACCGCTTACGCCGGAAGGCCCTCGCCGAGATCGGGCCGGACCCGAAGGTCCGCGACTGGATCAGGTGCCTGGTGTGTCCGGAGATCGAGTACCTCGGCGAACTCGGCGCCCCGACGTACTTCGCCCGGTTCTTCGCCAACGTCTCCAGCGACCCGGCCACGACCATCCTGTTGTACGAGCAGATGGGCGACTCCGAACCCCTGCTCGCCATTCTCGAGGGTTTCTACGGTGCGCTGCCGCAATTCTCCGATCCGGTTCTCGAGATCCGCAACAACATGACGCGCCACATCATCGTCAACACGCTGGCCGACATCGAGCGAGCGGCCGAGGACGCCGCCCGTCCGGGCTCCGAGCGGACCGTGACAGCGTGGGAGCATCAGTGCGACATCGTCGTCGACGCTCTCACGGGGATGTGGCTCGCCCCGATCACCCCGTTCGCTCCCTGAGTCGCGATCAGACACCCGTCGCTCCCTGAGGTACGAGTGAACAAGCACCCGTCGCCCCCTGAGGTGCGAGTGAACAAGCACCCGTCGCTCCCCGAGGCGCGAGCGAACAAGCACCCGTCGCTCCCTGAGGTGCGAGCGAACAAGCACCCGTCGCCCCCTGAGGTGCGAGCGAAGCGAGCCTCGAAGGGCACACCCGGATCAGATGACGGTGCCCACGTCCTCGGCGACGATGTGGTCGAGAGCGCGCTCGGCCACCGCGGCGATCGTCATCGACGGATTACAGGCCGCGGTGGTGCCCGGCATCAGCGCACCGTCGATGACGTAGAGCCCGGGCTGGCCCTTGACCCGACCCTCGAGGTCGCAAACGGTGCCCATGTTGGCCCCGCCGAGCGAGTGCCAGGTCGACGGGAAGAATGCGTTGGTGTCGGTGAGGATTGCGTCGGGCCCGGCGATCTTGCGCACCGCACCGTCGATGTGTTTGGTCTGGATCTCCGAGTCGCCCTCGTGCGGCCACTTGATGATCGCGTCGCCCGCGGCGGAGTCGTAGGCGATGACACCGCGCCCTGGGCTCACACCGAAACCGACCATCATCGTCGTACCCGCGTAGACGGGCATGGGAGGCAGCGATGCTTGTATGACGGTGAATGCCCTCTTTGGGTTGCTCCAGTTGGGGCTACCGAAGACCACCGGCCCTCCTTGTACCGCACCGAAGTCGATGCTGGGGCTGGTCCAGGTGTAGATCCGGTCGGCGTTGGTTCCCCAGCCACGCCCGAGGCCGTCCGGTAGATCGGTGATCGTCCCGGCCTCACGAGCCCGCACGAGGAGCTTCGTGGTGTTGACGCTACCGGCGGCCATGATGAGGGTCTTGGTGATGATCTCTTTGTGCTCCAGCACTTTTCCGGTCTCGTCGGTCCGTTCGACGTCGAGAGACCACTTGCCGTCGCGCCGCCGGGTTACCTGCCGGACGGTGTGCAACGTCCGCACCGTCACGAGACCGGTGGCCTCGGCCTGCTTGATGTAGGTGACGTCGACGCTGTGCTTGCCGCCGTTGTTCACGCCGATGGCGCCGTCGCCGTTGGTGTAGGACGGCTTCATCTCACCGCGGAGTTCCGCCTCGGCATAACTCCAGTCGATGGGCATCGGGATCTTCTGCAACGGAAGTCCAGCGGCGCGAACGCGTTTGGCGAACTGTCGCGGGGCAAGGTACTGCGGTGAGCGCACCAGCGAGTCCGGCGCGACCGCGATCTTGAGCATCCGCGCGACCCGCGGATAGTGCACGCGATTCATCAGCTGCCAGTCGAGGGCATTGGGGAAGTGCTCGTTGAACACTGCCTCGCTCGGTTGGAGCGTCATGCCCTGGTAAACCAGCGAACCACCCCCGAGTCCGATGGGGCACAGGGCCGTCATGTTCGCGCCGGCCACCGATTCGAACAGTCCCACATAGGGTTCGACGCTCAGCGGCTTGCCGAACAGGTTCGGTGTGGACTCATGCCACAGCATGCGCTTGTCGGGGCTCGACGCCCGCGGGAAAGTCTCCGAGTTCGGTCCGGTCGGCCACCGCTTGCCACGTTCGAGCATCAGGACGGGCACACCGGCCTGCGCCAGGCGGAGCGCCGAGACCCCTCCACCGAAACCGGAACCGACGACCACCGCCCGGTGTTCCTCGCGGGTGTGCCGTACACGACGGGCCGGCGCCGCCGAGGCCGGCGCAGTTCCGTTGGCAGACACGGCGACCGCGCTGGCCGCACCGGCCGCGGTGACCGCTGCGGCCTTGAGGAAGGTACGTCTCGATGGGAACGTCCCGGACATGGATCTCCTGTCGTCGGTGCACGAGAAGATCGCGCACACATGTGAGGGAACCCGCGGCGAACACGAACCGCGAGCGGGAGAACGACGACGGCTGCGAGCGAAGGCCGCCCGAAGCAGAATTCGGCATCACCTACTGCCCTGTCAAGGGCAACAACGGATTTCGGTCCTCATTCTGCACCGTTGATCGGCGGTGCTTGACAGATCTTCAGTCATATGACTGAATCGAGGGCAGGTGGGTCCACACCACAGACCCAATGCGGACGATCGACCGGGACCGGTCCTCCGAGCAGGCCGCGGATCCGGCCTCTCGAGTGATGCGTTGCCTCGGCCACGGTGTGCAGAGGGGTGCGCACCGTGGCGGGGTCACGCACGGATCCCACTGCCCGCGTTCGCTGTTAGGATGACGCGACCATTCGCGGCGGGGGAATACATGTCAGATCACTTGCAGGACAAGACCATCATCATCACCGGAGCCGGGGGAGGATTCGGCAAGGTCATCGCCGAAAAGTGCGCCGCGGGCGGCGCCCATGTCGTCGGCGTGGACATCGACACCGACGGTCTGACCGCTGTCGTCGATGCCATCGTCGCCGCGGGCGGCTCGGCAGTCGCGCAGGTCGCCGACGTGACCGACATGGAGCAGATGCGGGCTGCCGCGGCTCTCGCCGTCGAGAGGTTCGGGACGATCGACGTCATCGTCAACAACGCCGGCGTCATGCCACTGGCCTTTTTTGCCGATCACGAACGTGCCTGGGAGAAGTGGCACAAGGCCATCGACATCAACATCAAGGGGGTGGTGAACGGCATCTCCGCCGTCTACGACCAGATGATCACGCAGGGTCGCGGGCAGGTCGTCAACATCGCATCGATCTACGGCAACGGCGGCTTCGAGGGGTCCGGTGTCTACAGCGCGACTAAGTCGGCGGTCACCATGCTGTCCGATTCACTGCGGATCGAGGCGAAGGGCAAGATCAAGGTCACCACGGTCAGACCCACCGGTGTCGCCGGCACCAACCTGGCCAGCTGGATCGTCAACGATCGTGCGATCCGCGGCATCGTCGGCCAGCGCGTGTCGTCGTACAGAGAGCACGTCACCCAGATGCTGCAGGGCGACCTTCCTCCCGAGCTGACCGACGTGGACTCGATCGAGTACTGGCTCATCACCCCCGAGGATCTGGCCGACGCCGTCGTCCACGTCATCGATCAGCCCTGGGGCATCAGCCTCTCGGACGTGACCGTGCGCGCGAGCGGCGAGGACTACCTGTACTGACCTCGATACGCGGCGTCCCTCCGCTGGTCGAGTAGGCGAGGAGCCTGCGACGAGCCGTGTCGCGATCAGCGACGACGGTGCTCGCCGCGGTATTTGCGGTGGTACTCGTCGTAGAGGTCGGAGTTCTTCTCCCGCTCGAGCCGGTTGACCAGGTCGGGATTCAGTCCGTGCTGGGCCAGCCGGTGGCGGCGATAGACGCGGTTCAGCGCGATCGAGAAGAAGAGGTAGGCGATGAGGATCGGCGCCGTCATGGTGAACCGAACGCCCCAGTCGGCCGGGACGAACAACATCGGGCACAGGATGATGATGCACGGGATCGCCCAGCGCACGACCATCCGCGCCGAGGCCCCCGGCCCCGCGAGGTCGTTCTCGACCCAAGCGGTCATCGACTTCGGCAGGGGCGCCCAATAGCAGTACTTGATGTACTCCCAGGCATTCGGGGTGGTGCGTTCTGACGTGCTCACTCCTCGATCGTGCCCCATCCGATGGACGCTTCCCAAGCCGGTTGACGCACGCCACACTGTTCACCATCGGGCAGGCCGTCGACGATCACGACGAATCGGACATCACCCGCCGGTGGCTGCGTGTGCTCCAACACAACGCGGTCGGTAGTCTGACCGCGACTCGACACGGCGCACCGGCGAAAGGACTCGGCGATCATGAGCTCGGATCCGACCACCGCCGCGTCCCCGGCCCAGATCGACTCCGACGCCATCGGCGGCCTCGAGGCGGAGCTCACCGACTTCTGGCGTCGCGGCCGCATCCGCACGCGCCTACGTGCCCGCGAGATCGATCCTCGCCTCGATCCGTCGTGTTATCCGCTGATCTCGATGCTCGCCCGTCACAACACGATGCCGATGTCCGACCTGGTCAGCGCGGTCGGCATGGAGAAGTCGACGGTCACCCGGCAGATCGACGCGGTCGTCCGCCTCGGGCTCGCCGAGCGACACCCCGACCCCCGGGACGCACGCGCACGCGTGATCACGCTGACCGACCACGGACGCGAACGCGTTGAGGCTGTCCTCGCGTCGGCGGTCTCGGAGTGGCGCGGCCGCCTGGCCCAGTGGGACCCGGACGACATCCGTACCCTCACACGCCTGCTCCGTCGTTTGGGCGAGGCAACCAATGACCCGGTGGTCGACCCGGAATCCTGACCCCGGCTGTAGGCGGCACGTTTCGCAGCCGATCGCGACGCCGGGAATAACTCGGTTAGTTGCGCGTTACACCTTTCACGCCCTATAGTTGCAGCATTCAACTAAACGGGCGGCGGCCTATGCCGGACCCCCGTTTCCACCAGCCCGTTCCCGGCACCTGTGTCCACGAGGTCGACGAGCCCGTTTCGTCGACGATCTGTGGTCGCCGCCATTCGGCTCCGTCCACACGGCGCACGCTCGACCCCGGAGGTACCCCCCGTATGACAACGTCCCCACCAGTCGTGGAACCCGTCGACGCCCCCATGACCCACAAGCAGCGCATCAACGCGCTGATCGGGCTGCTGCTCGGCATGTTCGTCGCCCTGACCTCGGCGACGATCGTGTCGAACGCGCTGCCGACGATCATCACCCAGCTTCACGGCACCCAGGATCAGTACACCTGGGTCGTCACGGCGACCCTCCTCGCCTCGACGGCCGCCACCCCGATCTGGGGCAAGCTGTCCGACGTCTTCAGCAAGAAGCTCCTCGTCCAGCTGTCGCTCGGCGTGTTCACGATCGGCTCGATGCTCGCCGGTCTGTCGACCTCGGTCTCGATGCTGATCGGCTTCCGCGTGATCCAGGGCCTCGGCCTCGGCGGCATGCAGTCGCTGGTCATGATCGTCATCGCATCGATGTTCAGCCCGCGTGAGCGCGGCCGCTACCAGGGCGCCATCGCCGGTGTCATGTCGATCGCAACCGTCGCCGGACCGCTGATGGGTGGCGTCATCGTCGACACGAGCTGGCTCGGTTGGCGCTGGACGTTCTATGTGTGCGTCCCGCTGGCCGTCATCGCGATGGTCGTCGTGCAGCGCACCCTGAACCTCCCGGTCGTCCGGCGCAAGGTCTACATCGACTACGCCGGTGCCCTGCTGATCTCGGGCGGCGTCAGCGTCATCCTGATCTGGGTCACCCTCGCCGGCAAGAACTTCGACTGGGTCTCAGCCACATCGTTCGGTCTCGTCGCACTCGGGCTCGCACTGCTCGCCGCCGCGATCTGGGCCGAGTCCAAGGCCAAGGACCCGATCATCCCGCTGCACCTGTTCAAGGAGCGCACGACCACCCTCGCGACCATCGCGAGCATCGCGGTCGGCGTGGCACTGTTCGGCGGCGCGGTGTTCCTGGGCCAGTACTTCCAGATCGCTCGCGGCTACTCCCCCACCGCGGCCGGCCTGCTGACCCTCCCGATGGTCTTCGGCTCGGTGGTCTCGGCGACCCTCTCCGGACGCCTCATCACCAAGTACGGCCGCTGGAAGAACTACCTGCTCGCCGGTTCCATCGTGATGGCGATCGGCTTCGGTCTCCTGGCGACGATCGACGCCCACACCAACATGGCGGTCCTCAGCGGCTACCTGTTCGCCCTGGGACTCGGCATGGGCATGACCATGCAGAACCTGGTGCTCGCGGTGCAGAACACCGTGGAACCGAAGAACCTCGGCGCGGCCACCTCGACCGTGACCTTCTTCCGTTCGCTCGGTGGCGCCGCCGGCGTCTCCGTGCTCGGAGCGGTGTTGTCGAACCACGTCACCGACCTCATCGGTCAGGGCCTGCGTGCGATCGGCATCACCCAGTCCGGCTCCGGCGGTGCGGGCCTGTCGAACCTCAACGAACTGCCCGCACCCATCGCGGCGATCGTCCGCGGCGCGTACGGCGACGGCACGGCCCGGATCTTCCTGGTCTCGATGGCGATGGCGATCGTCGGTACGATCGCTGTCCTGTTCATCAAGGAGGTCGCCCTCAACACCCTGACCGGTGAAGAGCAGCGACTCGCCGCGCAGGCGACCGTGGCGCCGACCGACGAGGAGTTCGCACAGGTCGTCGCCGGCGAGACGGTCGACGGCACCGGGGTCGACACCGACCTCGACCGGCGGGCGCTCGCCGACCCGGCAGCGGAACCCGTCGACCGCAGGTCATGACCTTCGCCCGCGACGTCGCACAGCGCCGATCGTGACGCGGGACAATTGAACGAGACCGATCGCGGCCGCCACCAAGGCGGCCGCGATCGCCGTCTGGGCCCAGGGCCACGACGACACCCCGTCTCGACCGGACCCCGGATCGTCCACCGGATACTGCAGACTCTTGGCCACCCAGGTCGCCGTCGCGCGGTCGTAGTGGACCGCGATGTCGTCGATGACCGGGTCGAAGGCGAAACGGTCGCCGGAGTGCAGGTACGTCGGGTCGGGCCCGGACGGCGCGGCCTCGGCGATCCGCGTGCGGGCGGCCTCGCCGCCGGGCACGAGCAGCCGGTCCACCTGCCCGGCCTCGTCCGCCGCCGTCTCGGGCACCACGGTGACACCGTGTTGCGAGACGACGGGCTGCCCGTCCACGGTCGTCGTGGTCATCGTCGCGAGCCAGGACAGCTCGGTGTACGGCCGATACGTGGAGGCCAATTCGATCTCACCCACCCCGTCGGTCACCAACACGTTGTGGTGCGGGCGGTCCCATCGATAGGCGGCGCTGAGGGCGAACGGGAGATCAGCGGGACCCGGCCCCGCCGCGTCGATCTCCACCGGTGCGCCCGAACCGTATCCGTTCCAATGGATCTCGTCGGCGATCCGACGTAACTGGTCACCGGCGCCGAGGCGTTCGAGCACGCGCATCGCACCGTCGATCCCGGCGAGCACGCCCGCCGTGGTCATGATGCGCCCGTCCTCGACGAACCGCACGTCGTCGACCCAATCGACCTGCCGGTGATCGCGGCGCAAACCGATCAGTTTGAGCCAGTGCGCGGTTGCCCGTCGCCCGTCAAGCAATCCGGCGTCGGCGAGGTATTCCGCCCCGACACAGACACTCATCACCGTCGACTCCGGCTCTCGCTCGAAGACCTGTGTCACCCAGCGCATCTCGTCGTCGATGTTTCCGTGCAGCTGTGGCACGACGACGACGTCGGGTCCGCCGCCGGTCATCGTGTCGATCTCGGCGAACGTGTGCTGGGGCAACACTGTCAGCCCGCCGCCGAGTGTGATGGGCTCTGACTTCTCGGCAACCAGGAAGACGTTCACCGCACCGGACCGGGCGAAAACCTCATAGGGCGCGAGCGAATCGGCGACGTTCGTTCCCTCCGCGGCCAGCAGGATCGCGACAGTCGGGCGGTCGGGACGGAACTCCGGCGCCCGCTCCGAAGCCATCGACACAGCCGCGGCGGGTAGGACGGCCGGTTCCGGGTACACCTGTGATGCAGCATGTTTCGCCGACGGTAGGCCCACCGCCACCAACACTCCTGCCGCCACCAGAAGCGTGACCGCGGTCCAGGCCGCCACACCCACCGAACGCCGGACCACCCCTCGCGGACCGGCGCTCACGACACACCGCCGACTGCCTGATCGACTGCCGTCGGAACCGGCGTCCCGGGCGGGGTGACGGTCCCGGCCATCGTCGCGAGGATCAGCCGCGGCGCCTCGACGGCATCGAGCCGGCCGTCGTGCACCGCGGTCGACGCTCCGTGGGTCACGTTGTGCAGCAGGGTGACCAGCCACGCGGCGGCGATGTCGTCGCGGAATGCACCCGATCTCTGCCCCCGCTCGAACAGTGTCTCCGCTGCGGCCATCGGTGCGGCGTGGGCCGACGTCAGCGCATCCTGCGGCAGCGACCGCTGAGCCGCGACGACGAGTGCGCCATGACGGTGGGTCACCGACCACGTGGCGACGACGAGCCGGGCCAGGGCATCGAACGGTTCGCCCTCGTCGAGGCGTGCCTCGGTGATCGCCGCGGTGGTCTCGTTCAGCGCACGGTCGACGACGGCCGACAGCAGCGCGACGCGGTTCTGGAAATGCCCGTACAGGGTCACGCGTCCGACGCCGGCCTCCCTGGCGATGACAGCGACCGAGGCATCGGGATCGCGGGCGAGTACGCGGACTGCGGCGTCGAGGATCGCCTCGACGTTCCGGCGGGCGTCCGCACGCTGGGTACGTGTCGGGGTCTCGGCCATGACGGCTCCTTCACCGAGTATCTCGAACAGCTGTGTTCAAGTTAACACAACTCGAACACCGATGTTCGGTTTATTTCCGGTCGCGTTGACGAACCCGGCGACCGCAGGGGATCCTTGGCCGGTGAAATCGGACCAGTCGCCCCCGTCGGACTCAGCCCTGCTGCCGCTGGAGGGGATAACCGTCGTCGCACTCGAGCAGGCCGTCGCCGCTCCCCTGGCCACCCGGCATCTGGCGGACCTGGGCGCGCGGGTCATCAAGGTCGAACGCGTGGGTGAAGGGGACTTCGCCCGGCAGTACGACTCGGCCGTACGCGGCGGCGCGGGTACGCATTTCGTCTGGCTGAACCGCGGCAAGGAATCGGTCGAACTCGACCTGAAGAGCGAGGCCGGGCGCGACGCGATCAAGACCCTGATCGCGGGGGCCGACGTCTTCCTGCAGAACCTGGCACCCGGCGCCGCCGCCCGCCTCGGACTCGGCGCCGACGTGCTGCGCGCCGATCATCCGGAGCTGATCGTCGTCGACATGTCCGGATACGGCGACGCCGGCCCGTTCCGCGACCGCAAGGCCTACGACATGCTCGTCCAGGCCGAGACCGGGCTGATCTCGGTGACCGGAACGCCCGAGGACATGACCAAGACCGGCATCCCGTCCTCCGACATCGCCGCCGGGATGTACGCCCTCACCTCGGTGCTGTCGGCACTGTTCCGCCGCGCCACCACCGGGGTCGGTGCACGGGTGGCGGTGTCGATGTTCGACGCCACGGTCGAGTGGATGGGTCACGCGATGTACATGCGGCTCTACGGCGGCAAACAGATCGCCCGCGTCGGCCTCGGCCACGCGGCGATCGTGCCGTACGACAAGTACCCCACCCAGGACGGGACCATCCTCATCGGAGTCCAGAACGACCGCGGGTGGGACACGCTGACCCGCGTCGTACTCGAACGGCCCGACCTCGCCGAGGACCCCCGGTACAAGACCAACATCGACCGCGTCTCGCGCCGGGCGGAGGTCGACGCCATCATCGCGGCAGAGACCAAACGGTTCACCACCGCGGAACTCGACCGCCGTCTCGCCGACGCGGGTGTGCCCGCCGCCGAGATCCGCGACCTCGAGGCCGTGGTGGAGCATCCCCAACTCAGCGAACGCGACCGCTGGCGCGACGTCGACACCGAGGTCGGTCCGATCAAAGCCGTGCTGCCGCCGATGACCTTCGACGACATCGAACTCGCGATGGGTCCGGTACCCGCACTGGGCGAACACACCGAAGCGGTGCTCCGCGAGTTCGGCATCGCCACGGGCGAGTAGCCCTGACGGGTGGTCGGCTCGGCGTAGGATCGGCGGGGCAGACCTGCAGCCCTCGGGTCACGCTTTTTCATGCACGGATACGACGACCTCTTGGAGGCGATATGTCCGACGATTCGCTCTACACAACCCGGGACTCGGGTGCGCCGGCCGGGAGTGACGAACACTCTCTGACGGTGGGCGCCGGAGGACCGATCGTCCTGCACGATCATTACCTCATCGAGCAGATGGCCCAGTTCAACCGCGAACGAATCCCCGAACGACAGCCACATGCCAAGGGCAGCGGCGCTTTCGGGACGTTCGAGACCACCGAGGACGTTTCGGCCTACACCAGCGCCGCACTGTTCCAACCCGGCGTGAAGACGGAGATGGTGGCACGGTTCTCGACGGTGGCCGGCGAACGCGGCAGCCCCGACACCTGGCGTGACCCGCGCGGTTTCGCGCTGAAGTTCTACACGTCCGAGGGCATCTACGACATGGTCGGCAACAACACGCCGATCTTCTTCGTGAAGGACCCGATGAAGTTCCAGCACTTCATCCGTTCCCAGAAACGTCGGCAGGACAACAACCTTCGCGACCACGACATGCAGTGGGACTTCTGGACGCTGTCGCCGGAGTCCGCCCACCAGGTCACCTGGTTGATGGGTGATCGCGGCATCCCGAAGACGTGGCGCCACATGAACGGCTACAGCTCGCACACCTACCTGTGGGTCAACGCCGAAGGTGTGAAGCACTGGGTCAAATACCATTTCAAGTCCGACCAGGGCGTGGAACACCTGACGCAGCACGAAGCCGACCAGATGGCCGCTGCCGACACCGATTTCCACACCCGGGACCTGTTCGAGAACATCGCCGACGGCAACCATCCGAGCTGGACTCTGAAGGTCCAGCTCATGCCGTTCGACGACGCGGTGAACTACCGTTTCAACCCGTTCGACCTGACCAAGGTGTGGCCGCACGGCGACTACCCGCTGATCGACGTCGGCAAGATGACGCTGCACACCAACCCGGTCGATCACCACACGCAGATCGAGCAGGTCGCCTTCGAGCCGAACAACGTCGTCCCCGGTATCGGCTTCAGCCCCGACCGGATGTTGTTGGGACGCGTCTTCTCCTACGCCGACGCCCACCGGCACCGTCTCGGCGGCAACTACAAGCAGATCCCGGTCAACGCGCCGAAGAACGAGGTCCACTCGTACTCCAAGGACGGCGCGATGCGCATCCACAACGTCACCGACCCGGTCTACGCGCCCAACTCCAAGGGCGGGCCGTCGGCGCTGTATCCCGGTCAGGGCGAACCACAGTGGGCCGCCAACGGTGAGATCCTCCGCAGCGCCTACGTCGACCATCCGGAAGACGACGACTGGGGTCAGGCGGGCACGCTGGTCCGCGAGGTGTTCGACGACGCCGCACGAGAGCGGTTCGTCGACAACGTCGTCGGCCATCTCCTCAACGGTGTCTCCGAACCCGTGCTGCAGCGCGCGTTCGAGTACTGGCACCGCGTCGATCCCGACATCGGTGCCCGCATCAAGTCGGGCGTGACCGAGAAGAAGGACGAGTCCGACCCCAAGGCGGATGACCAGGCCAACCCGGCCCGGTCGTCGATGCAGGAGAAGGCGAAGGCCGAGAAGCCCTGACCTCACCGCTCCTCCCCGCTCCCTGAGGTGCGAGGAGCGATAGCACGCCCCCCTCGCTCCCTGAGGTGCGAGGAGCAATAGCACGCCCCCCTCGCTCCCTGAGGTGCGAGGAGCGATAGCGACGAGCCTCGAAGGGCTGGTGAGACGAACTCGCCGGCCCTTCGAGGCTCGCTTCGCTCGCACCTCAGGGAGCGGAACCGGCGCGTTCGCACGCACCTCAGGGAGCGGAACCGGCGCGTTCGCTCGCACCTCAGGGAGCGGAACCGGCGCGTTCGCACGCACCTCAGGGAGCGGAACCGGCGCGTTCGCACGCACCTCAGGGAGCACCAAGCCGCGGCGCTCAACCCCCGACTAGGCTCGGACCCGTGAGTGTGCGCGCAGGCATCGTGGTGACCGGAACCGAGGTACTGACCGGGCGGATCACCGACCAGAACGGACCGTGGGTATCCGAGCAGCTGCTTTCGCTCGGCGTCGACGTCGCCCACATCACCATCTGCGGGGATCGACCCGCCGACCTCACCGCGCAGCTGCGCTTCCTCGCCGACCAGCAGGTCGATCTCATCGTCACCAGCGGCGGCCTCGGTCCCACCGCCGACGACCTGACCGTGGCGACGGTCGCCGAGTTCTGCAATCGCGACCTGCAACTCGACCCTGCTCTCGAGGAGCACATCGCCGGCATCATCCGACGCTGGCGACCCGACACCGTCGACCTCGACTACGGCCCGACCCGCATCGGCATCCGCAAGCAGGCCCACGTCCCCGCCGGTGCCGCTGCGATACCGCCCACCGGTACGGCGCCGGGCGTCGCCATCCCCGCCTCCCCCGGGGAACAGCCCCTGCCGGCGATCCTCGTCCTGCCCGGCCCTCCCGGGGAGCTCCGGGCCATGTGGCCGACCGCGATCGCCTCACCCGCCATCGCCGAGGTGGTGTCCCGGGCCGACGACCTCAAGCAGGAGACCATCCGCGCGTACGGCCTGCACGAAGCCGAGCTCGCCGAGACCCTGCGCCGCGCGGAAGAAGCGATCCCCGACTTCGACGCTCTCGAGATCACCACCTGCCTGCGACGCGGCGAACTCGACATGGTCACCCGGTTCGCCGCCGCCGACGCCGCCACCTACGGCCGGTTGTCGGACTTCCTCGTCGAACACCATGGGCGGCAGATCTTCTCGACCGACGGTTCGACCATCGAAGACCAGCTCATCGCGACGCTCGACGGTCGACTCATCGCCACCGCGGAGTCCTGCACCGGCGGGCTGATCGCGGCACGACTGACCGACCGCCCCGGCTCCTCCGCCTACGTCATGGGTGGCGTCGTCTCGTACTCCAACGACGCGAAGTCCGACCTCATCGACGTCCCCGCCGAACTGATCGCCTCACACGGCGCGGTCAGCGAGGAGGTGGCCGCGGCGATGGCCGAGGGAGCCCTACGCCACCTCAAGTCCGACGTCGCGGTGTCGACCACCGGGATCGCCGGCCCCGACGGCGGAACCGAGAACAAACCGGTGGGGACCGTCTGCTTCGGCGTCGCGATCAAGGGCCGTCCCACCTACACGGTCACGCGTCGCTTCCCCGGTGACCGGGAACGGGTTCGCTCCCTCACCACCACCGCCGCGTTGCATCTGGTTGTCGCACAGCTCAAGCGAGACCCCGCCGGCTGACCTCGATACGCGGCGGCCTCGCTGCGCTCGGTCGACGCTACTCGGCCGGCAGCGTGCCGCTGGTTGAGTGGCGAGGAGCCTGCGACGAGCCCATCCCCCGCTGGTTGAGTGGCGAGGAGCCTGCGACGAGCCCATCCCCCGCTGGTTGAGTGGCGAGGAGCCTGCGACGAGCCGTATCGAAACCTACAGCGGCCCCGTCGGCAACTGCCGGCGGACGAGCTTGCCCGTGGGGTTGCGCGGCAACTCGTCGACGAACACCACGTCGCGCGGCACCTTGTACCGGGCCAGATGTGCCTTCACGTGCGCCTTGATGTCCTCGGGCGACGGGTTGGCGTGCGGGGCGGCGACGATGAAGGCGCGCAATCGCTTTCCGAACTCGTCGTCGTCGACCCCGATCACCGCGACGTCGTCGATGTCGGGGTGTTCGGCGAGCAGGTTCTCCACCTCGAGAGGGTAGACGTTCTCTCCGCCGGAGACGATCATGTCGTCGTCGCGGCCATCGATGTGCAGCAGTCCGTGCTCGTCGAAGCGCGCCATGTCACCGGTGGACATGTAACCGTCGATGATTTCTTTGTTGCGTCCATCGGTGTATCCCTCGAAGGGCGCTCCGTTGCGGACGAAAAGCCTTCCGCGGACGTTGGTTCCGGTGATCCGGCGACCCTCGGCGTCGAACAGGGCGAGTCGGCTGGTGACCGGCGGCCGACCCACCGTGCCCGGGGCGAGCCGCAGTTCCTTCGGTTGCGCCACCGACGCGATCGCCACCTCGGTCGACCCGTAGAGGTTGTAGAGGACGTCACCGAAGGTGTCCTGGACGGCCTCCGAAAGTGTGGGCGACAGAGCCGATCCCGCGATCACGATGATCCGCAGCGCGGACGTGTCGTACTTCTTGATGACGTCGGGTCCGAGAGCGACCATGCGGTGGAGCATCGTCGGTACCGCGACCAGCACCTCCGCTTTGTGCTCGGCCAGCGCGGCCAGCGTCTTCTCCGGGTCGAACCGCCGCATGACGACGGCCTTGTTCCCGAGAGCAGCGCCCACACCCCAGAGCGCGAAGCCGGTGGAGTGGAAGATGGGCGAGACGATCACCATCGCGCCCCGCTGCGGGAACGGAATCCGGTCGAGAAGCAGTGCGCTGGAGAACGGCGACAACTTGGAACGTTGCGCGCCCTTGGGCAGACCGGTGGTGCCGCTCGTCAGGATCACGAGTCCGGCCCACTCGTCCGGCTCCGCGGGCGTGGACGTGTCCCCGCCGGCGACGATGTCGTCGAGGGTACGGACCCCCTCGGGGACAGGCCGCTCACCATCGACCCAGGTCACGATCCGTAGCGTCTCGGGAGGGAGGGCGTCGGCGAGGTCGGTGAACTCCTCGTCGTAGAGCATCGCGACGATCTTCTCGCGTTCGGCGACCTCGACGAACTGGGTCTTGCCGAACCCGGTGTTCATCATGGCCAGCCGCACACCGGCCTTCCCTGCAGCGCTCATCGTCGTGAGCAGTCCTCGATGGTCGCGTGCGATCACGCCGATCACCGAGCCTCGCTTGACCCCGGATGCGAGCAGATGGTTGGCCAGTGCGTTCGCGTTCGCATTGATCTCGCCGTAGGTCAGTTCGCCGCGTTCGTCGGCGACCGCACCCGCTTCCGGGTACTCGTCCGCCCCGTGCGCCACCACCGAGGCACAGGGCCCGATGATCTTCGCGCGCTTGACCGTGGTGAGCAGCTCTTTGGGTCGCGTGGGGTCCAGCAGACCCGAACGCTTGAGGACCTTGAATGCGCCGACGGCGTCCTGCACCTGTTCGACGGCAGTTCCGACCGCACCGGTCACCGAGACCATGTCCACCCACCTTCCGCGGCCGGAGCCGCCAGTCCGCGCCCTCGGGGTCGGCTCGACGGTGACGCGACGTTGGTCACGGACGTCACCATGGCCGATGCAGGTGCCAGAGTAGGACGGCACCCGGCAGGGCATGTCCGGTTCACCGAAATCGGCACGGCGTCAACCCGTCCCGGGACGCAGCCGGGGAACCCCGCGGCGACGACCGGCATCGGGCCATCAACCAGTTCACTGATTCGTTGCGCTTCCGCGACAACTCTGACAACATCTGTCTTCAGATCAAAGGTGGGGGAACATGTTCAGTTTTCGACGGATGACGACGATCGTCACCGCTGCGGTGGTGTGCGCCATGACGGTGTCGACGAGTCTCTCGGGGGCGGGCACAGCCGAGGCCGCGCCGTCGAAGAAATACCCGGTGTCCTGGGACTTCCGGTCCGCGATTCCGAACGTGCTCAACCAGACGCTGGACGCGAACTGGTCTCCTCCGGGCGCCAACGACCCCTCGTGCAAGCTGACGAAGGAACGCCCCAACCCGGTGATCCTGCTGAACGCCACCGCCACCACCCAGTGGGCCTACAGTGCCGGCGCCCCGTACCTCGCCAATCGCGGGTACTGCGTCTACACGTTCAACTACGGCAACATCACGCCGATCCCGAGCTTCCCCATCCAGGGCCTCGGCGACATCGAGCGGTCGGCCCGCGAGGTCTCACGCAACATCGACCAGATCATGCGCCGCACCGGGGCGAAGAAGGTCGATCTGGTCGGCTGGTCGCAGGGTGGTGGCCTGTTGCCGCACTACTACATCGACTTCCTCGGCGGCGACAAGAAGGTCGACAAGGTCATCGGCATCGCGCCCGGCAACCACGGTTCGACGGGTGACATGCTCACCTACGTCCGGTATTTCATCCCGCCGTTCGGGCCGGTCGGCTACGACATCTTCAAGGCCCTGTTCCCCGCCTTTGCGCAGCAGGCACAGTATTCGGACCTCGTCCGCAAGGTCTATGGCAACGGCGACACCAAGCCGGGACCGCACTACACGACGATCGTCACCAAGTACGACGAGATCGCGACCCCGTTCACCAACGGCTTCCTCGAGGGTGACAACGTCACGAACATCCTTCTGCAGGACGACTGCCCCGTGGACCTGTCCGAACATCTGTCGATCGCCTTCAGCGAGCGCGCCTGGCGCCACGTGCGGAACGCGTTGACCCCCGCCGAGGCCACCCGCGTACCCTGCTTCCAGGTCGACCCTTTCTACCCCGGAATGAGTGAAGGCCGATGACAGCAGACCCGGTCCCCGACGCGTCCGTCGACAACTCCGAGATCACGCCTCTCGGACCGGATTCCGTCGCCTGGAAGGTCTTCGGTGACCTCACATTCGTCCTCGGCGCGCCTCGCCGGCTCCTCATCGACGTCGCCCACCCCGTGGTGGCGACCGGAGTGCGCGAGTTCTCCGTCTTCGAGACCGACCCGTACGGGCGCGCCGAACGCACACTCGACATGATCATGGGTGTCGTCTACGGCCGGGACGACGCTCTCGACATGGCACGCCGGCTGCGCGAACGCCACCGCGACATCAAGGGCCAGAATCCCGACGGCTCCCGCTGGAGTTCGCTCAATCCCGAAGCGTTCCACTGGGTTCACGCGAGTCTGGTGCACGGGATCTACACCCAGCAAAAGGAACTCGGCCGCGGGTGGAAGCCCGGCGAGGTCGAGCAGTTCTACCTCGAGATGCGACGCGTCGGGCGCATGTACGGCGTCCGCGACCAGGACATGCCGGAGAGCTGGGACGCATTCTGCACCTGGTTCGACGAGATGACCCGCACCCGACTCGAGCGCTCGGACATGACGGAGCGGGTCTTCGCCGTGGTCAGGTCTCCCAAGCCGCCGCCGCACATCCCGGTCCTGCGGCACGCGCTCATCTGGAACACCACGGTTCGTCCGGTGGCCGGGTTGGTGCTGGGCACTGTCACCGCAGGGCTCCTCACGCCGGAGTTGCGCGAGCTTCTCGGCATCGACTGGGGCGCCGGACGTCGCTTCCTCTTCCGCCTGATCTCGCTACAGTCGAGGCTGATCATCCCGCGGCTGCCCAGGGCCGTCCGCATGGTCCCCCACGCTCGCGCGGCGTACCGCTAGGTTTCCATACGGCTCGTCGCCATCTCCTCGCCTACTCGACCAGCGGGCCCTCTGCCGGCCGAGTGCGCCGACCGGCGAAGCGAGGCCGCCGCGTATCGAGGTCACGCCACCGCGCCCCCGCACGCCGAAGCATGCGGGGGCACAGTTGTTTCCGTTGTCAGAAGGCGCGCAGGTTCTCCCGCAGGGTCGAGCCGGTGTACTCCTCGCGGATGAGTCCGCGGCGGCGCAGTTCCGGTGCCAGGCCGTCGGAGATCATCGCCAGGTTCATGCGGGTGGTGGGCAGATAGAACAGGAAACCGTCGCCGCCCGCCTCTTCCATGATCTCGCCCATCTTGTCCGCGATGGTCGACGGTGAACCGACGAGGCCCATGTCCTTGACCTGGAAGCTGCTCGCGACGACCTCACGCAGCGTCTCGTCCTCGCGGCCCTCGAACAGACCGGCGATGGAGGTGTATTCGCCGTTCTGCTTGGACAGGTCGATGTCGCTGACCCTGGTGTCGGGGTCGATGGCGCCGAAGTCGATGCGCCCGCCCGAGGTGTAGGACATGTTCCACAGGTTGTACTCGATGGCCTTGTCCGTCTTGCGGAATGCCTGTGCCGCTTCGTAGGCGGCATGGGCTTCGGCGTCGGTGGCCGCGATCGTCGGGGTCGCGATGAAGAGGACCTTGATGTGGTCGGGGTTGCGTCCGGCGGCGGCCGCGCGGGCACGGATGTCCTCACGGTAGGCCTTGGCGGCGGCGGCGTCCTTGACGATGGCGATCTGGGTGTCGTCGTAGTTGGCGGCGAGCACACGGCCCGGCTCCGAGCTACCGGCCGAGCACACCGGCACCTCGCGCTGCGGACCGGGGATGGTGTTCAGCGGGCCGCGGCACTTGAAGAACTTGCCCACGAACTCGATCGGGTTGACCTTCGTGTGGTCGGCGTAGACACCGGAGTAGGGATCGGCGATGACCGCACCGTCCTCCCACGAGTTCTGCAGCGCCTTGACGACATCGATCCACTCCATGGCCATCTCGTAGCGCTCGTCGTGCTCGAGGTGCCGTTCGTAGCCGAAGTTCTGGGCGACGCGGTCGGTGACGCTGGTGACCACGTTCATGCCCACGCGACCCTCGGTGAGGTGGTCCAGGGTGGTGAACGCACGGGCGGCGAGGAACGGCGGGTACTGGATGGTCGACACGGTCGGGATGATGCCGATGTGCTTGGTCTGCTGGGTCATCAGCGGAACCAGCGGCAGCGGGTCGTTCTTGGGGGCCATGAATCCGCGACGCAGCGAGGTCTCGGCGGAGTTGTTGTAGGAGTCCTCGACCATCGAGGTGTCCTCGATGAGGATGTAGTCGAAGCCGGCGCGTTCGAGGCTCTTGGCCATGTCGACGTGGATGTCGGGCTTCATCCAGTCCAGGTGGTTGGTGCCGGTCCACGGACCGTCACCGTTCGTCGGGCTCCAGGGGTGAATGCCGAAGCCGTCTCCGAGGAACCAACCCATGTGGAACATTGCGATCTCCTGTCGTGAGAAATGGTGGTGAGATGTGTTGCCGCCGACCGGGATGGCCGGCGAGTCGTGGGGCTAGGCCGCTGCTTCCACGGCCTGGTAGGCGCCGACCAGCGTCTGCGTGTAGTCGTTCGACGGCGCCTCGAGGATCGACATCGTCTCGCCTGATTCGACGACCTTGCCGCGGTTCATCACCAGCAGGTCGTCGGTGATGAACGCGGTGGCCGGCAGTCCGTGCGAGATGAAGACCAGTCCGAGCGAGTGCGTCTTCACGTAGTCCTTGAGAAGGTTGAGGACCACGGCCTGCGCGGACACGTCGAGCGCACTGACCGCCTCGTCGCAGACGAGGATGTCCGGACCGACGACGAGAGCGCGCGCGATCGAAAGGCGTTGCCGCTGACCGCCGGAAAGCTGGTGCGGGTATCGCTCGACGAGTTCGGGTGCGATGCCGAGTTCGGCGACGATCGCATCCACGGCGGCGTCGGCTGCCTTCTCGTCGAGTCCGCCGAGGATCTGCGCCGGGCGTCGGATCGCCTCGCGGACGATCCGACGGGGATCGAACGTCGTGGTGGTGTCCTGGGCCACGAGCTGCACCTTGCGGCGGTACTCGAGACGACCCGGACGACGTTCGAGCAGCCGGGAGAGGTCGCGGCCGTCGACCAGCACCTGCCCCGAGGTCGGGGCGGTGAGTCCGACGATCATCTTGCCGAGAGTCGACTTACCCGAGCCGCTTTCGCCGACGATGCCGGTCGCGCGACCACTCTCCAACTTGGTGGTCACCCCGCCGACTGCGGTCACCTTGCGCCCGTACTTCTTGTGCACGTCGATGACCTCGATGATCGTGCTCATGCTGCGGCCTCCTCTCTCATGACCGTGTCCAGGG
This sequence comes from Gordonia metallireducens, assembly GCF_021245825.1. Taxonomy (NCBI): domain Bacteria; kingdom Bacillati; phylum Actinomycetota; class Actinomycetes; order Mycobacteriales; family Gordoniaceae; genus Gordonia; species Gordonia metallireducens. Next base: position 150,102 of record NZ_JAJQJP010000026.1, on the reverse strand, counting down.
TCGGAAGACGGTCCAGCTGAGCGGAACCCAGCGTCGGCATGCACTCGAGCAGTCCGCGGGTGTAGGGGTGGGTCGCGTGATCGAGGTTCACGGCGGCGATGGTCTCCACGACGCTGCCGGCCTGCATGACGAGCACCTTGTCGGCGAAGCGTCGTGCGAGAGCGATGTCGTGGGTGATGAAGACCAGCGACGCACCGTTCTCGATCGTGAGGCCGGTCATGAGCTCCATGACCGACACCGCCAGGGATGCGTCGAGAGCACTTGTCGGCTCGTCGGCGATGAGCAGCTCCGGCTCGGACGCCAGCGCGATCGCCATCATCACGCGCTGACGCATGCCGCCGGACAGCTGACCGGGCACCGATGACATCACCCGGCTCGGCTCGACGATGCCGACCTGCTCCAGGCGGGCCTCTGCGACCGCGGCACGCTCCCTGCGGGAGCCGTACCTGCTCTTCGGCAGGACCGCCGTGAGCTGACTGCCCACCGACCAGATCGGATCGAGAGAGCTCATCGCGTCCTGGAAGATCATCGAGATCCCCTCGCGTCGAGCAGGGATCCGCTGCGCCTTCTCCGCCAGCAGTGAACGGCCCGACAGCGACAGCGTCGCCGCCGACACCTCCCCCACACCCGGCGGGATGAAGCCGCCGAGTGCGTTGGCGATGCTCGATTTCCCCGAGCCCGACTCGCCGACGATCGCGACCCGCTCGCGCCGGCCGATCGTGAACGAGGTCGGGTGGACCTTTTCCACCCCGCCGTAACGGATCGTCAGATCGGTCACCTCGAGGACCGGGGCAACGGTGCCCGTCACATCCCCTTGGGTCACCGCGACCTGGTCAGTGAGCGTGGTCATGGCTTGAGCTCCGAGTAGTCGATCACGCTGTCGGTGCGGAAGACGTAACCCTCGACACCGTTGGCAAAAGCGTTGAGCGGCTGCACGTATCCGATGTAGACGGTCGGCATCTGGTCCTGCAGGATGCGTTCGGCCTTGTTCCAATCACCCCATGCAGCCGGGGTGAGCGGCTCGCCGGAGGCATTGCCCGCGGCGATGGCGCTGTTCAGCGGGGCGTAGTCGAAGTCCGGCCAGTTGATCGGCGATCCCGGGGTGTAGAAGAGGGACAGCACGTACGGCGGGGACTGCACGACCGCGTAGTCACGGCCCATCGATGCCTGGAACGTCTTGTTGGCCAGCCCCTCCTGGAACACCGCCGAGTTCACCTCGTTGAGGGTGACCTCGAATCCCGCAGCGCGGGCAGCGGTCTGGATCTGAACGGCCGTCTCCTTGAGATCGGGCACCGCGTTGTTCACGGTCAGCTCGAACTTCACCGGGGTGGTGATGCCCGCGTTGCGCAGGATCTCCAGCGACTTCGCCGGGTCGGTCGTGTTGCTCTTCAGACCGCTGCCGTTGTAGTCCGGCAGCGTGTCGTTGAGGATCGACGAGATCGGACCCAGCCGGCCCTTGTAGACGTCCTTCATGATCGCGTCGTAGGGAACCGCGTAGGAGAACGCGCGGCGGATCTCGACGTTGTCGAACGGGGCCTTGGTGGTGGTCAGCGGAACGTAGACGTAGGCGTTGCTGGGCACCGTGAAGATCTGGGCGGCGTTCGCGTCGCGCAGGGCGACCTGGTCGGCGGGACGCAGCTGGGTGGCGACCGATGCGTCGCCGCTCTTGACGAGGTTGGAGCGCTGGCCGGCGTCGGCGACGACGCGCTGGACGACCCGTTTCACCTCGGGCTCGCCGAGGGCGTATCCGGGATTGGCCTCATAGACCATCTGCTGGCCGGGGGTGTAGCTGGTCAGTTTGTACGCACCGAAGCCGAAGTCCGCGTTGGTCTTCGAGTACTCGACACCGTACGGATCGTCCGGGGTGGCGTTCGCCTCCAGCACCTCGGAGTCGTAGATGGCGTACGGGGTGTTCGCCAGCAGCGACAGCAGTGTGAAACCGTGCGACGGATCGGTGATGGAGATGGTGACGGTGGCGTCGTCGACCTTCTTCACCTGGTCGGTCGAGGTGATCACGGGAGCACTGACGAACGACACGATGCTGGTGTCGACCTCGAACTTGCGCTTGAACGAGAAGATCACGTCGTCGGCGTCGAGCGCGTTGCCTGCGGCACTCTTGGCCTCGGTGTTGAGGTGGAAGGTGTAGGTCTTGCCGTCCGGGCTGACCTCATAGCTCTTGGCCAGCACGGGCTCGAACTTGAAGAGTTCCTGGTGTGCCGAGAGGCCGTCGGAACCTGCGACGTACGGGTTGCGGATGAGGGTGGCGCCGGTGTTCACGAAGAACTCCGCGGCCTCGTAGCCGGTTGCGCTCGTCTCGTAGCTGAAGCTCGGAGGTTGGGCCGCGGTCACGATGACCACGCCGCCCTCGGCGGAGTTGTTCGACGACCCGCCACCACACGCGCTGAGTGTCAGTGCGGCGGCGAGGGCGAGCGCGGTTCCGCTCACCAGTGTGGACAGTCTTTTCATGGTTATCGGGTGCTCCGTTCTGGGAAGGAATTGCGAGAGAGACTGTTACGTGCGGGTGGTCAGAACCGTCGGCGGCGGGAGACGAAGGTGGTGACCCGGGAGGCCGCCCACACCGAGTAGGCGAGGGCGAGGACCGGGAACAGGGCGGGCCACCAGCGTCCGACCGCTGCGTCCGCGGCCCCGTCGGCGAGCATGTTGCCCCACTCCGCGGTCGGGAGCGGAATGCCGACGCCGAGGAAGCCCAGGCCGGCGCAGAAGATGATCCCCATTCCGAAGATCGCCGAGGCGTTCTCGAGGACGGGTGCACACGAGTTCGGGATCACGTGGCGGGTGAGGATTCGGAACTCCGATTCGCCACTCATCCGCGCCGCGGTCACGAAACCGTCGTTTCGCGTCCGCAGCACCTCGGTGCGCATCAGCCGGCCCTGGAACGGCATGAGCACCAGTGCGAGCGCCAGCGCGATGACCACCGAGTTGCGTCCGAAGAAGGAGACGATGACCAGGCCACCGATCATGACCGGCATCGCCTGGACCAGGTCGATGGTGCGCCCGAGCGTCGCCGCGATCGCACCGAGAAGTCCGCCCCTGGAGCCGTACATGCCGGCGATCGCACCGATGGCGAGGCCGACGGCCGTGGCCAGGACCGTCACGCCGATCGCGATGAGGATGTCGAGGCGGAAGGCGGTGAGCGTCCGTGAGAGCACGTCGAATCCGTTGGAGTCGGTGCCGAACCAGTGTTCGCCCGACGGCGCGGTCGAGGGGGTCCCGACCACCTCGGTCGCCGACTGCGGAGCCAGCATCGGCCCGAAGACCGCGAGGAGGAGCAGAAGTGCGAACGGGATGAGGGCGGCGTAGTCGCGGATGCCGGCAGACCTATCCGAATTCTTCGGCTGGGCCGGGGTTTCCGTCGTGGAGAGGGGCGCCATGACCATGTGTCAGACCTCCTGGTTGCGCGAGTCGCGTCGACGGGAGTCGAGAAGGCCGGTGGCCACCTCGGTGAGGAAGTAGACGATCAGACAGAGTGCGGCGATGACGACCAGGAAAGACCGGAGGGCGAACACATCCGACGAGCGGACCGCATCGACCGCGTACTGACCCAGACCGCCGAGGCCGAACAGCGATTCGAGGACCACCGCGCCGCCGAGGAGCAGACCGAAGATCATTCCGAGCATCGCGACCGCCGACGGCAGCGCCCTGCGGTAGATGCTCAGGATGACGACGCGCCGAGGGGCGCCCGAGGCGATTCGGAAACGCGTAGCCGGGCTGTCGATCTCGGCGTCGAGTGCCAACACCAGTGACTTCACCAGGATTGCCGAGTGTGCCACGGTCATCACCGCCACCGGCAGGATCAGGTGAGCGATGTAGGAGTTGGCCGCTGCCGTGTCCCCCGCGATGAGAGCGTCGAGGACCGGGAATCCGGTGACCTCGGTCGGCGGCATGAGGATCGGATCGAGGCGTCCGGACGGGGCCGGGACCCAGGCCAGCGTGGCGAAGAAGATGAACAGGAACAGGATTCCGACGACGTACTCGGGGATCGCACCGGCCGAACTCGCGTAGGAGCGAAGCACTTTGGAGAAGCGATTGGTCGGCCGGGTGACGATCAGGTAGGACATCGGCAGGCTGACCAGGCAAGCGAAGAACAGGCCTGCGCCGATCAGCTCCAGGGTCGCGGGCACCCGGGTGGCCATGTCCTCGGCCACCGGTCGGCCGGTGGCGATCGAGTCGCCGAGGTCCAGGCTGAACAGCGAGGTCAGATAGGCCCAGAACTGGGAGACCAGAGATCCGTTGAGTCCGTATGACTCTCGTGCCTGTTCGAGCGCAGCACCGGACAGTCGACCACCTGATGCCGACACCAGCGGATCGCCGGGGATCAGTTGGACGAGGAAGAATGCGACGATCACGAAGATGAGGAAGTTGACGATTCCCCGACCCGCCGCACGCCCGATCCAGGCCCATTCGGAAATACGCGACCACAACGCCCCGGCTGCGGACCCCTTCGTCCCGGCACTGCCGCCACCGGCGGTTGTCGTCGCGCGTCGTGAATCGACAGCGCCCGGGTCGACGATGCCCGGGTCGACGCTGATATCGACGGTCACTCGATCTCCCATCTAGGACTTGATCTGTTGGGTCTCGATCTGTTGAGTGCCGATCCTGTGGTCGGTTTGTTTCGAAACCCGCGTCTTGGCGTGACTGATCAATTGCGCGGGTTCACATTCGTGATCATCGGCGCGTAGCCGCAGGTCAACGGGCCGTTCGGCATCGACGAGATCTTTTTTGCGCCGAATGTGACGCGCACAACTTGCCCGCGCTGATCTTCGCAAGAGTCCTTAGACTCAGTAGCCATCGGCAGTTCAACCCCCGCTGTTGGAAGATCGGAAGTCATACCCATGACGACACCACCCCCGTTCCACCCCCGCTCGCGCGGCGGCTCCGCGCGTGGGCGTCAGGTGTCCTCCCGGCGCGTCCGCGACCTCATCCTCGCCTCGATTCGCAACGGCACCATCGACATCGACGCGCAGTTGGTGGAGGAAGATCTCATGATCATGTTCAACTCGAGCCGCGGCTCCGTGCGCGCGGCACTGAACGAGTTGAGCGAGACCGGCGTCGTGATCCGGCGCCCACGGGTCGGCACGCGCGTCAATCGCCGGGATCTCGGTGTCGCACTGGACGACATCTCCGCCACCGGTGGCGAACTGGTGCACATCCAGGTGACCGATCAATGCATCGTGCCGACCTTCCCGCTCATCCGCGCGCGCTTGAAGATCGACGACGACGTCGTACGCCTCGTCGAGAACTCCTTCATCGCCCACGACGAGATCATCGGGATGCGCAGCGCCTACTTCTCTCCACGATTCAATGCCGACCCCAATGACCTTCGGGACAAACCGATGTCGATGGCACGGACACTTGCGGAGTTCTTCGGGGTCGCACCGGGCGGCGCCTCGGTCTCCATCGGCGCGGAACGAGCCGACGAACGAACCGCACGCCTGCTCGACGTCCGGCCCGGCGAGACGCTGTTGTCCCGGGAGATCCTCTACACCACCGCCGACGGCACCCCGGTGGAGATCGTCTTCGACCGCTTCCGCGCGGACCGGATCCGGTTCGAATCGCAGATCGACCACTCCGATGTGACCTGGTGTCCCGATCCCGAGCCGATTCCGGTGGCGGAAGATTCATTGCGCACCAACGGGATAGCACAGGGTCAGCGCCCCGACGAGATCGGCCGTCCTCGCGCAATCTGAGTGAAATAATCGGTTGACCATTCGGCAATGTCGCCCGCGCACTCTGCAGGAGAACGCATCTCGCGACATTCGAAGGGGAGCATCGTGATCGTTTCCGTTGTGGCAGGCAACCCGAAGCCTGCATCGAGGACACTGACGGCGGCCGGCCTGTTGGCGTCGACCCTCACCGGCAAGGAACCCGACCACGTCGTCGACGTGGTCGACCTGGGTGCCGGCCTGCTCGGCTGGGGTGACTCCGCCGTCGCGTCCGCCGTGGAGACCGTGGCCGGCAGCGACCTCGTCGTCTTCGCCTCACCGACCTTCAAGGCCACCTACACGGGCCTCCTGAAGCTCTTCCTCGACCAGTTCTCCACGAGTGACGGCCTCCAGGACGTCACCGCCATCCCGTTGATGCTCGGCGCCGGCCCCGCCCATTACATGGCCCCCGACCTGCTGCTCAAGCCTGTCCTCGTAGAACTCGGCGCGACCGTTCCCGCCGCCGGCCTGTACGTCGTCGACAAGCTCTACGACGACACCGAGGCCTTCCAGCCCTGGATCGATCGCTGGGGTTCGATCGTGCTCGCCTCGGCCACCGCAACCGTGTCGGCGGGTGACCGATGACCACGTCCGTCACCCCCACCACCGATCTGGACAGCACCGAACTGCGAAAGGCGTTCGGCGCCTTCCCGACCGGCGTCGTCGCGCTGGCCGGGATGTCCGGTGCCGAACCGACCGTCATCGTCGCCTCGTCCTTCGCCGTCGGCGTCTCCCAGGAACCACCGCTGGTGATGTTCGCCGTGCAGCAGAGTTCGACCACCTGGCCGATCCTGCGCGACCTGCCCAGTCTGGGCGTCTCGGTGCTGGGCGAGAGCCACACCGAGGTGATCCGCCAGCTGTCCTCGAAGGACAAGACCCAGCGCTTCGCCGGTGTCGCGACGACCGTGTTGTCCAGTGGGGCTCTGCTCCTCGACGACGCCCCGGTTCACTTCGAGTGCGCCATCGAGAGTTCGCACACCGCCGGCGATCACGAGATCGTCGTGCTGCGGGTGACCGGACTGGCCAACGATCATTCGAAGCAACCGATCGTGTTCCACCGCTCGGCATTCGCTCGGCTCAGCGCCTGAGTCGACCGGGTCCGCGGCGGACGACACCGCCTCGGACCCGGCACTCGCCGCACGTCGTTTCGTGGCCTCGTCCGTCGATGATCCGTGTGTACCCTGTTGAGGCACTCCTCGACGAAAGACACCACGATGAACAGTCCGGTCACCCCCGAAGCAGACAACGCCGTCAACGAGATCGCCGGACGGTACGGACTGTCCCGCGATGCGGTGTTGGCGATGCTCCTCGCGGTGAACGCCGGCGGCGGGACCATGGCGCAGTTCAACATTCCCGAGCTCGGCGACTCCGGTCAGTGGATGCGCGGCGGGATGACGATGGTCGGCGACATGTTCGACAACTCGCTCAAGTCCCGGGTCGATTCGCTGTGCAACGAGCTCGCGAATGTCCTGGCCACCACGTCGATCTTCCCGCCGGCGCCGCAGCAGCAGCCGGGCGCCGGATTCGTCACCGCGGGAACCTGGTGGCCGGCGGACCTCGGTGTGCCCAGCTCCACCGGTGGCCAGAACGACGTCCGGTACGCCGTCTTCCCGGCCACGCGTCGTCTGGCCATCCAGGTCGCCGGGGTCACGCGGATCTTCGACACCGCGGACCACCAGATCGGTGGCGTTCAGCAACAGCAGGGCTCCGGATACGGGTCGGTGAGCTTCTCCAGCCAGTACGGCACCTTCGACGTGTCGAGCCTCGTCGAACTCGGACCGCAACAGGTCGCCGAGACCCCGGTCGCCGCACCTGCACCCGTCTCGGACGCACCGGCACAGACTCCCGCACCCGCCGATGCCTCGGCGCCTCAGACGCCCGCCCAGGATGCCTCCGCCATCGTCGCGGCGATAGAGTCGCTGGCCGACCTCCACCAGCGTGGAATCCTGACCGACGAGGAGTTCGCGTCGAAGAAGGCGGAACTGCTCGGCCGGCTCTGATCCGGAATCCGGGTCGGCACCGCCCGTTCAGCCCACGGTGGTGAGTGTCGTGGCCAGCGCCGATTCCAATGCCGTGCAGAACCAATCGACATCGGCGTCGGAGAACACGAGCGGCGGGCGGATCTTGAGCACGTTGCCGTGCTCGCCACAGACCGAGATGAGCACGTGGGCGTCCCGCATGGCCTCGACGATCGCGCGAGCACGTTGCCGATCGGGGGCACCGTCGTCGGTCACGATCTCCACCCCGATGTACAGGCCGGTGCCTCGGATGTCGTCGACGGCAGCATGACCGGTCGCCACGCCGGCGATTCCCTCGCGCAGACGCGCGCCGATCCGCAGCGCATGCGCGGGTAGCTCGTCGCTCTCGATGACGTCCAGCACCGCGGCCGCAGCCGCCATCGACACCGGGTTGCCCCCGAAGGTGTTGAAGTAGGGCTGCGTCGTCGCGAATCGCTCGAGGACCGCGGCCCGGACGGCCATCGCGGACACCGGCAGACCGTTGCCCATGGGTTTGCCCATCGTGACGATGTCGGGCCGCACCCCGTGCCGTTCGAAGCCCCACATGGCCTCGCCGGTCCGGCCGAAACCCGGCTGGACCTCGTCGGCGATGAACACCGCCCCTCGCTCGCGGACCGCCGCGACCGCGGGGGCGAGGGTCTCTCGATCGGCGAAGACACCGTCCGAGGAGAAGATCGTGTCGACGATGAGGCAACTGACGCCGAATCCCGCCGACTGCAACTCATCAGCGGCCCGGCGTACGTGATCGGCGAACGCCTCTGCCGTCGAACCGGGCTGACGCGAGTCGGGCGGCGGCACGGTGCGGACGTGGGGTCCGAGCACCGCCGGTCCGCCGTTCGACGGCGAGATCGCGGTCACCGCCTGGGTGTTGCCGTGGTACGCCTCGGTCGTCACGATCACCCCGGTCGCCCCGGTGTGCATCGCCGCGACCCGCAGCGCCAGATCGTTGGCCTCGGAACCGGTGCACGCGTACATCACCTGATCGATGTCCGGGCCGAGGGTGCCGAGCAGGCGGCCGGAGTAATCGACGATCCCGTCGTGGAGATAGCGGGTGTGGGTGTTGATCGACGTCATCTGCCGCATCACGGCGTCGACGACGTGCGGGTGACAGTGTCCGACGCTCGCCACGTTGTTATAGGCGTCGAGGTAGCGGACGCCGTCGGCGTCGAAGAGGTGACTTCCCTCGCCGCGCACGAGGTGGACCGGTTTGCGGTAGAACAACCGGTACGCCGGTCCGAGCATCCGTTCGCGGGCTTCGATGAGTCCGTCACCGTGCCGCCCCACCGAGCCACCGGTGTAGCTGTTGGAATCCATGATGTTGGAGAAGCTCACGTGGGGTCTTCCTGGGAGTAGTGATGATCCGGTTCGATCCGGCGAGCATTTGGTCTGCTCGACGGGGTCCACTTCCGGGTACAGCTGCGCACAGCCGACTGGTTCCGGCCCGGGTCGTCCTCATTCCTACGCCGTATTCCGCTGGTAGGCAACATATCCACCAGCGGACCGCACCCGATTGTTTCCACCGCGTTTCGGCCGACCCGTGATCGCTACGGCCGCGTTAAACATCGCCTTTTGGTCTGCTCCCGGTCCGGTTTCCGGGTGACACTGTTCCGGTGCCCGGACTACCCCCAGACCATCGCGCATTCGCGGAGAAGGCGTTGCCCCTCTACGGCTTCGACCCGTCCGCGACGCTGCGCCTGCTGAGTCTGTCGGAGAACGCCACCTATCTCGCCGAAGACCACACCCGCCGGCTCGTTGTGCGGGTGCACCGTCCCGGTTATCACTCGGTCGAGGCCATCCGCTCCGAACTGCGGTGGATGGCCGCACTGGGAGCCGAGACGCCCGTGTCCACTCCCACCCCGGTCGCCGCAGTCGACGGCGCCGAGGTCGTCGAGGTGACCGTGCACGGCCGCACGCTGCTCGTCGATGCCGTCACGGTCGTGCCCGGGTGCACCGCCGAAGAGGACTCTGACGTAGTCGATTTCGCGACGATCGGTGCGATCACCGCACACCTGCACGAGCACAGTTCCAGATGGTCGGCACCTGCCGACTTCGTCCGGTTCACCTGGGACGTCGAGACCATGCTCGGTCCGGAGGCCAGGTGGGGGCAATGGCGCGAAGCGCCCGGACTGTCCCCCGAGGACTGTGCGGACATCGACCGCGCGGTCCGGGTCATCACCGATCGGCTCACCGAATTCGGCAGCGGGCCCGATCGATTCGGCCTCGTCCACGCCGACCTACGACTGGCCAACCTGATGGTCGATCCGCACGCGGACCTCCCGGCGATCACGGTCATCGACTTCGACGACTGCGGATGGTCTTGGCACCTCGCCGATCTCGGGTCGGCGGTCTCCTGGGTCGAGCACGAACCCGGGACCGAGGACCTGATCGATGCCTGGCTGCGCGGGTACACCACGGTCCGACCGCTGCCGGACGACCATCTCGCGATGATCCCGACCTTCGTGCTGCTGCGCCGCATCCACCTGACCGCGTGGGTGGCATCCCACTCCGACGCCGACGCCGTCTTGGGCATCGCCGACGACTTCGTCTCCGGCACTGCATCTCTCGCACGCCGCTACCTTGACGACCCGTCGTGGTTGCAACGGGTCATCACGCGGACATCCGCAGCCTGACGCCTGACGTTCACCGCCCCACCATGCACATCAGAGGAGCACCATGACCATGTTCAGCCTGGCCGACCGATCGGTGATCGTGACCGGCGGCACCAAGGGGATCGGACGCGGAATCGCCGGGGTGTTCGCGCGGGCGGGCGCCGACGTCGCGATCGCCGCGCGCTCGGCAGCCGAAATGGACTCGGCGATCGCCGAACTCGACACCCTGGGCGACGGCAAGATCATCGGTGTCCTGACCGATGTCAGCGACCAGGCATCGTGCAACGAGATGGCAAGGAACGTCCAGGAGACCTTCGGCTCGATCGACGTCGTCTGCGCGAACGCCGGCATCTTCCCCGAGGCGTCGCTGGCGACGATGACCGACGGTCAACTGAGCAAGGTTCTCGACGTGAACGTGAAGGGCACGGTGTTCACCGTGCAGGCCTGCCTGCCCGCACTCGCCGAGTCGGGTAGCGGCCGGGTCATCATCACCTCGTCGATCACCGGGCCGATCACCGGCTTCCCGAACTGGTCGCACTACGGCGCGTCGAAGGCCGCCCAACTGGGGTTCATGCGCACGGCTGCAATCGAACTCGCCGGCCAGGGGATCACCGTCAACGCGATCTTGCCCGGAAACGTCCTGACCGAGGGGCTCGTCGAGATGGGCGAGGACTACATCGCGGGAATGACCCGGGCCATCCCGATGAAGGCCCTCGGCACCCCCGAGGACATCGGTCATCTCGCCGCATTCCTCGCCACCCGGGAGGCCGGTTACATCACCGGACAGGCAATCGCCGTCGACGGCGGCCAGGTGCTTCCCGAGTCACCGGACGCGATCCCGGCCTGACGGCGTCGCGACGCCCCGGTCATGCGTGAGACCACCGGCGGACCGGTCGCCGAGGATGTCCGGCGACGCATCCTCGCGATGCTCGCCCAGGGCACGCTGGCACCCGGCGCCCGTCTCGGCACCGAACGCGACATGGCCGAGATGTTCTCGGTGTCGAGATCGACGCTGCGCAGCGCACTGCTCCCCCTCAGCCGAGCGGGCGTCCTGGAACGCCGAACCGGCCGCGGCGGAGGCACGTTCATCCGGGCCGACGTCGTCGAACGGCAAGCCGCCGAGTCGTCCGGACTCCCCCAGTTGCTGGCGGAGTCCGGTCATGCCAGCGCGACGCGGGTGGTCGGGGTGGAACGTCGGCCGGCAACTCCGATCGAGGCTCGCGCTCTCGAGATCACCGACACTGCAGAGGTGTTCGCGATTCGACGGGTCCGCCTCGCTGACAGCGCGCCGCTGTCGGTGGACCTGGCCTGCTTTCCCGTCGACCTGGTGCCCGACCTGCCGGCACACCCGCTGGACGGATCGCTCTACGAACTACTGCGCGCGAGCTACGGACTCAACGCCGCCGAGACCACGGAGACCATCGAGGTCGGAACCGCCAGCGGCCGCGAGGCCGCCTGGCTCGAGATCGGCATCCGAAGTCCGCTTCTCGTCATCACCCGGGTCTCGCGCGACGAGGCCGGCATCCCGTTCGAGTACTCCTTCGACCTCTTCCGGGCGGACCGCGTGCGTCTGATGTCCACATCGACGGTGGCCCGCGAGGTCAAGGGAAGCTAGTTCGCGCGCGACCCCACGGAGAAGTCACCGGTGTGGCCGGCGTCGAACCCGCTGCCCGATGCGGTGCCCAGCAGGTGTCCGAGGCGCTGCCGCTTGGCGTCGAGGTAGCGGACGTTGGCCGGCATCACGCCCACGATCAGCGGGACGCGCTGGGTGACCTCGATCCCGCAGTCGGTCAGCCCTCGGACCTTGTCGGGGTTGTTGGTCATGACGCGCGCCCGGTCGATCCCGAGGTCGGTGAGGATCGCTGCGGCGGCGCCGTATTCACGTCCGTCGACCGGTTCGTCGAGTTCGAGGTTGGCCTCGACGGTGTCGAGCCCCTGGTCTTGCAACCGGTAGGCGGCCAACTTCTTGAGCAGCCCGATTCCCCGGCCCTCGTGGCCGCGCAGGTAGACCACGATCCCGCCGTCGTAGCTGATGCGTTCGATCGCCGCGTCGAGTTGCGGTCCACACTCGCACCGCTGCGACGAGAACGCCTCTCCGGTCAGGCATTCGGAGTGGACCCGTACCAGCGGGGCACGTTGGTCGAGGCCGTTCCCGGACATCCCGGTGCTCACGAGCGCGATGTGTTCGGCGCCGGTCTCGGTGTCGCGATAGCCGATCGCGCGGAGTTCACCGGTCGGGGTCGGCAGGACAGTCTCCGCGCCGCGGCGCACCCGGGGTGCCACCGACCAGCGGTCCGCGTCGTGAATGCGGCGGTAGTTGACCAGCTCCTCGATGGTCAGCACCGGAAGGCCCATGCGCGAGCCCATCGCGGCGACCTGCGGGTACCGCATCATCGATCCGTCGTCGGCGACGAGTTCGGCGATCACGCCGACCGGCGCGACGTCGGCGAGCGTGCACAGGTCGACGGCCGCCTCGGTGTGCCCGGGACGTTCGAGAACCCCACCCGGCCGGGCACGGAGGGGTAGAACGTGCCCGGGCCGGGTGAAGTCCCGGGGGCCGGATGCGGCACCGGCCAGCATGCGGAGCGTGAGCGCGCGGTCGGCGGCGGAGATGCCCGTCGTGACCCCTTCGGCCGCGTCGACGGTCACCGTGTACGCGGTCGCCTTGGGGTCCTCGTTGTGGGTGACCATCGACGGCAGTTCGAGCATGTCGGCACGCTCGCCGGTCATCGGGGCGCACAGCAGGCCGGAGGTGTTGCGCACGGTCCAGGCGGTCCACTCGGTGTTTACCCGGTCGGCAGCCAGGATGACATCGCCCTCGTTCTCGCGGTCGGCAGCGTCGGTCACCAGAACCGGGCGGCCCGCGCGCAGGGCATCGATGGCGTTCTCGATGGCGTTCATCAGATCTCCTCGGCGTCGACGAAGAATGGTCGTCGTGGTCTCCCACGACCTGTACGCCATTCGACACCGCCTCCGTGTCGCACCGGATACCCGCCGGTGGCTGCTTGATTTCGCCGGTCGGCGAGCCTGTTTGCGCAGGTGAACCAGCACCCAACAGGGAAATCCGCCACATGGGCGGACGCAATCCGGACATTCCGCCGCTCCAGGCGTACGGATGACCGACCCCGTCGGTCGTTTCGGCATACTGTTCGATGACCGACGCTCATCGAGCATGCAGCCCCTCACCGAACCCGGAGGTTCCCGTGGCCAGTGGTCTCGTCGCTCTGCTCGACGACATCGCGACACTCACCCGTGCCGCCGCCGCGTCACTCGACGACATCGGCGCCGCGGCCGGCAAGGCGAGCGTGAAGGCTGCGGGCGTCGTCGTCGACGACACCGCGGTGACACCTCGCTACGTCGACGGGTTCACCCCCGACCGTGAGCTGCCGATCGTCCGCAAGATCGCGATCGGCTCGATCTGCAACAAGCTGCTGATCATCCTGCCCGTCGCGATGATCCTCAGTCAGTTCCTGCCGCAGGCCCTGCCGTATCTGTTGATCGCCGGCGGTCTGTTCCTCTCCTATGAAGGCGCGGAGAAGGTCTACGAGGCGATCACCGGCGGTCATCACGAGGAGGATTCCGGTTCCCGGAAGGGCGACCCCGAGTTCGAGAAGCACATAGTCAGCGGCGCGATCCGCACCGACCTCATCCTCTCGGCCGAGATCATGGTGATCTCGCTGTCCTCGGTCGAGAACGAGCCGTTCTGGACCCGACTGTTCGTCCTCATCGTCGTCGCCTTTCTCATCACTGCGCTCGTCTACGGCGTGGTCGCGATCATCGTGAAGATGGACGACGTCGGCCTCGCGCTCGCACAACGGGAGTCGACGTTCAGTCAGAAGATCGGCCGCGGGCTGGTCACCGCGATGCCCAAGATCATGTCGACCCTGACCGTGGTCGGCATCGCCGCGATGCTGTGGGTCGGCGGGCACATCCTCATCGTCAACGTGGGTGAGGCAGGCTTCCACTGGCCCGCCGATCAGCTCCACCACGTCGAGCACTGGTTCGGCGAACTGGTGCACGGCGGCTTCGGCGGCGTCCTGTCCTGGACGGCCGGTACCGTCCTGTCCGCGGTCGTCGGCCTGCTCGTCGGCGCGATCCTCGTCGCGATCCTGCACTTCATCCCGAAGCGGAAGAAGAAGGACGACGCCCCGACTGCCGCTGGTTGAGTAGGCGCGGAGCCTGCGACGAGCCGTATCGAAACCACCTGCCCGTCCCAGCTGAAAAGCACCCCCGAAATACGCCCTCAGCAGCGGCGCCGACGACACCATGTCAACGGCGGTCCTCTGCCGGGTCTGTTTCGGGGGCCGTTTCCAGGGGTGGTTTTCAGGGGCGTTCTTCCGGGCGTTTTCCCGGCGGGGCCACCCCCGGTGACCATTCCGCCCGACGCACCGGGCACCCTCGGAAGTCGTGAGCACATGGGAACTGTTCGCCGTCCTGCTGGCCGGTGTCGGCGCGGGCGCGATCAACGCGGTCGTCGGTAGCGGCACACTGATCACGTTCCCGACGCTCGTCGCGTTCGGCGTCCCTCCGGTGAGTGCGACCATCTCCAACGCCATCGGCCTCGTCGCCGGCGGGGTGTCCGGAACCTGGGGTTACCGGCGTGAACTCGAAGGGCAGTGGCCGCAGCTGCGGTGGCAGATGCCGGCGTCGTTCCTGGGCGCGATCGTCGGCTGCTGGCTGCTCTTGCACCTACCGGAGACGGTGTTCGAGGCGGTCGTGCCGGTCCTGCTGGTGGCTGCCCTGATCCTCGTGGTGGCGCAGCCGTGGATCCAGAAGTGGGTCGGCCGCCGGCCCACCGCGCCGACGAACCTGGGCACACCGCGCCTGACTCCCCCGCGCATCGCCGCGATGGTGGCCGGCACGTTCGCGGTCGGCATCTACGGCGGCTACTTCACCGCCGCTCAGGGGATCATGCTCATGGCGGTCCTTGGCGTCGTCGTCCCTGACCACCTGCAGCGGATGAACGCCGCCAAGAACCTGCTGTCCCTCGTGGTGAACGTCGTCGCGGCCGTCACCTACACCCTCGTCGCCTTCGACCGGATCAACTGGGCGGCCGCAGCACTCATCGCCGTCGGCTCACTCCTCGGCGGCGTCATCGGGGCTCGATATGGACGACGACTCTCACCCCGCGCACTGCGCGGGGTGATCGTCGTGGTCGGTCTGATCGGGTTGTGGCGGCTGCTGGCCTGAGACGACCGGTGGGTGCGGTGGTGCCCCGAGAAGCTATCCGAAGACACCCCGCGTCCAGGGCGCATTCCTAGTCGCTTGGCCGCAGTACATCGCTGATTGCCGCATCCAAGAACGCTTCGAACCCTGCATCATTGCCGGGGTTGGCCACGCAATGCCCGAATGGCGAGTCATAAGGGCGAAGCTCGGCGTTCGGCATCTCGTCGACTTCCATTCGGTTGTCTTCTGGAGAGAAGTATCGGTCTTGCATGCACGGGATGACGACAGCCCTTGCGGTGATTGCCCGTAGTGCTGACCGAAAGTCGCCCTCGAAGTCCGGATTCGCACTGACGTCGCTGTGCTGCCAACTCCAGATCTTGGCGAGTAGATCGTGGGCGTTCCAGTTCTGGACATGATCGTTTTCCCAGTCGACCAGCAGGTCCTCGATCGATCCATAGCCCAGTTCGCGATAATGGCCTTCACGAAAGAAGGCCGGGGAGTATGCCCACCCGGCGTACACCCGCGCGAATGCCTTCAGTCCGCGCATAGGCGCCGATCGACTGTCCTCCACATCCCAATATCGGTCGGCGAGCAACGCCGCCTTCACACCCTCGAGGAACACGAGGTTGTTGGTGGACGTCTTGGCCGAGGCGCAGACCGGCACGATTGCATCGACAAGTTCGGGATACATTGCGGCCCAGTGGTATGCCTGGCAACCGGCCATCGACCAACCGGCCACGAGAGCGAGCCGCCGGACCCCCAGGTGGTCGAACAGCAGTCGATACTGGCATCGCACGTTGTCATAGAGGGTCACCCCGGGGAATCCAGCTCCCCGTTGCGCCGGTTGGGCGCGACTCGGGGAGCTGGACAGCCCGTTGCCAAACATGTTGATCGACACCACGAAGTGGCGTGCGGGGTCGATCGCTCTACCAGGGCCGAAGAAGCCCTCGTTGCGCCGGTGAGTTCCGGTGAAAAAGGTGGGCAACACGACGACGTTGTCGCGCGCCGCATTCAACTGGCCGTAGGTCTTGTACGCGAGTTGCGCCTCGCACAGTGTCTCACCCGAGAGCAGCCGAACATCACCGAGCTCGAATGACGAATAGTCAACGGACGACAACGATTTGCTCCAATACATTGCTTCGGAATAACCTCGTACGCGACCGACATCACACGAGAAGATGGTGGCCTCGGCTGCTCAGGGAGTGACCGTCAGTAGAGCCGGAGATACTCGTTGACTTCCCAATCGGTGACAGCCTGGTGATAGCGCTCCCACTCATCGAGCTTGTAGGCGATGTATGAGTCAAGCATCGCCGGCCCCAGGACGTTTGCGAGCAAGGTGTCCTGCCGCAGGTGACCGATCGCCTCCAGCAAGTTGCGGGGCAGACGGCGAATGCCGGCCGCTTCCGTCTCTTCCGTCGTCATGGAGTAAAGATCCCGATCGGTGGGGTCACCCGGTTCAGCGTTGCGGACGATCCCGTCGACGCTGGCGGCAAGTGTGCATGCCAGCGACAGATACACGTTCATACACATATCTGCCGCTCGATTCTCGATACAGAACCGACTCTGGGGCAGGCGGAACTGCGCAGCACGATTGTTGTGCCCGTAGGTGATGTTGGTGGGGGCCCACGTAACCGTGCCGCCTTCGAAACCGCCGACCCGCGGTACCAGCCCGTTGTAGGAGTTGACCGTCGGGCATGTGATGGCCGTGAGTGCCTCGGCGTGCGAGAGCAGGCCGCCGACTGCATACCGGGCCTCGTCGCTCCATCCTCCTGCGCTGTCTTCGAACAGGTTCCGCGAAGGGTCGGCTGTCGATCGCAGGGAGAAGTTGATGTGTGCACCCGACCGCCAGTCGCCGGTCGTCGGCTTTGGCATGAACGTCACGAACATGCCGTGGCGCTTGGCGACCTCCTTGAGGGCAATACGCAGGAACACGAGCCGGTCTGCCATCTGCAACAGATCCGTGTAGTGAAAATCGAGCTCGAACTGTGAATATGCGCCTTCGGCGACCACATCGTGCAGACCCCAGTTCAATGTCTCGAGCATGTCCATCATGTCTTTGAGGAAGGGCATGGAGTCCAGTGAATGTTCCACGTCGTAACCGAACGCCTGGCGTCGTGGACGCAAACCGCCGACTTGTTGCGGATCGTTGTCGAACGCCTTCACCGGTTGACCATCCTCGTCCCATCGCATCACGATGAACTCCGGTTCGATGCCGGCATAACCGCTGTAACCCTGCTGCGCCGCTTCGTAGATGGCGCGCTTCAGAGCCTGCCGCGGGCAGACGTTGTAGGGCTTGTCCTCCCAGAAGAGGTCGGAGAAGATGATCGCGGTGGTCGTATCCCACGGACACACGTACACCGCGTCGAGATCGGGAACCAACACCTGGTCGGAGTCTGCTGATGTGAGATCGGGAACGAACGAGATGGAGTGCACCGCGAATTGCGGGCCTTTGCCTTTACACAATGCCTCGAAATCACTCATCGGCACAGGTTTGGTCTTCGGAATCCCGAACAGGTCGATCCAGCACGCGAGTACGTACTTTACTCCTGCCTGTTCGAGATCGGCCCGCACAGCGGCGATCTTCGCGTCGTCCGGCAGTGCGTCGGCGAACGTCTCAGCGTAGCGCGGCATCTGCGGCGCCTGAGTCCTGTTGTCGATCACTTCGGTGATTGTCATGGTGGTTCCTTCTTGTGATGTTGAATGGTGATGGTGCGGGTGCGATGACCAGGTCATCGATCAGATGTGGATTGCCCCATCCGGAAAGCCCGAGCGATCACGGTCCGGAGGCAAGCGGCGCGTACGTGGCATCGTCGGCCCGTAACTCGTTGCCTCCGAACCCGTCCGCCACCTGGGCGATGTCAGCTCAACTTGGCCTTTGAGCGAACCGGTGTTCCCTCACCGCTGGCCTCGGTCAACGACATGCCTTTGGTCTCCGGGGCCATCAGCACCGAGACCACCAGGCCGAACAAGGTCAGTGCCGCTGCCGCGAGCATGATGTTCTTCACTCCCCACGATTCGAGTCCGATGGGAATCAAGAACGTCCCCACCGCGGCGCCGATGCGGCTGATCGCGGTGATCAACCCCATGGCAGTTGCGCGGATCGCAGTGGGGAAAAGCTCGTTGGGATACGACCATTCCAGAATGTTCGGCCCACCCGACGCCAGCGCATAGATTGCAAAACAGAGCAGGACGAACCAACCCGCCTGAGGTAGGACTCCCAGCGCGACAAGCGGGATCAACATGCCGACGAAAGACCAGATGAGTAGGGGCCGGCGTCCCAACGATTCGGTCCACCACAGCGCAGGGATGCATCCGATGAGGAAGAGCAGGCTGATCAACGCGGAGCCCAGGTTGCTCATGTTCCCCTCGGCCATCCCGACTTGCGACAGGATCTGAGGGCCGAAGCTGTACATGGCGAATACGGGTGTGATGGCAGCGACGAAGAATGCCCCGCAGAAGAACACCCTCCTGCCGTACTCGCCGCGGAAGAGTTCGCGATACCGTACCGAATCGGTCGCCGTCTCGACATCGACCAGAGAAGACACGTCGGCATCCTGGCCGTAGACCCGACGAACGACTTGTTGCGCTTCTTCGTTGCGCCCCTTCGACATCAACCATCGTGGTGATTCGGGAGTTCCGATTCGCAGGACCAAGATGATGAGCCCCGGGATCAGGCTGCTGCCCAGGATGAGTCGCCAGGCGTCATCGCCGAACCAGGCGACGAGTCCCCAGCCGAGGAAGAGGGCGATCGTGGCTCCCAGACACCAGAAGGCGATCAGAGATCCAACGAGGGCGCCGCGGTATCGAGCCGGGAGCCACTCAGTGAGCAGAGCCGTCGCGATAGGGTAGTCCGCGCCGATTGCGACACCGATGATGAAGCGCAGGGCGATGATTTGCCAGGCACTGTCGGCGAAGACGCTGAGCGCCGATGCGCCGACGAGAACGCACAGGTCGACGGTGTACATCAACTGACGGCCGATACGATCCGTCAAGCGGCCAAAGGCCAATCCTCCGAAGAAGATTCCGATCAGCGCGGCCGCGCCGGCCAGACTCGTGTCGGTCGTGGACAGATCAAGCTCGTTCTGCATCCCGACGAGGGCGATGCCGATGATGCTCAGCAGCCAACCATCGAGAAACGGGCCGCCGGCAGATTGGACGAGAAGCCGTTTGTGAAAGTTCGTCAGCGGACTGTCGTCGATCACGTTGTTGTTAGTCATTTATCTCCAGCCGTACGCGTGGATTGGAGGGTGAAGGAATGGCGTAAATGCCATGCGAGAGATGTTCAGTCACGATGAACACACTGTCAAGCGCCGCGCATCCCGAGTGTTACGCCACTGTTAATCTGCACGCCGCCTATGTAACTTCGGACGAATTTCCGGACCTTCGACGATTCTTGTAATCGTCTGCGTACCAGCCGGTTTGACACCACGCAACGCTCCGATATCACGCCCACCCAGCGCCACGAACTGTTTACATTTCAATCTTCCCTGAATGGATATTCAGTGAAGTGTTCGCTCTGTCTAAACACGGTACGGGGCGCCATTCGAACGCAGAGTCGCCACTTCTTACGCGGAAGGTGTTGCACAGTCGGAGTTTACGGCGCACAATCGCCTGATCGGTGAAAGGTATTAATTGAATGAACAACCATTCAGTTCAGCGGTCGGCACCCGGCGAACGGAGGCCACCGCGAGCAAAGAACTCAGCCATCCGTCGGGCGCAATTGTTGAAGGCAGCCCGCAGGGTCGTCCTCCGACGAGGTCTGGATCAAACCCGGATTTCGGATATCGCCGAAGAAGCAGGTGGCAGCCAAGGGTTGACGCACTATCACTTCGAGTCGAAGGAAGCCCTACTCGCCGAAATGCTGCGTACCGCCGCAGACGAGGACATTGAGAGCGCACGACAAATCGTCGACGGTTCAGGGACGGTCGCGCAACGACTGGACCGACTGCTGCGCCTGGCTCTGCCGATAACCAGTGAGGACTGGTCATGGATGTTGTGGATCGACATGTGGGGGTCGAGTCTGCGCAATGCCGACATGGCCACAACAGCCGAGAGCCTCGACAAGGCATGGACGGAGATGGTGTGCGATCTGCTACGAGAAGGCCAGAAATCCGAAGTGATGAACTGTGTTGACCCCCAGGCAAGTGCAGATCGGTTGACCGCCCTGGTCAGCGGTCTCGGCCTTCGCTTGACCAGCAGTCGGGCCCGCTTCCAACGGAGTTATGTCTTGCGTCTCGTGCGTACCGCCGCTGCACTCGAACTGGGACTCGAATGGACGGAGTACCAGGGCCTCATCCAAGAGAGTTAGAGCTTGCTGGAGGAGAACCAGATCATTCGGGCGGGCGCCGACGAGCGGTTATGGAAGCGATGCGGTCTGGCCGAATCGAAGGCGATCGAGTCCCCCTCACGGAGGGTGATGACCTCGTCGTCGAACTCGACATCGATGGCCCCCTCGGTGATCACCCCGTATTCGCGTCCCGGATGGCTCAGTGTCCCAGTCGCGGACAGAGATCCCGCTCCAGGGTCATATACGTACTCACAGAAGTCGATTCCATCTTCCTCAACCGGAAGCAGCACTTGCGACCGGACTCCGTCACCGATCTTGATCTCGGGCCGACGGTGGGATCGTCGGACGAGGTTGCCAGTCGTGTCAGGAGCTGGGGTGGCCATGGGTTCGTCCTGCTTCGGGAACAGTGAATCCATCGTCACGTCGAGCACGTCGACCAATGCGGTGAGCAGGCTTATCGACGGCTCCGAGATCCCCCGCTCGAACTGGGACACATGGCTGGGCGAACACCCGAGTTCGGCCGCCAGCTTTCGGACACTCATGCCACGTTGATTTCGCGCCAAACGCAGCCGATCCCCCAAGGTCTGCGCCTGAGGTGCCCCTTCTTCCCCCGGTATCTCGATCATGGCGCAATTCTAGGTGTTCCTCACGTGCGCTTCGGGCGCAAGTGAGACGTCGTGCTCAGCCGCTCGGGCGATCTTGCTCGATTCGGCGATCGCCATACCCCCGTGCTCGTCGATTTGCCCGATCGAGTTGTCGCCCCCTGCCGGCCGATCCCTACCGTCCGATGATGCACCGATCTCGAAAGTTGGCCGATTTCAGCAAGTTTCGCTGCGATGTCCGGGTTCTTGTGTGTACACTCCTAGTGAACACTCGATCAGTTCCACGATGAACACATACACAGAAAGTAGGGAACGGAATGTCCTTGGCCAACAAGAAGGTGCTCGTCCTGACAGCGAACTACTTCGAGGAGTCCGAGCTGATCTACGCGGTGTACCGACTTCGGGAAGAGGGTGCCGAGGTGACAGTCGCCTCTCCGGATGGGGCGGCGTTGACCGGTAAGAATCACATGAGCCCGTTCCCGGCGGATACCTCCTACGACGCACTGGGGGCCGGCTCCTTCGACGCTGTCGTGATCCCCGGCGGCTTCGCCCCAGATCTCGTTCGACGCTACCCGAAGGCGCTGGAGCTGGTGCGCGAGATCAACGCGGCCAACAAGCCGGTCGCGACCGTTTGTCACGGCGGCTGGGTCGCCATCTCCGCCGGAATCGTCAAGGGTCGCAAGGCCACTGCGGTATCTGCAATCAAAGACGACATGGTCAATGCAGGCGTCGAGTTCGTCGACGAGCCGGTGGTCACCGACGGCAACCTGATCACTTCCCGTGTGCCGGCCGACATGGGCCTCTGGATGAAGGCCGTCATCGAAGCGATCCGCACCGCTTAGTACACCACGCCACGAAGGGAGTCACCGTGTCAGTTTCGCCGGTATCCGAACGCGTCCTGGCGACACCGGGCCTGACGGTCACGGTCGTCAGCCGGCATCTCGCCGCAACAGACGTCGTCTGGCTGGAGCTTGCTCCCGCTGGTGACCGGGAACTCCCTTCGTGGACCGCCGGGGCACACATCGAGATCGCACTTCCGGACACGGACGGCTCCTGTCACCTCGTGCGGCACTACTCGCTGATCGGCCTGCCGAGCGGCAGAGAAAATTGGCAGATAGCTGTGCTGAGAGAGGCAAACGGGCGCGGTGGCTCTGCTGCGATGCACGACCTCCAGCTCGGGGATGTCCTGGAAGTCCGTGCTGTGAGGAACAACTTTCCGCTCAAGGACGCCACCGAGTACCTCTTCATAGCAGGGGGGATCGGGATCACGCCCCTCATCGGTCTTGCTCAGGAAGCTGATCGAAAAGGCCTCGCGTGGAATCTGATTCATCTGGTGCGCAGCGCCGACCGTCTCATCGATGTCACCAGCCTGCTGCCGCGTGATAGCCGATCCCACGTAGCCGACATACACGGACGGGCAGATCTCGAAGTCCTCACGGCGTCGTTGCGGGGGGGAAGTGTCTATGCATGTGGGCCAGCACCTCTGCTGTCCGACCTCGAGAAGTTGGCCCACGATGCTCCCTGGGATCTGGCTGTCGAGAGATTCGCTGCGGATCCGAAGCAGTCTGCGGATGTCCAGAGCACCGACCGTCCGTTCGACGTGATCCTGCAGCGCAGCGGCAAGCGATTACACGTACCTGCTCACCGAAGCATTCTGGACGTGGTACGCGACGCGGGGGTATCAGTGGACTTCTCATGCCAGGAAGGCATCTGCTCTTCATGTGAAATTCCAGTGCTGGCGGGCGATCTCGACCACCGCGACCACGTCCTCGACGAGGCCGAACGAGCAGCCAACGACTGCATGATGATCTGCGTATCTCGATGCGTAGGCAACGAACTGACTCTTGACCTCTGACCACTCAGCCATCAAGTTAGCGAGGAAACACAATGACCAACCCCATCGTGGTCCCCATCGACGGGTGTCCCGTCTCCACACGTGAAACCAATGGTGTACGAATGACGCTGGCGCGCACCATCACCCACGCCGACCATGGATCGAAACTCATGGCGGGCATAAGCTGGATGAACCCCGGCGATGTCAGCGCCTGGTGGTCGACCGAAAGTCAGAAGCCACTGTCCGGTGATTACCACCATATCGGCCCGGTTGACGAGATCTTCTATCTGATCCAAGGCGAACTGGTCCTCGAGACAGGGGCCGGCGGTGCCGGAATCCCGTTTCGGGCCGGTGACACCGTGTTCTTCCCGACGGAAGGCCGCTTCCGCATCCGGAACAACGGGACTGCTCCAGCCACGTTGTTCTACGTCGAAACACCCCCCTTGGGCTGAACAGGAGCGACGATGACACACAATCTGACGCCACTCGAGCAGGTAAGCCCCGCTGAGGCCATCAATCGCGCGTGGACATTACCCGCTGAGTGGTATACGAACACTGACGTCTTCACCCGCGAGCAGAAGGCAATCTTTCGCAGGCAATGGCAATACGTCGGCTACAGCGGCCAGCTGGAACAATCAGGGTCATACATCACCGCCAACGTCGGGGGAGTCCCGGTCATGGTTGTGCGTAAGGCAGATCATTCACTGGCGGCTTACATCAACATCTGCCCGCACCGAGGACACCCTGTAGCGCTCGGCGAGGGCAAGCGTCGAATGCTGCAATGCCAGTACCACGGCTGGACTTTCGACCTGGACGGCCAACTCAAGGTGGCGCCCCGAGCCGAACGAGAGGCGTGTTTCGAGCCTTCTCAGATCGCCTTGCGGTCGGCACGTGTCGAGACCTGGGGCCCACTGATCTTCGTCAATCTCGACCCGCAGGCCGACCCCTTGCTGGACCAGATCAAGGGCTTGGTCTCACTGGCGGAAGACAACGGGTTCGACCTGAACCGGCATCCTGTTCGAGCGTCCCGTGAGCACCTCATCAAGTGCAACTGGAAGATCACACTGGACAACAACACAGAGTGTTACCACTGTGCGACAGTCCATCCGAGCTTCCGCAGCGAATACCACGTCGATGCAGACAATTACGAGGTCCACCAGTTCGAAGACTGCTTCGCCCACATTTCCCCGCCGGTCGATGCGGATAGCAGTGACGGCCGGTGGGTGGACTTTCACCTGTCCTACATCTGGCCCAACTTCATGGTTTCCGGCCGAGGCAACGACTACTTCTACACCTACACCTATGTCCCGATCGGACCCGGTGAAACGCTGCAGCGCAATCACTTCTTCTTCCCCGAGGACTGGGACGAGGCACGCGTCGACTCGACCATCACCGAGATCGAACAGATCATGAAGGAGGACTGGGAAGTGTTCGAACGCGTCCAGGTGGGCGTCGAGGCCGGAGTCGTCCCACACGGAGTATTGCTCCCTGACAACGAAGCTCTTCTGCGTCACTTTCAACGAAAGTGTGCCGCGGCCCTCGAGGTCATCTGACTCCGAGGACCGAGCACACGGTCGGCGTACCTGCCCGACGCGCGGTCACACCAGCCGGTCGCCGGTCGACGGGTCGAAGAGGTGAACTGCCTTGTCGGCCTGACGCAGTCGGATGCCCTCGCCGCGCTTGGCCGGTGACCGCTCGGCGGACCGTGCGACCATGACCATCGGCTCGCCGTCCAGGTTCCGCACCGACTGATCGGCGAGGTTGGCGTAGATGTAGGTCTCGCTGCCGAGTTCCTCGAGCAGCGCGACCTCGGCGTCGAGCCCGCTACCACCGTCGGCGAGTGCCAAGTGTTCGGGACGGATGCCGACGATCACCGAGTCGAGACCGGAACGACGCAGCGCCGACTCGGATTCGGCGTCGATGTCCACCGTGCCGCCCGAGACCGTGATCGCGCCGTCGACGACGGGTGCGGTGAAAAGATTCATCCCGGGGGAGCCGATGAACCCGGCGACGAACGCGTTGACCGGCTTGTCGTACAAGTCGGTAGGGGTCGAGAACTGCTGCAGCTGACCGTTCTTGAGGACCGCGACGCGGTCGCCCATGGTCATTGCCTCGACCTGGTCGTGGGTGACATAGACCGTGGTGGTGCCGAGTCGACGCTGCAATGCGGCGATCTGGGTGCGGGTCTGGACGCGCAACTTGGCGTCGAGGTTGGACAGCGGCTCGTCCATGCAGAAGACCTGCGGTTCACGGACGATGGCGCGTCCCATGGCCACACGCTGCCGCTGGCCGCCGGACAGCTTGGCCGGCTTGCGGTCGAGGAAGTCGGTCAGGTCGAGCAGCTTGGCGGCCTCAGCGACCTTGCGCTTGCGTTCCTCGGTGGGTACCCCGCGCATCTTCAGCGCGAATCCCATGTTCTCCCCGACGGTCTTGTTCGGGTAGAGCGCATAGTTCTGGAAGACCATGGCGATGTCGCGGTCCTTGGGTGCGACGCCGACCATGTTGTCGCCGCCGATGCGGATCTGCCCGGAGTCGATCTCCTCGAGACCGGCGAGCATGCGCAGTGCGGTGGACTTGCCCGAACCCGACGGTCCGACGAGGACGACGAACTCGCCGTCATTGATGTCGAGGTCGAGGGAGTCGACGGCCAGCTTGTCCGCGCCCGGGTAGACGCAGCAGGCCTTGTCGTAGGTGATGGAAGCCATGATGTTCTCCGGTTCTCTCTCAGAGGTTTTCGAGTCGGTAGGCGTGGGCGGCGGTCACTTGATGGCGCCGAACGAGAGTCCGCGGACCAGCTTGTTCTGGGCGATCCAGCCGCAGATGACGACCGGCAGTGCGGCCAGGACCGACGCGGCGGACAGCTGCGCCCAGTAGAGCCCCTGTCCGGACATGAAACCGGTCAGGAACACCGGCATCGTCTGTGCGTTGACCGCGGTCATGTTGACGGCGAAGAAGAATTCGTTCCACGAGAAGATCACGCAGATCAGGGCGGTGGCGGCGATCCCGGGCGAGATCAGCGGGAGGATGACCTCCCGCACCGACGTCCAGAGGCTGGCGCCGTCGATGCTGGCGGCCTCGAGCAGTTCGCCGGGCACCTCGAGGAAGAAGGACCTCATCATCCACACGGCGATCGGGAGATTCATCGCGGTGTAGAGGATCACCAGCGTCCAGATGTTGTCGAGCATGCCGATCTCGCCGACGATCACGTACAGCGGGATGATCGCCGCGACGATCGGCAGCATCTTGGTGCTGATGAAGAAGAACAGGGCGTCCTTGGTCTTCCGCACCGGTCGCAGCGACAGGGCGAAAGCGGCGGGTACGCCGAGCAGCAGCACCAGGATGGTCGAGACGATCGTCGCGAACAGCGAATTGAGCAGCGGTGTCGCGATTCCCGCGTCGAAGACGTCGCGGAACTGTTGCAGCGTCGGCTCGAAGAAGAAGGTCGGCGGGTTGGTGGCCGCGTCGCTCTCCTGCTTGAACGCGGTCAGGACCATCCACAGGACGGGGAAGAAGAATCCGATCGCGATGATCCAGGTGACCGCGGTCAGCAGACCCTGTCGGGGATTGCGGCGTCGTCGGATCTCGTTGCCGGACTGCTGTCCTGCGGGTTCCGCTGCGGTGCGGTCGGGGCGGATGTCGGTGCTCATCAGGCCGGCTCCTCTGTTCCGGAGAATGATTTGAAGATCAGACGCAGCGCCAGCGTGGCGACCACGATCGTGCCGACCACCGTCACGACACCCATCGCGGCGGCCTGACCGATGTCGAAGCCGAGGAAGGCGCGTTGGTAGATGTAGTACGAGAGGTTGGAGCTCGAGACCCCCGGGCCACCCGAGGTCATCATGTAGACCGCGTCGAAGGTGTTGACCAGGTAGATCGCGCCGAGGACGGCGCCCAGTTCGATGAACCGCCGCAGGTGCGGCAGCGTCAGCTCACGGAACAGCCGGAAGCTCGTCGCACCGTCGACGCGGGCGGCCTCCTGGACGTCGCGGGGCATCGACTGCAGTCCGGCGAGGATCAGCAGCATCATGAACGGCGTCCACTGCCAGACCAGTTCGGCCATGACGCTCATCAGCGGGAACTCCGAGAGCCAGTCGACCTTGATGCCGAGCGGGCTCAGCATCCAGTTGACCAGGCCGTTGGTCGGCGACAACAGGCTGGTCTTCCACAGCAGTGCCGCTGCCACCGGGGTCACCAGGAACGGGGTGATCAGCAGGGTCCGAACGACGCCGCGTCCCAGGAACTTCCGGTCCAGTAGGAGGGCGAAGATCAGGCCGAGGATCACCGAGATCAGCACGGTGCCGACGATCAGCAGGATCGTGTTGACGGTGACCCGCCAGAACTGGCTGTCACCGAAGACCGCGACGTAGTTGTCGAGGCCGACGAACGCCCGGGAGTCGGGACGGACGAGGTTCCACGACTGGGTCGAGTAGTACAGGGTGAACACGAACGGGACCTGCGTGACCACGATCATGAAGATCAGGGCCGGCAGCAGGGGTCCGCGCCGGCGCCACCCCTCCGCCCGCGAGATGCGGTCGCGGGATGACGTCAGTGGTGTCTGCTCGGGCGAGGATTCCTCGGGCGAGCGCGTCGAGACTGCGGTGGCCATGATCACTGCTCCCTCTGGTAGGACTTGCCGACGACCTCGGCATACTCCTGGGACTGGGCCAACGCGTCCTTGACGCTGATCTGTCCGGCGATGGCCGCCGAGATCTGTTGGCTGACACGGGTACCGAGATCCTGGAATTCAGGGATCGCGAGGAACTGCACCCCGGTGTAGGGCACCGGCTGAAGCGTCGGCTTCAGCTGGTCGGCGGACTGCATCGAGGTCAACGTCTGCTCGGCGAACGGCTTCGCGAGTTCCTTGTACGCGGGCAGTTCGTAGGTCGACAGTCGGCTGCCCGGCGGAACGTGGCTGGGGCCGAGCTTCTCCGACACGTATTCGATGTAGCTCTTGCTCGTCATCCAGCGGATGAACGACCACGCCTCGTCCGGGTGCTTGCTGCTCGACGGGATACCGAGCGACCAGGTGTAGAGCCAACCGTTGTCCTGCTTGGCCATGCTCGGTGCGGGCAGATAGCCGACGTCGCCGGCGATCGACGAGGTCTCCGGACTCTCGAGGACCGAGACCGCCGACGTGGCGTCGTACCACATGGCAACCTGGCCCTGGGACAGGAGATTTCCGCATTCCTGGAAGCCCGACGACGACGCGCCGGCCTCACCGTGGTTGCGGACGGTGTCGACGTAGAACTGTACGGCCGCTTCGACTTCCGGGCTGTCGAGTTGCGCGTTCCACTCCTCGTCGTACCAGCGGCCACCGAAGGCGTTGATGACGGTGTTGAGCGGAGCGAGCACCTCACCCCAGCCGGGCTTGCCACGCAGGCAGATCCCCGCGGTGCGGTCGTTGTCGAGCTTCTTCGCGACCTCGGCCACCTCGGGCCAGGTCGGATTCGGCGGGAGGGAGACCCCGGCCTGCTCGAAGAGCTTCTTGTTGTACATCAGGAACGACGACTCGCCGTAGAACGGCGCCGAGTACATCGACCCATCGTGTGACAGCGCGGTTTTCAGCGTCGGGATGAAGTCGTCGGCGTCGTAGTCGGGATCGGCGTCCATGTAGGGACTGAGATTGACCAGCCAGCCGTACTCACCCCACATCGGGGTCTCGTAGTTGCTGATCATCACGACGTCGAACTCGCCACCGCCGGTGGCGACCGACGCGGTGATCTTGGCGCGCGCCTCGTTCTCCGAGAGCGTCACGAACTTCACCGAGACGCCGGGGTTCTGCTCTTCGAACTGGTCGGACAGCGCGACCGCGTCCTGCATCTGGGAGTTGGAGACCATCGCTACGGTGATCTCGCGCCCGCCTCCGCCGGTGAGGGAGCCGGCGCCGGAGCAGCCGGTCATCACCAGCGCCACGGTCGCCACCAGGGCGCCGAGCATCCGGGGTCGGGAGAACTTCATTGTTCACCTTTCTCTTGCAACACAAGCCATTCCGCCGTGGGGACGTCGGTGACCAAGATGGTGGCGTAACCACCGCGGAGAGCACCGAGGATGGATTCCCGCCGGTGCTCACCACCGGAGACCAGGATCGAGGTGGGGCAGGCCCGGACCGCATCGAGGGAGACCGACACCGTCCGGTCGACGAGGCTCGATGCCACCGCCTGTCCGTCTGCGTCGTAGAACCGGCCGCCGATCTCGCCGACCGCGCCCAGTTCGACGAGTTCGTCGAGCACGATCGCGTCGATGAAGGCGCCTTCGAACAGGGTGGTCGAGGTCGAGACCGAACCGACTCCGAAGAGCATGACCTGCGCACCACGGGCGGCCGAGAGCGATTGCGACAGAATCGAATCGCGGTTGACGGCGGTGACCGTCTCGGGATCGACGTAGAGCGGTGCGACCAGTCGCAGAGGCCGGGCGTGCAGGCGTTCGGAGAAGCGTGAGAGGGCATGGTCGACGCCCGTGTGGTACTCCACCGAGGTCATCGAGCCGTCCATCTGGACGACGCGCTGGCACGAGGCGGCGGCGCCCATCGCGTCGGCGACGGCGACCTGCTCGGGCCCCCAGGTGAATCCGAAGGTGTCCGCGGCCTGGATGCGTCGGGTCAGCACCGATGCGCCGGCCCGCCCCAGCGCAGCGTTGCCGGTGGTCGATCCGTCGGCGATCTCGTCGATGACCAGCACCTCGTCGAGACCGAAAGTCTCCTCGACCGCCCGCTCGAGCTCGGTGTGGATCGACGAGGACAGATGCGGCGGTGCCGAGACCGAGACGTGGACCAGTCCCTGCGCACGGGCGCGGGCGACCAGGCGGCCGGCCGTGGGTCGGGAGACTCCGAGGCGGGCGGCGATCTCCGCCTGTGTCAGGCCTTCGAGGTGGTACATCGTCGCGGCGCGGACCAGCAGTCGCAGATCCTGGCCGGCGTCGGCGCCGCGCGGTCCCGCCCGTCCCGACGAACCCTGTTGGTCGTCGGCGGTGTCTGCCGACTGCTTACGAGGTGCCATCGATGGCCTACTCCCGTTCTCTCGTGAGCAGATGCTCACTAGCGGTGAATATGCTCAGTAAGCTAGCATCCAGATGTGACCCACGCAACAACCGATACGAACGTCCCGGACGCTCCCCAGGTGATGCGCGCCGGCGTACTACACCCGGACCTCTCGGTCGGCACCGAAACCCGCAGGTCACCACGCCCAGCCCCCGGTGATGTGCTGATCGAGGTACGGGCGGTCGGTGTCTGCGGCTCGGATACCCACTACCTGCGTCACGGACGCATCGGGGACTACGTCGTGCGTGAACCGCTCGTCCTCGGTCATGAGGCGTCCGGGGTGATCGTGGCGGTCGGCGACGGTGTGAGCCCCGATCGCGTCGGTGAACGCGTCTCCATCGAGCCGCAACGACCCGATCCGACCACCGCCGAGAGCAAACGCGGCGACTACCACCTGTGTCCGCACATGAAGTTCTACGCGACACCGCCGATCGACGGCGCCTTCGCCGAATACGTCACCATCGGGGCGGATTTCGCTCATCCGGTGCCCGCGGAGGTGTCCGACGAGGCCGCAGCGCTGTTCGAGCCGCTGTCCGTGGGCATAGCCGCTCTGCGCAAGGCGGCTGTTGCAGCCGGCGACTCGATCCTCATCGCAGGCGCCGGACCGATCGGACTGATGATCGCCCAGGTCGCCCGCGCGTCGGGACTGGCACGCATCGTGGTCAGCGAGCCCGACGAGCAGCGACGCAGGCGCGCCGAGGACTTCGGCGCGACCGAGGTGATCGCCCCCGGCGACGAGACCGACACGGTCGACGCCTTCGTCGACGCGAGCGGCGTTGCCGCCGCCGTCCGCGACGGGATGACCCGGGTACGACCCGGCGGTCACGTCGTACTCGTCGGAATGGGTTCGGACACAATGGAACTACCGGTCACCCTGATCCAGAACCGAGAACTCGTGGTGACCGGCGTCTTCCGGTATTCCAACACCTGGCCCACCGCCCTGGCCCTCGTCCGCACCGGTGCCGTGGACCTCGACGCCATGGTCACCGCACGATTCGGACTCGACGAACTCACCGACGCCCTCAACGCCGACCTCCGGCCCGGAAACATCAAGGCCATCGTCTATCCCGGCATGTCGGAGTGGCGCGCCGCCGACCAACAGACAGGAGAAGCTCGCCCATGAGCACCCCGCTGAACGCCGAATCGCTGGCCCGCATCGACGGCGCCGCGGTTCCCGCGTACGACCGCACCGCCGTCACGCCCGGCATCGTGCACTTCGGAGTCGGCGCATTCCACCGCGCCCACCAGGCCATGTATCTCGACCGACTGCTCGCATCGGATCCCGCTGCGAAGGAGTGGGGTATCTGCGGTGTCGGGGTGCGGCCGGCAGATTCGGCCATGCGCGATGCACTCGTCCCCCAGGACGGCCTGTTCACGCTCACCCTGAAGCACCCGAACGGCGACACCGAGACCTCGGTGATCGGGTCGATCGTCGAATACCTGTTCGCGCCTGACGATCCCGAGGCAGTTCTGGACCGCCTCAGCGATCCGGCCACCCGCATCGTGTCGCTGACCGTCACCGAGGGCGGCTACAACTTCTCCCCCACGACCGGCGAGTTCGACGCCACGAACCCCGACATCGTCGCGGACCTCGAGGGCTCGGCACCTCCGAGCACGGTGTTCGGACTGGTCACCGAGGCACTCGCCCGACGCCGCGAACGCGGAATCCCGTCGTTCACCGTCATGTCCTGCGACAACATCCAGGGCAACGGACACATGGCCCGGTCGACGTTCCTCGCCTACGCACGACTCCGCGACGCGGCCCTCGCCGACTGGATCGAGACGAACACGCGCTTCCCCAACTCGATGGTCGATCGCATCACTCCCGCAACGCCACCCGATCTCACCGACGAGGTCGCGGCGCGCACCGGGATCGCCGACGCGTGGCCGGTCGTCGCCGAACCCTTCACCCAGTGGGTACTCGAGGACGACTTCTCGATGGGCCGTCCAGCCCTCGAGACAGTGGGTGTGCAGGTCGTCGACGACGTGATCCCCTACGAACTGATGAAACTGCGGTTGCTCAACGCCGGTCATCAGGCGCTGTGCTACTTCGGGTATCTGCTCGGCTACCGCTACGTCCACGACGCGGCGTCGGACGACGATATCCGAACCCTGCTGCGGCGCTACATGATCGAAGAGGGGCGGACGACGCTGCAGGAGATGCCGGGCGTCGACGTCGAGTCCTACATCGACACCCTCCTGGAGCGCTTCGCCAACCCGGCCATCGCCGACACCATCGCGCGCCTGTGCCAGGACTCCTCGGACCGCATCCCGAAGTGGCTGCTGCCGGTGATCCGAGAACGGCTGGCGTCCGGTCAGCGCAGTGAGCTCGCCGCGGCTGTCGTCGCCAGCTGGACCCGATACGCCGAGGGCACCGACGAACAGGGGGAGCCCATCGACGTCGTCGATCCCCTGGCCGCGGAGCTCGTTCCGCGGGCGATGCGCTCGCGCACCGACCCACTGGCGTTCGTCGCCGACCGCGACTTGTTCGGCACTCTCGCCGACGACGAAGGATTCACGACGCCGTACCTGGCCGCGCTGGATTCGCTGCGCACCAAGGGGGCTCGCGCCACACTCGCCGAGCTCCTGTCATGACGCTGGTCGCCGGGATCGATTCGTCCACCCAGTCCTGCAAGGTCGTCATCTGCGAGGCCGAGACCGGGACCGTCGTCCGGTCGGCGAGCGCAGCACACCCGGCCGGCACCGAGGTCAACCCCGACCGGTGGTGGGAAGCCCTCTGCGAGGCCGTCTCCGCCGCGGGCGGGTTCGGCGACGTGGCCGCGGTGTCGGTCGCGGGCCAGCAGCATGGGATGGTGTGCCTCGACACCTCCGGGCGAGTGGTGCGAGATGCCCTGTTGTGGAACGACATCCGCTCGGCATCGAGCGCTGCCGACCTGGTCGACGACCTCGGCGGTCCGGGAGCATGGGCAGAGGCGGTCGGCGTGGTCCCGGTCGCCGCCATCACCGCAGCCAAACTGCGCTGGCTCGCCGACAACGAACCCCGGAACGCCGACGCCACTGCCGCGGTGTGCCTTCCCCACGACTGGCTCACCTGGCGACTTCGCGGGAGTGCCGACATCACCGAGCTGACCACCGACCGCAGCGACGCGTCGGGAACCGGCTACTTCGACGCCGCCTCCGGCGAGTACCGCAAAGACCTGCTGGAACTGGCTTTTCGCGGCCGAAGCCCGCGACTGCCGATCGTCGTCGGAGCGGGTGACCGGGCAGGAACCACCTCGGCCGGGCTGATCGTGGGCGCGGGTGCGGGTGACAACGCGGCCGCGGCCCTCGGACTCGACGCCCGACGCGGCGACGCGGTGGTGTCCCTCGGAACGTCGGGCGTGGTGTGTGCCGTGTCGGCCACCGCCCCCAACGATCCCGCCGGCCTGGTCGCAGGTTTCGCCGACGCCACCGGTCGACACCTGCCGCTGGTGTGCACCCTCAACGGCGCACCGGTGCTGGCGTCGACGGCGAAGATGCTCGGCGTCGACTTCGACGAGTTCGCACGGCTCGCCACGTCCGCCGAACCTGGCGCCGGAGGAATGACGATGGTGCCGTGGTTCGCGGGCGAACGCTCCCCCAATCTCCCGGACGCCACCGGAACCCTCACCGGCATCACCGCACACAATTTCGGCCCCGCGTCGATCGCGCGCGCCGCGGTCGAGGGACTGATCTCCTCGCTGGTGTTCTGCCGGGAGAAGATCGAGGAACAAGGCGTGCGCGTCGACCGCATCCTCCTGACCGGGGGTGGCGCGAAATCGGCTGCGGTGCGGGCGATTGCACCGGCCCTCTTCGGAGGCGAGGTCGAGGTCCCCGCGGACGGCGAACACGTGGCACTCGGCGCCGCCCGCCAGGCCGCCTGGTCGCTCACCGGTGAGCTGCCGGAGTGGCAGGTTCCGCGCGAAACTCTCACCGCAGCAGCGACTCCCGAGGTGTATGCCCGATACCGCGAGATCGCGGACGGGGTCGCGACCGCCGCCCGGCCGTGACGTAGGGCGAAACAACCTGCTCCCAGCCGTTGGTCGAGTGCGTCGACCGAGCGAAGCGAGGACGCCGCGTATCGAGGTCGGTCGCGCCGGATCACCCGAACCCGCCCGCACGCGACCGTCGCGGTGGACGATGGATGCCGATGCTCCGACGACGGGAGAAGCGATGGTCGACTGGGATGGTGCACGATACGCGGAGGTGAGCGGGCTCCAGCGCATGGTCGCCGAGGAGTCGATCTCCGGTCTCGCGCTGGCCGGGAACGAACGTCTCCTCGACGTCGGGTGCGGGGACGGGTTCATCACGATGTTGTTGGCGGAACGACTGCCCGACGGGTCGGTGGTCGGAGTCGACGCCTCGCACCGGATGATCGACCGCGCACTGGCGCGGGTGCCGTCCGACCTGCTGCGCGTCCGATTCCACGTCGACGACGTGCTGGCGTTGCCGTTCGACGCAGACTTCGACCTCGCGGTCTCCTTCAATGCACTGCACTGGGTGCACGACCAGGGGGAGGCGTTGCGACAGATCGCGCGGAGTCTCGTCGACGGCGGGCGTGCGGTGCTGCAGATGGTCTGCGCGACCGACCGGCCGAGTATCGAGGACATCGCCATGCAGGTCGCGGCCGGTCCGCGTTGGGCCGGCTGTTTCGAGGGGTTCAGCGCACCGTATGAGCATGCGGAGGCCGCCCGTTTCGGTGAGCTGGCGGCCGCGGCCGGTTTCTCCGTCGATGACCTGACGATGAAGGACCTGTCGTGGCAGTTCGATTCGGTCGAGGCCTTCCGCGCCTGGTTCGCCGTCGGATCGCCCGACTGGACGAGCCGTCTCCCCGAGTCGGAGGTCGACCGGTTCGTCGCCGAGGTGGTGGAGAAGTACCAGTCGGTGGTCGGCGAGCCCGCGCTCTTCCGGTTCGGTCAGCTACGGGCCTCACTCACCAAGCCCGCCGGCCATTGACCAGAGCACAAAAACGGGCGGGCCACCTTGTTCAGGTGGTCCGCCCGCTCGCACCCTGAGCGATCAGGGGATGTAGTTGAAGGTGTCCGGGTCGGGACCGATGCGCTCGTCGGCGTTGAGTCCCTCGATCGCCGCGACCTCGTCGTCGGACAGCTCGAAGTCGAAGAGCGCGAAGTTCTC
This sequence comes from Gordonia metallireducens, assembly GCF_021245825.1. Taxonomy (NCBI): domain Bacteria; kingdom Bacillati; phylum Actinomycetota; class Actinomycetes; order Mycobacteriales; family Gordoniaceae; genus Gordonia; species Gordonia metallireducens. The sequence goes on along the minus strand of NZ_JAJQJP010000026.1, from coordinate 114,712 downwards.
CTCGACGCGGGCCCGCGTCACCGACTTGGGGAAGACGATGTCGCCGCGCTGGATGTGCCACCGCAGCGTGACCTGGGCGGCCGAGCGTCCCTTGGCCTCCGCGATCTTGGTGATGACCGGGTCGTCGACGACCTTGCCCTGCGCGATCGGCGACCACGCCTCGGTCGCGATTCCGTGCTGGGAGTTGAACGCGCGCAACGGGTTCTGCGACAGGTACGGGTGCACCTCGATCTGGTTCACCGCGGGGACCACGTCGGTTTCGGCGAAGAGTCGCTCGAGGTGGGACTGCTGGAAGTTCGAGACACCGATGGCGCGTGCCTTGCCGTCGGCGTATGCCTTCTCCAGGGCCTTCCACGTCTGTACGTAGTCGCCCACCTCGGGGAGCGGCCAGTGGATCAGGAACAGGTCGACCTGGTCGACGCCGAGGTCGGCGTTGGTCTTGTCGAGCGCCTTGAGGGCGTCGTCGAAGTCGTGGAAGCCGTTGTTGAGCTTGCTGGTGATGAAGACCTCGTCGCGGGCGAGGCCGGAGTCGCGGAGTGCCTCGCCGACGCCCTTCTCGTTGCCGTACATCTCGGCGGTGTCGATGTGCCGGTAACCGACCTCGAAGGCGGTCAGGGTGGCTGCCCTCGTGTCCTCCGGCGGAACCTGGAACACGCCGAATCCCAACTGCGGGATGGTGACTCCGTTGTTGAGCGTGATGTTGGGGACTGTCATATGCGATCCGTCCTTTCGTTGGGCGAGACGGGGGCGTACCTCGTCATCGGGTCTGCGGGGACTGCGCCACCCGATCCCGGGGCCCCGCACGACCATGTTCAGGTTCAAGGCCTCCGGCCACCCCGGATATTCCTGCCCACACTCTGCACCGTTGTGACCTGGCGTTCTCGGTGAACCGCTGACACGGCCGGGGTCTACCCGGTCTCCGAAACGCGCGCGAGCAAGCCGTCGACGAACGCTTCGAGTGCCCACGGGAAGGTGTCGCGGGCGGAGATCACCGGCCACTCCGGCCCGATGGCCGCCAGCTGCGGGAACCGTTCGGGCGTGGCCCGGTCCAGGAATCCCTGCAGTCGAGCGGGATCGTTCGCCCGTCGGGGGTCTGAGTGGGCGCGCACCAGGATCTCGCCGACCGTGAAGTACCAGATGCTCCGGAAGACCACCACTGCCTGTTCCCGCGTGCAGCCGTGCTCGACGGCGGCCGCGACGATCGCCTCCACCATGTCGAGCGATGATTCCCCGAGGCGACCCAGGAAGCCGTCGGTCGTGAGGATCTCGGCAGCCCACGGCCAGGAACTCAGCGAATCGTGGATGGCGCTCGCCGCCTTGATGATCCGGTCTCGCGGCGCGGCCGGGAGCGGGGCGCGCATCGTCGAATCGGCATGGTCGTTGAGCAGCTGGATCAGCAGGTCGTCCTTGTCGCGGACGTGGTGGTACAGAGTCGTCGAACCGATGCCGAGGTCAGCGGCGACGCGGCGGATGGTCAGCTTCTCCCAGCCGTCCCGGTCGATGATCTCGCGTGCGGCCTCGAGGATGCGCGCGCGGGAGGTCACCGGTGGCCGGCCGGTGCGGCCGCCGTTCCCGGCAGCGGCACGTCCGGTGGGGGCGTTCGATCGGGTCACGGTGTCCATTCTGCAGTGTGGGTGGAAACCCCGAGCGACTCGCACGACAGATCAGGGTTGACGCCGCGGACCCGGGCTCTTACTTTCGGAACATGTTCGAAAAGTATTCACCTGCACGAGCCCGCTCTCAACTCGTCCTCGCCGCCGTGGCCACGACTCAGTTCCTGGTGTCGCTCGACCTGTCCGTTGTGAACGTGGGTCTGCCTCGGATATCCGATGCCCTCGGGTTCGACGGCGTCGGCGTCACCTGGGTGATCCATTCCTATGCGCTGACCTTCGGCGGACTGCTGCTGCTCGGCGGAAAGCTCGCCGACCGGTACGGCCATCGTCGTCTGCTCCTGACCGGACTCGTGATCTTCGGTCTGGCATCGCTGGCCGGCGGCCTGGCCGCAAGCCCTGGGATGCTGGTCGGGGCGCGCGCCCTGCAGGGTGTCGGCGCGGCAGCCATGGCCCCCGCCGCTCTGGCCTTGCTGGCGATGACCTTCCCCACCGGACGCGCACGGGTGAAGGCATTCGGGATCTGGAGTGCGACCAACGCGGCCGGTGGCGCTTTCGGCGTCGTCCTCGGCGGCCTCCTCACCGAGTACGCCGGGTGGCGGTGGGTCCTGCTCGTCAACATCCCGATCGCGACACTCGCCTGGGCGCTCGCCGTACGAGCTGTGCCCGCGCGCGGGGCGGTCCACACCGATCGGGGCGAGCCCGACGCGCTGGGCGCGGTTCTCGTCACCGCTGGAATGACGACGCTGGTCTTCGCCGTCGTCCGGGCCGACGCCGTCGGCTGGGGTTCGCCGGTCACCGTCGTCACGCTGGTCGCGGCCGCCGTCCTCCTGGCCGGATTCCTCGTCGTCGAACGGACCACGCGCCGCGAGCCGCTGCTCCGGCTGGGGATCTTCGCCAACCGCGGGGTTGCCGGCGCCAACGCGTTCAACCTCCTGCTCGGCGGGGCCATCGCGTCGGCCTTCTACTTCGTCTCGCTTTACGCCCAGCGGATACTCGGGGCCGGCCCAGCTCTCGCGGGAGTCGAGTTCCTCCCCTTCGCCCTCGGCGTGATCCTCGGCTCGGTGCTGGCGATCCGCCTCGGCTATCGCTATGCGCCTCGCACACTGATGATCGTCGGCGGTCTCCTGACGGCGTTCGGCCTCGCCTGGTTCGGCCTGGTCTCGGTCGGCGGCTCGTTCCTCACCGACGTCCTCGGTCCGTCGATCGCCACCGGCACCGGCTTCGGACTGGCGCTCGCTCCGGTGGTGTCCACCGCTACCGCGGACGTCGCGCCCGACGAGGCCGGAACCGCATCCGCCCTGCTCAACAGCTCGCGACAGCTCGGCGCGGCCCTCGGACTCGCCGCACTCGGAACCCTCGCCGCCCGCCGGACCGGCGACGACGCGGACCTCGACGCCACCAACGCCGGCTACGCCGTCGGTTTCACCGGCGCCGCCGCTCTCCTGTTCGTGGCCGTGCTGATCGCCGTCGTCGTACTGCCGGGCCGCACCCGTCCCACCGAAAACGCGGACACCGCACCCGCCGGTGCCCGCCAGAGAGGAGTGACCATGCAATCCCTGACACACACCCGGCCGGCGGTGATCGCCCTGTACCTGGGCGCCGCCCTCACGGTCCTCGCGACCGTCGTGCCGTTCGCCGCCACCGACGTACTGCGCGACCACATCGCTCACGGCTACCCCGACTACCCGGCCGCGGACCTCGACGCCGCGGTGACCGCCTATCTCGTCGTACTCGGGGTGATCGGCGGCCTGGGTCTCGTCGGCTGGCTCGTCAGTGCGCGCGCGGTCCGCCGCGGACGCACCTACGCACGGCGGCTGTCCGCCGGACTCTTCGCGACGGCTTTGCTCGTCGCGGTGACCCTGCTCTTCATCAAGGACACGTCCGGAGAGGTGGGCCTCGCGCCCGCAGTGGGGTGGCTGCAGGTGTTGCCATGCATCGCCGGCCTGGCTGCTGTGCTCGCCATCTGGCGAGGAAAAGAGTCGCCGATGCGGGCCGCGTGAAATTCTTTTCGCCCCTGCGGACCTGCTCATCTACGCCGAAACGGTCGAATTCGTCACTCACCGTTTCCCAGGACGCGTTTTCTGTGCCACACTTGGCGGGCGGTCATCAGTTTTGGTGGCTGCTGAACTGAAGAAAGAAGTACAGCAGTATGGCACAGGGAACCGTCAAGTGGTTCAACGGCGAAAAGGGCTTCGGCTTCATCGCACCCGACGATCAGGGCGCCGATGTTTTCGTCCACTACTCTTCGATCACCGGTAGCGGCTTCCGCAACCTCGAAGAGAACCAGCGCGTCGAATTCGACGTGGAGCAGGGCCAGAAGGGCCCCCAGGCAACCAACGTCAGCGCGCTCTAAGCACACCTGACTTCACGAAGCGCCTCATCCGGCTCCGGCCAGATGGGGCGCTTCGTCGTTTCCCGGACCTGCGGTAAAATCTGCTGCCGCACAGCCTTTTTCGCTACCGAAGTGCGCGCGGGAGACGGGACACCGGGACGACACCCGTACCCTCGAGAGTCGCCGAGGACAGGATTCCGACAACACGACCCCGGCTGTCCCGGACACCCGCGCCGCTGTCGCCCGACTCCGAACGCAAGCTCGTCTGAACCGAATACGAGTCGTGGCTCGTCAGAAACGGCGGTGCGAGCGAGAAGCCGTGCGAGGTGCGCAGCACCTCCGCCGGATCGGTGACCTTGCCGGTTCCGTAGCCCGTGGTGATACCCGACTTCCAGACCAGCTGTCCCCGGTGGAACTTCGCATCCCAGTCCACCGTGTCGATCCGGGCCGAGGTCCGCGGAGCCAATCCGACGACCGCGATGTCGAGCCGTTGGCCGATGCGATTGGCGGTGATCGTCCCGATCTTCCTCCCCGTGCGGTCGTGGACGGCCCGGCCCACGGCCCCGCAGTGTCCCGCGGTCAGCGCCTTCTTGGCGGAGATGACCGCACCGAGGGTGCAACTGTTCGAGGTCAGGACCGTGTCGTCGATGTTGATCGCCATTCCCGACCGCACCGTCGGCGTGGCCGCGTCCGCCGCCACCGCGGGCGTCGTGACCAGAGCCGCCGAGACGCCCAGCGCCGTCAACGCACGAAATCGCATCCCCATACTTCCTCCCCAGGCAACCTGCTCAGCCTAACCGGGCGGGGATCTTCGGCGCCGGGGAGTGTCGCGCTCATCCGAAACCCGCCCCGCCCGTTGTAACCCACGACACAATGGGACCATGGCGGTCTCCGTCGGAGGAGCGGCCATGGGACACCGATGCTCGGAGCACACCGGTGCGGTGTCGACGACGATGACGTGAGGGTGATGCAGATGTCCGATCCCGTTCTGGTCCTGACCAAGGCGCGTACGTCGTGCGAGATGCATGCGGTCAAGGACTGGGCCGCAACCGCGTACCCGGACGCCGAGGTCCGCCAGGGCGCCGACGTCGACTTCGACGAACTGTCGCCGAACACTCTTCTCGTGCCGGTGCGTCCGGTGTGGCTCCCCGCGGTCCGCCAGGGCGAGCGACGGGTGACTCTCGGCGACGTCCTCGTGCTGTCGAACCCCCGGCGCCCGCTCGGCCTCATGCAGCCGATCATCCGCAAGCGCCGCCCCGACGCCCTTCGCGTGGTGGCCGGGGAACCCGCCACCATTGCCGAACTCCGCGAACGGCATGCACGCGATCAGGCCGAGGGCGAGCCCTTCGACCAGTACGTCCGGATCGCGGCGTCGGTCTCCGCAGAACGTGCCGAACGCCAGATCGCCGGCGACCGGTACAAGGTCCCGCGCCTGGTGGCCGAACAGATCAGCAGTTCGGCCAGATTCCAGAGCGGCGCCGCCAAACTCGCCGCCGAACTCGGCCGGCCCACGGATGCGGTCGTGTCCGAGGCGACCGACAAGCTGTCCGGGTTCGTCGCCACCCAGAGCCGGCTGATGGACGACATCTTCTCGGCGACATTCAACCGGCTGCACGAGCGCGCATGGAACATCACGGTCGACGTCGACACCCTGAATTCCCTACGGACCCTGAACAAGTCGACCGGTCTGGTCTTCCTCCCCTCGCACCGCTCCTACGTCGACCCGCTGGTCTTGGCAACGGTGCTGCGCAACAACGACTTCCCACCGAACCTCGTGCTGGGTGGCAACAATTTGTCGTTCTGGCCGGTGGGGCCCGTGGCCCGGCGCGCGGGGATGATCTTCATCCGCCGCAAGTTCGGGTCGGACCCGGTCTACAAGTTCGCGATGCGTTCCTACCTGGCCTACATCATCGAGAAGCGGTTCAATCTCGAGTGGTACATCGAGGGTGGCCGGAGCCGAACGGGCAAGCTGCGCAAGCCGATGCTCGGACTGTTGAACTATGTCGTCGATGCCGCGAGCCAGCTCGACGACGCCGATGTGACGATCGTGCCCACGTCGATCGTGTACGACCAACTGCAGGAGGTCGGCGCGATCGCCGCAGAGGACGCGGGCGGCGTCAAGAAGCCCGAGGGGGTCGGCTGGCTGTTGCGCTATGCCAAGGCCCAGCGCAGCCACCTCGGCGAGGCGAGAGTTCGTTTCGGCACGCCGATCTCGCTGAAGCAGACGCTGGACGAGGCCGGCGACGGACCTGCGCGTCTGGAGAAGGTCGCCTTCCGGGTGATGGACGAGATCAATTCGGCCACACCGATCACCGCGACCTCACTGGTCGGTTTCGCAGCACTGGGTGCACAGGATCGGGCGTACACACTGCCCGAGATCGAGGCCGTCCTCGCTCCCCTGCTCGACTACATCGACCGCCGTGGCCTCCCCGGACCCGATCCCGCACTGTGCCGCGGCATCGGGCTCGTCCGGACGCTGCGGGTGCTGGCCGGCAACGGCGTCGTGACCTGTTACGAGGGCGGTTCGGAACCGGTCTGGTCCGTCGTTCCGGAAAACCGGGCCGTCGCCGCGTACTACCGCAACGGCGCGCTACACCATTTCGTCGACCGCGCGATCGTCGAGATCGGTCTGCTGGCGCTGGCCGAGGGAGAGGTCAAAGCCGGCAGCACCCCGATCCGGAGCAACCACGTCGGTTCTCGGCCGGCACCGGACGAGGAACTGCTGACCGCCGCGCAGCGCGAAGCCCTGCGAATCCGCGATCTCCTGAAGTTCGAGTTCTTCTTCCCGCCCAAGACCGAATACCTGCACCGACTCGGCATCGAACTCGATCTCCTCGCCCCCGGTTGGCGAGCGGTCACCCCCACCCAGGAGTGGACCTACGAGGTGCTGCACGGCCACACGGGAGCACTCTTCGCGCGACGAACACTCCAGACCTTCTTCGACGCCCAGCTCGTGGTCGCGACCAAGCTGGTGGAACTGGGTAACACCGCCCAGGAGAAGGATGCCCTGATCGCCGGCTGCCTCGGGCTCGGTCGTCAACTCGCGCTGCAAGCCGTTCTGCGCAGCAAGGATTCGGTGTCGAAGGATCTCTACGACGGGGCCTACCGCCTGGCCGACAACCGCGGCCTCATCCACGGCGAGGACATCGTGGATCTCCGGGCCGCCCGTCAGGACTGGCTCGACGAGGTCGAACTCATGCGCGATCGGCTCGCCCGTATCGCCGCGATCGAGGAGCTGCAGCCTGTTGTCGTCGACGACGAGGAGCAGCAGTGAGTGCCTTCACCGACCGCATGCGGGCCATCCGTTCCGCGCCCACGGGCAAGAAGGTGGCCGCCCTCTTCGACTACGACGGCACGCTGATCGAGGGGTTCTCCGCCGCCGCCATCATGCGGGCGCGACTGCGCAGCATGGACTTCGGATTCGGGGAGCTCGCCGACTTCCTGGTTATCGGACTACGCGGCGTCATGTCCGAACAGGATTACGCCGAGGTCCTGGCGGCCACGCGGCCGACCTTCGCGGGCAAGACCTACGCCGAACTCATCGCCTTCGGCGAGCACCTGTTCAAGTACGAGACCGCGGCCAAGCTGCGTCCCCAGATGTGGCAGATCCTGCGCGCGCATCGCGAGATGGGGCACACCATCGTGATCGCGTCGTCGGCGACGCGCTTCCAGATCGAACCCATCGCCCGCGAGATCGGTGCGGACTTCGCGCTCGCGACCGACGTGGAGGTCGTCGACGGGGTGGTCACCGGGAACATCAAGGGACGCCCGCTCTGGGGTCCCGGCAAGGCAGCCGCCGTCCGGGAGTTGGCTCGCGCAAACGACATCGACCTCGACGCGTCGTTCGCCTACAGCGACGGCAACGAGGACATCCCGTACCTGGAGTCGGTGGGCAACCCGGCGGCGATCTCGCCGCGCCGAATCCTGCGGGCGGAGGCCGAGTCCCGCGGCTGGCCGATCATCGACCTGAAGAACCCCACCTACAATCGGCTCGGGTCGCTGGCCCGGACCGGCGCGTTCTACAGCTCGTTCGTCGCCTCCGCCGCCGTCGGTGCGGCCGCGGGCCTGATCCGTCGCGATCCGCACGCGCTCGTCGAGGCACTTCCCACCGGGAACGACATCGGCTTGTCCCTCGCCGGTGTCCACGTCCAGGTCCTCGAGGGCGGCGAGTACCTGTTCTCCGATCGACCCTGCGTCTTCCTGTTCAACCATCAGTCGAAGCTCGACCTGCCGGTCATGATCAATCTGGTTCGCACCGACGCGACCGGCGTCGCCAAGAAGGAGGTGCAGCGCGTCCCGGTGCTCGGTGAGATCCTGCGGCAGGCGGGACTCGTCTTCATCGATCGGGCCGACCGGGGCAAGGCGATCGAACAGCTGGCACCGGCGGTCAAAGCGCTTCGCGAGGACGGCCTGTCGCTGGTCGTCTCGCCGGAGGGGACCCGATCCCCGACGCCCCGGATCGGGCCGTTCAAGAAGGGCCCGTTCCACATCGCCATGCAGGCCGGCGTCCCGATCGTTCCCGTCGTGTTACGCAACACCGGTGAATTGATGTGGCGCGGTGCGCAACTCATCCGGCCCGGTACGGTCGAGGTGATGGTTCTGCCGCCCATCGACACCAGCGACTGGACGGCCGACGAGATCGGCGCCCGCGCCGAGGAGGTTCGCCAGATGTATGTCACGGCGCTCGCCGACTGGCCGCTGGAGTCGTTCGTCGACGACTCCGTCGACTCGCTGCGCACACCGTCTCACGAGGAGGACTGACGATGGCCGACGACGCTGATCTCACCGAAGGCGCCGACCGCCCCCTGGACTGGGCGAGCGATCCCCACATGAGCGCCGTGGACACCATCATGTGGCGCGGCGACACGGATCGTCGTATGCGCGGCACGATCTGCATGCTGGAGATCTACGACTGCGATCCCGACTGGGACCGGCTGGTGGCCGCCCACGAGTGGGCGAGCCGGATGGCACCGCGCTTCCGTCAGCGGGTGGTCGACTCCCCCTTCGGCACCGGAACCCCCAGCTGGGCAGTCGATCCCGACTTCGATCTGCACTACCACCTGCGCCGGATCAGCCTGGGCGGCGACGGCAGCATGCGGGAACTGCTCACCACGTGCGAGCAGCTGGCGATGACCGCGCTCGACTCCGCACGCCCGCCGTGGGAGGGCTACCTGATCGAAGGGTTGCCCGACGGCAAGGCCGCCTACTTTCTCAAGGCGCATCACGCCCTCACCGACGGACTCGGTGCGATCCTCGGCCTGGCGCAGCTGCATTCGCCGACGCGGGAGCACAATCCGAGCAAACCGCAACCGCCGAGCCCCGACCCGGTGAACATCACGCCGATCGACCTGATCCAGCGACAGATCACCGAAGAGGTCCGCCGGGTACCGCACCGCCTGGACACCACGTTCCGTGGCATCCGTGCGCTGACGAATCCGCGCCAGGCGCTGAGTACCGCTCTGCGCTACGGCCGTTCGGTCCCGCGGGTGGCGGGCCTCGTCAGCCCTCCTGGTTCTCCGTTGCTGGCCCACCGCAGTCTGTCGTGGCGGTTCAGCGCCTTCGAGGTGCCGTTCGCCGATATGAAGGCCGCGGCGACCGCGGCCCGATCCTCGATCAACGACGTCTACCTCGCCGGGTTGATCGGCGGATTCCGCCTGTACCACGAGAAGATGGGCACGCCCATCGAGACGATGCCGGTGGCCATCCCGATCTCGGTGCGCCGTCCCGAGGATCCTGCAGGTGGTAACCGCATCGCGGTGGGTCGCCTGACCGGGCCGGTCGGTATCGCCGACCCCTTCGAACGCGTGCTCACCATCCGGGAGCAGGTCCGCCAGGCCCGCCACGAACCGGCGGTCGACATCTTCAACGCCCTCGGCTCGGTGATGGCCTGGCTGCCCGGCACGGTCCTGATGCGGTTCAGCGGCACGACGAGCCAGAACGACCTCCAGGCCAGCAACGTCCCCGGAATCCCTTGGGAGACCTACGTCGCCGGCGCCAAGGTCGAGCGCATGTTCCCGTTCGGCCCGCTGCCCGGTTGCGCCATGATGGCCACGATGATCACTCACAACGGAACAGCCTGTCTCGGGATCAATTCCGACGGCGCGGCGGTCACCGACCAGGAGTTGTTCGCCGAGTGCCTGGTCGCCGGATTCGGCGAGGTCCTCGCGCTGGCCGCGGACGACGACGTGACGCCCGGCGAACTGAAGCGGGTGGTGTGAGGCGCCGACCGGTATACCTCGCTCCGATGATGCGGCTTCGATCGCGGTCGCGTCGTCGAAGTGACGTCTGGGGGTCGGACCAGTTCGGCGACAACGGGGTACAACCGTGACGACGTTCATGCTGGTACTCGTTCTCACGACCGGCGTGATCGCGTCGGCGTGCGCGGTCATGGCGGCGTTCACCTACCTCCGCCGAGGCCGCGACCCGGTCGGCGCCGACCGCGGCGCCCGGCGATGGCTACTCGGCGTCGCGATCTTCGGGATCAGCGCGCTCGTCCTGCGGTTCGTGTGGCTGCTGCTGCTCTGAGTCGGCACCTCACCGGAAGTACGGTTCGTCCTGCACCCAGTTGAATCCCCGGCTCCGCAACGTCATGGCGTCGTGGTCCATCCGGTGGGCCACGATCACCGTCGGAGTCCCGTCGAGGTCGCCGGACAGCACGAGGGTGCCGTAATCGGGGCGGCCTATGTCGAGCACCGCGGGCGGCTCCTCGACCAGAAGCGATGATCCGTCGACCTCTGCCGATACGGGGACGAGAGCGCCGTCCATCATCTGCAGTGTCGTCGCCCCGCCGGAGTCGAGGACAATCCGTTGCCAGCGCTGGTCGTCGGTGGTCAGCGGAGGTAGCGCCCGGCCATCGACGCGGAAGTCCTGCACCGACCAGATGCCGTACAACTCCGGCTTCGGTGCGCCGCCACCGTGTTCTCGGTAGTCCGACCAGCTGGACGTCGCTGCTCCGATCGCCACCCAGATCCCCACAACCACCTGGGCGACCGCCGCCCACCTGTTGAGGTGGTCGCGGGTGAACAACGCAGGGACGGTGAAGGGTGTGGCGGAACGGCCGAAGACGAACAGCTCCACCATGTTCCGGGCATACGGGGCCAACAGGATGAGCGAGAACAGGACCAGGTGAAACGACAGGATCTTCACCGGGACGTCGAAGGTCATGTTGAGGATGAACACCTGGACCATCGCAACGAAACTGACCAGCGCCCCGAGGATCGCGGTGCGGGACCAGAACAGCAGGAGGCCGCCGAGAACCTCGACGCTGCCGAGCAGCATCTCGTAGACCGGGGAACTCCCCACCTGCATCCACAGCACCGACGCCGGGCTGAAGTCGCCGTAGGGTTCGAGGAGCGTCGCGAGCGGTGGTTGGGGCATCTGCGTCGGGATCAACTTGGCGAAGCCGTAGTCGAGCATCTGGCCACCGAGCGCGAACCTGATGACGAGCATGGTCCACGCCCACAGGCGCGAGTAGTCGCGGCGTCTCCGGTCGACGACCGACCAGATGATGGTCGCGACCACTGCCACCACCGCGATCAGCAACCAGAGAATCCAGAACGCCGCCTGGTCACCGCTGCCGGAGTTCGTGAGCACCGCGTCGACGCCGAAAACGTTCCGCCCCAGCGCCTCCAGTACCGGGGCGAGCAGCCCCAGCTGCCAGAGCGCCAAGCGCTCGGGCAGGAACCCGGTGAGTACCCCGAAGAACACGAAGCTGATCTGGGAGAGGGCCAGACAGAACAGCGCGGTGTAGACGAAGACGAAACGGAAGGCCAGCTTTCTCGCGGCGCTCCATTCCGGCGATGTACCGGGAGGTGTCGTCGCCGAGGTCGGGGAAGAGACCGACTCTCGGATGGTGGTGTCGATCGCAGTCATAGTGCGACGCTAGGCCCGCGGTGTGATCCGACACATCAGGGAAGTCGCCCAACCCACCCCGAGATTTCCGGTGCGGGTCCTCAGGGAAAAGCCGAGCGCATGACTCGATGCCGACGACCGGGACACCGGGCTCACCGGAAGTACGGCTCGTCCTGCACCCAGTTGAATCCCCTGCTCCGCAATGTCATCGCGTCGTGGTCAAGCCGTTGGGCGACGATCGTCGTCGGACTCCCGTCGAGGTCGCCGGACAGCACCAGGGTGTCGTGGTCGGGACGGTCGACGGCCAGGGATGCGTGCGGTTGTTGCATCTGCAGTGTGCCGTCGGCGATCTCGGCCGACACCGGAACCAGTGCGCCGTTCATCATCTGGAGTGTCGTTGCACCACCGATGTCGAAGACCACACGCTGCCAACGCTTCTCGTCAGTGGTCAGCGGCGGCACCAGCTGGTCGTCGACCCGGAAGTCCTGGACCGACCAGATTCCGTACAGCTCCGGCTTCGGGGCTCCGGCGCCGTACTCCTGGTAACCGGCCCAACTGGTCTGGGCCGCACCGATCGCCACCCATATGCCCAGAACCGCCTGGATTCCCGCCACCCACCGGTTGAGTTTGTCCCGCGTGAACAGCGCGGGCGGGTCGACAGGGTGCGCTGATCGCCCGAACACGAACAGATCCAGAAGGTTTCGCATCTGCGGCGCCAGCAGGATGAGCGAGAAGACGACCAGATGGAACGACAGGATCTTGACCGGGACGTCGAAGGTCATGTTCAGGATGAACACCTGGACCATCGCCACGAAGCTGACGATCGCGCCGAGCGTCGCCGTGCGGGTCCAGAAGAGCAGCAGGCCGCCGATCACCTCGACGCTGCCGAGCAGCACCTCGTAGATCGGCGAACTCCCGACCTGGAGCCACAGCACCGATGCCGGGCTGAAGTCCCCGAAGGGTTCGAGCAACGCGGCGAGGGGCGGCGGCCCCATCTGCGACGGGATGACCTTCGCGAACCCGTAGAACAGCATCTGTCCGCCGAGCGCGAGTCGAAGGAAGAGCGTCGTCCACGACCAGAGACGGGCGTAGTCGGACCGCCGCCGGTCGAGAATCGACCACAGGGCCGTGGCCACCACCGCGACAACGGCGATCAGGAACAGGTAGACCCAGATCGCGGTCTGGTCACCGCTTCCCGAGTTCAGATCGAGCACCGCCTCGACCCCGAAGAGGTTGCGGCCCAGCCACTCCACCACCGGCGCCAGCGCTCCCATCTGCCACACTATCGCGTTGTCCGACAACAGGTTTCCGAGTGCGCCGAAGAAGACAAACGTCATCTGCGCGAAGGTGAGGCAGAACAGCGCCGTGTAGGTGAAGGTAAACCGGAAGGCCACCTTCTTCGCGGGACCCCAATGGGCGGGGGTCGAACGGTCTCTGGTGAGGGCGGCCTCCGGATCGTGGGCCGTATCGATCACAGTCATGTGGCGACGCTAAGACGGGGAACAGTACCGCCACATCGGTGAAAGGACCGAGAGGACCCCCTACTTTCGGGTGAGTCCGGTTCCGGGGGCACTCTGTCTCCGCCGTGACCCCGGGCTCGGCCCGATGGGTGTCAGGGCCGCTCGGGAATCGAGCGCCCGGACTGGCGCGACCATTGCTCCGGGTCGTCGCGCAGCAACCGTGCACGGCCTTTTCGGCGGTATCGCCAGATCTGTATCGCGCCCAGTCCCCAGAGCAGGAACTGTGCGGCCATCGCCCAGGTGAACGCCTCGGCCGGGTAACCGTCGACGCCGTCCGGGGTTCGCCAGTCGAGGATCAGGCCGATCAGTCCCGCGGTGACGAGGGTCGCCAGGAAACCGGCCTGATTGATGAGCCCGGTGGCGGTGCTGGTGCGGGAGGCGGGGTTGGAGGTGCGGCCGAGGTCGAAGCCGACCATCGACGCGGGACCACCCATCCCGCAGATGATCACCAGGACGACGAGCAGCCAGAACGGCGCCGCGCCGGGCCACGCCAGCACCGCTGCCCAGGCAGTTGCGATGCTCGCGATCACCCCCAGGACCAACGTCGAACGGTGCCACGGTGATCGGGTGATCAGCCACGCGAACGCCGGACCGAAGCCCATGATCGCGAGCACCATGATCGTCAACAGGAGACCCGCGGCGCCGGCGCTCAGGCCCTGGCTCTCCACGAAGAACGGGTAACCCCACAGCAGGCCGAGGACATTGGCGCTGAAGGGCGTGGAGAAGTGCATCCAGAACCCCAGGCGGGTGCCGGGATGTTCCCACGACTCACCCAGACTCTGCCGGATACCCGCCCACCCGAGAACCGGACCCGAGACCGAACGCGCCGCCGGCGAATCGCGTACCACCAGCAGCGTCGCCAGCAGTAGCGCTGCCCCCATCCCTGCGGTGGCGAGGTACGCGTGGGTCCATCCCAGGGACGACAGCGCCCAGGTCATCGGGATCGCCGCAGCCACCGCACCCAACTGGCCCAGCACGCCGGTGAGTTGGGTCATCAACGGGATCCGCCTCGTCGGGAACCAACTGGTGACCAGCCGAAGGACGCACACGAACGTCATCGCGTCGCCGATCCCGACGAAGAACCGGGACGACAGCGCCCACGGGTAGCTGTCGGCGAACGCGAAGCTGAACTGCGCGAGGGTGAGGATCAGCGTCCCGGTGAGCATCACCCGCCGCGGCCCGAACCGGTCGACCAGGAGTCCAACCGGAACCTGCATCAGGGTATAGACCAGGATCTGCAGCACCACGAAGGTCGACAGTTGCGACGCGGTGATGTCGAAACGCTCGGCCGCCAACAAGCCGGCCACCGCCAGCGACGACCGCTGGAGAACCGCGACGAAGTAGACCGTGAGAGCGACCAGCCAGATGACCATGGCCTGGGTCGAACGCGCGGGTGCGGTCATCGGTCGCCGACGTTCACGCGCACAGGATTCGTTCGGTCACCTCACCATTGTCGGGGTGGGCGCAAACGGTTTGACCGGCGACCCACCGCACGGGGGGTTCGCCGAACAGTCTCCGGCCTCGCCGACGAAAAGCGCCCCCGGTATGCGCCCTCGGTAGCGACGCCGACGACACTGTGTCGCCGGCGGTCCGCTGGAGGGTGGGTTCCGGGGGCGGATTTCGGCGGACGCGGGACTCTGCCCCGCGACTAGCCCCTCGCCATGTCGACGAACCGGCTGAGGTGCAGCTGGTGGGCGACGGTGATGGTGGCGGTGGGGCCGTTACGGTGCTTGCCGACGATGATGTCGGCCTCGCCGGCACGCGGGTCGTCGCGTTCGATCGAGTCGGGGCGATGCAGCAGGATGACCATGTCGGCGTCCTGCTCCAGCGAACCGGACTCTCGAAGGTCGGACACCTGCGGCTTCTTGTCGGTTCGTTGCTCGGGACCACGGTTCAGCTGGCTGATCGCGATCACCGGGACCTCGAGCTCCTTCGCCAGCAGCTTCAGCTGACGCGAGAACTCCGAGACCTCTTGCTGTCGGGACTCGACCTTCTTGCCCGACGTCATCAGCTGCATGTAGTCCACCGCAACGACTTTCAGGTCGTGGCGCTGCTTGAGACGACGTGCCTTGGCGCGGATCTCCATCATCGTGAGGTTCGGCGAGTCGTCGATGAAGAACGGCGCATCCGAGATCTCACCCATCCGACGGGCCAGCCGCGTCCAGTCGTCGTCGCTCATGGTGCCGGCACGCATGTCGGCGAGCTTGACCTTGGCCTCGGCCGAGAGCAGTCGCATGACGATCTCGGTCTTGCTCATCTCCAGCGAGAACATGGCCGCGGTGAGGCCGTGTCCGATCGCCGCCGAGCGCAGGAAGTCCATGGCCAGCGTCGAGTTGTGGGTGGGGACCATCGCCTCACCGGCGAGGTAGAGGTGCTCGTCGTTGTCGACCTCGACGCAGCGCACCGGCACCGAGTCCACCGGGCGAACCGCGACGACGCGGCGGACGCCGGCCTTGCGTCGGAGTTCCTTGTGCCGGATTGCCTTGTGGTGGACGGTGAACACGTCCTCGTCGGCGTCGACGCGCAGCCAACCGGTCGCCGAGCGCTTGTAGTTGAAGCCGAGACCGGCGACCAGGTCGGCGACGACCGCGGTCATGTGCCGGGTCGCGGCGGGCACGGTGATCCAGCCGTCGTCGTCGACGGTGGCGCGGGCGTCGAGCAGTCCGGCCAGCAGCGCCCGGCGCTGAGCGATCGAGCCGCGCAGGTACTCGTAGGGGATCCGTCCGCCGAGGTCGGCCATCAGCGTCATCACGTCGACGGGCCCTTCGGCGTCGATGCGCATGCTGATCTCGGGATTGTCGAACGCCATCCCCGCCAGCGCCGCGACGGTGTACGGGCCGTAGGCGAAACGCTTGCGCGGCAACTCGAGTGGCGCGCTGTTACGGATGACCGCACACCCCACATGGGCGCGCAGGCCTGCCGTCGTGACGACCTGACGCTCGCCGTCGATCTCGGCCGCCCACTGGTGCTGCTCGTCGGCGACCAGCACGGCGCCGTCGTTGAACTCGACCTCGTAGCAGGGACGCTCGGTCATCACGTCGGTCGCGGCGACCACCTTGGTGGGCCGGCCGTGGGCGTCGAGGAGCTCGTCGCCCACCCCGACCTTGCCCATCGTCGTCCAGCCCGAAGGCGTGGGCAGCGGGGTATCGAGGGCGAGCGCCTTGCCGACGCCGGGTCGTGCGGCCACGATGATCATCTGGCCCGGGTGGAGACCGTTGGTCAGCTTGTCGAAGTCGGCGAAGCCGGTCGGCACACCCAGCGAGATGCCGCCGCGCGAGGCGATGGAGTCGATCTCGTCCATCGTCGGCTGAAGCAGCTCTTCGAGCGGGAGGTAGTCCTCGGCCTGACGGCGTTCGGTGACCTCGTAGACCTCGGCCTGGGCGCGGTCGACGACCTCGGCCACATCCTGGCCGTCGTTGCCCGCGTAGCCGTACTGCACGATGCGGGTACCGGCGGTTACCAGACGGCGCAGGATGGCTTTCTCGGCCACGATCTCGGCGTAGTAGCCGGCGTTGGCGGCCGTGGGCACTGTCGAGATCAGGGTGTGCAGATACGGCGCGCCACCGATGCGCTTCAGTTCGCCCGATCGCTCGAGTTCGGCGGCGACGGTGACCGCGTCCGCGGGTTCGCCCTTGCTGTAGAGGCTCAGGATCGCCTCGAACACCGCCTGGTGCGCGGGCCGATAGAAATCGGCCGTACGGATCTTCTCGACGACGTCGGCGACAGCGTCCTTGGACAGCAACATGCCGCCGAGCACGGATTGCTCGGCAGCGAGATCCTGCGGGGGTTGCCTACCGAAGTCCTCGGTAGGTGGGGCGTCGTCCCCGCCTCGACCTCGACCTCGTTCTTCCCGATCGCCGGCGGCAGGACCGTGCCCGCGGTCATCCACAACAGCCACGTGTGTCTAACCTCTCGCATACGCTCGCACCACTCGCCCTGACGAGTGGTTACGACCTCTGTGGTGTCGGCCCCGGCAGGCCACCTCGCGAGTCTCCGGTGTCGACGTACTGCTCTGTCTCTTGCTCTGTCCGTCTCTTTCCTATCGGGACGCTCCGACAACGACTGCCGGCGGGCGCGCGAAAACAGGACTGAGACCTGAGCCGTGACACTAAGACCTCCGACACGACGACTCAAACCGGGCTGTTGATGAATCTGGGGAGGACTTGTGGACGACGTGTGAATGAGCGGGGGAGCGATTGTGCACCCGTTGTGGACAACCTGAGGAATTCGGGTGTGAACAACTGTGTTTGACCAGGTCAGCGCGCGCATTGATTTCCACAATCAAGAAACTGAAATTCCTTCGCCACTCTTCGGCGCGTCGTCACTTGGGCGTGTTGCGACGACCGTTCAAGTACGAGTGGCGAACAATTCGGTGAATTTACCGAGTGATCTGCGTAACAGCCGGTCACGCAGGTGCTCAGCTGCGCGCCTTCTCGCCGGATAGCCGACCGCGACCCGAATCCATGTGATGCAATGTCGATCGTGTCGAGGTTGGGGTTGGGAACCGGGGTCATCCGTCGAACGGTCGGTGCGGTGGCCGCGCTGACGGTCGCGACCGGGATCGCATTGGGAGCGCCTGCGGCGAACGCCGCGCCCGGTCCCACGATGCCCGTCGAATTCGACCTGTCGCGGTACCAGCCTGTCGATCCGACGACCTTCCGCTCGATCGCCTACGGGGACAACGGACGCTCGTTCTTCACCACCGGACGCTGGATGTGCCAGATCGGGCAGGCCTACCGCTACGTGGGTTGTCAGGGCCGGCCCGCGACCGCCCCGCCCACCGCGACCGGCGCCGCCATCACGGCGGACCAGCAGGGCCCGTGGTGGGTCAACCGAGACCAGACGTACCGCTTCGGTTCGAAGACCGGGTTCCGGCCACCGGTACTGGGCGTCGGCAAACGGGTCACCATCGCCGGGGTCACCTGCACCGTGCCGCGGCGCGACGTCGTCGCCTGCCGCACCGGCGAGCGGGCGTTGATCTTCACCCCCGCGTGGCACAAGTTCTTCTTCCCGTCCTGGGACACCCTCGGACCGGGCAACAACGCCGTCGCCCACAGCGCCAATCCGGCGCCCCGTTACCTACCGCCGCGGCTGCAGTACTGGAATCAGTTGCCCGCCAACCCACCTGCGCCGAAGTAGGAGACCTCGATACGCAGCGTCCTCGCTGCGCTCGGTCGTTGCTACTCGGCCGGCGGAGGATGGGCAGCGCTCCTCGGCCGCAGGTCAGACACGACAAAGGCCGGGTGGAATCTCTTCCACCCGGCCTTTGTGTGTTCGACGCTGGGGTCAGCCTGCGGCGACGACGGCGAGCTGCACGGTTGCCGAGACCTGCGGGTGCAGGGTGACGGTGACCGGGTAGCTACCGGTGGCCTTGATGTGACCCTTGGGCAGCACGACGTTGCGCTTGTCCACGACGGGTCCGCCGGCGGTCTTGATGGCACCGGCGACGTCTGCCGCGGTGACCGAACCGAACAGCTTGCCCGAGTCGTGGGTCTTGACGTCCAGCGAGACTGCGTCGAGGCCCTCGAGGGCCTGCTTCAGCTCGTTGGCGTGCTCGAGACCGCGAACCTCGCGGGCCTCCTGCGCACGGCGGATGCCCTCGACCTGCTTCTCGGCGCCGCGGGTGGCCTTGATGGCCAGGCCGCGGGGCAGCAGGTAGTTGCGGCCGTAGCCGTCCTTGACCACGACGATGTCGCCGGCTTCGCCGAGGTTCTCGACGGCGGCGGTGAGGATGAGCTTCATGTCAACTGATCCTTTCCGCTTATCGGCTGGTCGAGGTGAAGGGCAGCAGGGCCACCTCACGCGAGTTCTTGACGGCCACAGCGACGTCGCGCTGGTGCTGCACGCAGTTACCGGTCACGCGACGCGAGCGGATCTTGCCGCGGTCGGACAGGAAACGACGCAGAAGCGCGGTGTCCTTGTAGTCGATGACGGCCTTCTTGTCCTTGCAGAAGCTGCACGCCTTGGTCTTGGTGACCTTTTCGACGCGAGGCTTCCGGCTGGCCTTTGCCTTTGCCATGTGTGTATTGCTCCAGTCAATGCTTCTTCGGGTTCGGTCACTGCCGTGCCCGAGGCTGTCCAGGACTGTTCACGCACGAAGCGTGATGTCCCGGGAGATATCAGAAAGGTGGTTCGTCGTCCCCGCCACCAAACGATCCGCCGCTGCTGGCAGGCGCGCTGCCCCAGGGATCGTCGGCGACCTGCTGGTTCGATCCGCCGCCGCGGCTACCGCCGCCGCCACCGGATCCGAATCCACCGCCGCCACCACCGCCGCCGCGCGAGGCGCGGTTGACCTTGGCGGTGGCATAACGCAGCGAGGGGCCGATCTCGTCGACCTCGAGTTCCACGACCGTGCGTCGTTCGCCTTCTTTGGTTTCGTAGGACCGCTGCTTGAGCCGTCCCTGCACGATCACCCGGGAACCCTTGGTCAGGCTTTCGGTCACGTTCTCCGCGGCGTCGCGCCAGATGTTGCAGCGGAGGAACAGCGCTTCGCCGTCCTTCCACTCATTGGTCTGACGGTCGAACGTGCGCGGGGTGGAAGCCACCGTGAAGTTGGCAACCGCTGCGCCGGACGGCGTGAACCGCAGTTCCGGGTCGGCGGTGAGATTGCCGATGACGGTGATGACCGTGTCGCCTGCCATGTGTGTTTCCCCTTGGGTCGTAGGTGGGCACTCGCTGATCGACATGCACCGGGATTTTCTGGGTCAACCCTAGAACCCGGTACCGACGTCTTCAGACGTTCAAGAAACCCTGTGGATTACTTCCGCAGGACCTTGGTGCGCAGAACCGACTCGTTCAGCTTCAGCTGACGGTCGAGCTCGGTAACCGTGGCGGGCTCGGCATTGAGATCGATGACGGCGTAGATGCCCTCATTGTGCTTGAGGATCTCGTAAGCAAGACGGCGCTTGCCCCAGATGTCGACACCATCCACCGAACCGCCATCCTTGCGGACAACATTGAGGAAAGTATCGAGTGAGGGTGCGACGGTGCGCTCGTCCAGATTCGGATCGAGGATGACCATCAATTCGTAGTGACGCATAAGACCACATCACCTCCTATGGGCTAGGTCGGCCACGGACTGTCCGTGGCAGGAGGGTCGCCTGCGTCGGCAACCGGTCCAAGATACATGACCAGGATGTTTTCCCGGAAATCCGAGGTCGTGAGCACCGGCTCAGCGGCTGGTGACGACCGCGCACTTCGTGGCTCGTCGCTCGAGCTCCTCGCACGTCGCACCTCGCGGAGCAGGGATCGAACGCGACGACCTACTCTGTTGGCCATGTCGGAGCCGCGGACCAGTACGCCTCCGCGGCTCCCGTGGCTGTCCGGCCGCGGTGAGACCGCGGTCATCGTGCTGGTGTCGCTGCTGGCCACCGCGGCGACGATGTTCTGGAGTTTTCAGGCGAAGGCCCGCTGCGGCGGGGCGCCGTTCGACGCCGACGGTCGCAGTGCCAACTGGCCCTCCGGCGATCCCGGCGGTCTCATCCCCTGCTACTCGGACCTGATGTACCTGTGGCTCGGCCGCGACATCAACAACCACGTGTTCCCCTACATCCACGGCGGGATCACCGGGGACGGCACGTTGTTCGGCGGCGTCGTCGAGTACCCGGTGTTGTCCGGTCTGTTCATGTACATCGGGGCCATCGGCGCCGACACCGACACTGCCTTCTTCACCCAGTCCGCACTGCTGCTGGCACCGTTCGGATTCGCGAGCACGGTGATGCTGGCGCTGATGGTCCGCTGGTGGGCGCTGCTGTGGGCGGCCACTCCCCCGCTGGTTCTGTACTCCTTCCACAACTGGGAGTTGCCGGTGGTCGCGACCGCGGTCGCCGCGATCGCGGTGATGACGTGGGGCGGCTCGATCGATCCCGGCACGGGCCGACGACGACTCCCGCTGCGCACCTGTGCCGTGGTGGCGGCCGTGCTGCTCGCAATCGGGTTCTGCCTCAAGCTCTATCCCGGAATCTTCGTGCTGCCGTTGGCCGTCTACGTCCTGACCGGGGGCGCCGGTGGACTGCGCCGCGCCGGGCGTCGCGGCCTCGACTGGGTGGGTGCCGCATGGGTGGCCGGCGCCGCGGTGGTCACCGTCGTCGCTATCCAGTTGCCGTTCATGGTCCTCGGATTCGACGGCTGGAAAGCGGCACTGACGTTCCAGGGGCGGCGCCGCGCCGATGTCGACACCAACTCCATCTGGTACTGGGGTCTGCGCTATGTCACCGGGACGACGGACACCTACCACTCGGTCGTCGGGGTGGCGTCGCCGTTGCTGATCCTCGTCAGCTTCGCCGTGGCCATGTACCTGGGGTGGCGTCGCTACGAGCGGATCGGCGTCTTCCCCTGGATCGGTGTGAGCGGGGCGATGCTGGCCGGTTTCATGCTGTTCCACAAGGTCCACTCACCGCAGTACACGCTCTGGATCCTCCCGTTCTTCGTGCTCATGCGGGTCCGCTGGCAGGTGATCGCCGTCTACCTGCTCACCGACATCGCCCTCGACCTGACGATCTTCCGCCTGTTCCCCATCCGCGACGCCGGCGATCCCCTGCCCTGGTGGGTGCTCACCGGTGTCGCCGGCTCGGTGTGGGTGCACGCGGTGCTGCTCGTCTACCTGATCGGCACGCTCGCCCGCACACCGCTGCGGGAACCGCTCGCGTCGAGGACGATCCGCGCCCCGGGACCGGGTGATCGCCCTCAGGGCCCTGCGACCCGGCCGGTACCGGCCACGGACCGGGCCTGACATGAGTTCCTGGTTGGGCACGGGCCCACTCGTCGGAGAGCGGGTCACCCTTCGGCCGTTGACCGTCGACGACGCTCCGGCGCTCGCCCGCGTGGTCGGGGATGACCCGGACCGGTTCCGCTGGTCTCCCGGCGTCCCTGTCGACCTGACCACCGCCCACCGTTACATCGACGCAGCCAACGCCGACCCCGGTGTGCGCGTGGCGTTCGCAGTGGTCGACAACGACGACGGTCAGGTCGTCGGGTCGACGAGCTTCTACGAGATCGACCACACCCACCGGAGTACCTGCATCGGGTACACCTTCTATGCCGAACGCGTTCAGGGGACGACGGTCAACCCGACCGCGAAGTACCTGCTGCTGCGGCACGCGTTCGAGGAGTGCGGCGCGGTACGGGTCACCTGGCACACCCACGAGCAGAATGCCCGGTCGCGCGCCGCGATCGAGAAGCTAGGTGCCCGATTCGAGGGGTTGCTCCGCAAACATCGGCGGTTCGGCGACGGCTGGCGTACCACCGCGCTGTACGCGATGACCGACGACGACTGGCCGGCCGCCAAAGCTGTACTGCTACAGCGGATGTCCGCCTGATCCGGGCTCCCTGCCCTCGGGCTCCTTGGTGTGGTCGGGGTGACCGTGCGTCCGTCGATCCTCTTTCATCCGCGCCTCGTGGAGGTGTGCGATCCCGGCGGTCAGCTCGTTCCGCGCCCGATCGGCGTGCTCGCGCAGTGGTTGCCAGTAGGTGGAGTCGAACTCCTCGACGACCTGGAACGTCCAGCGGCCGTTGATGACATTGCGTCCGACCATCTCGGTCGCGAGCGCATCCGCGATGTCGGTGTGCCCGTCCTCGCGCAGTGCGTCCACGGCCTCCCCGAGCAACAGGTCTGCATGCCCGATGAGTTGGTGGAAACTGTAGAGATGGCCGCGGGCGCGCTCGACGTACTCGAGCGCCTCCCCCACCTTGCCGACCGCCTCTGCGGTGCTGTCCGGGATGTCCTTGCCACGCTCAGCCATATCCGGGTCATACCCACGACAGGCACGCCTCAACCCTCAGAGGCGACGGCCGAGGTAGCTGCCGTAGACGTAGTCCTCGTCGAACCCGCCGTTGATCTCACTGACCTCACCGTTGAGCGCCTGGCTGATCTTTCGACTCAATTCCCGGAATTCCGGTTGCGCCTCAGCGGATCTCGGCGCCAAAGCGGAAAGCGTGCACAACCAGCGGTGGACGACGCGCAGATCGTCGGTGGACAGCGGGCCGCGTACCCAGTTCGCCTTCTCCCAGGTCTGCCGCTCCCAGGCCTGCCACGGGTGGTCCCACCCGGTCGGGGGTGAGATCGCGAACAGGCCGCGCACGATGACGTCGTTGCGATCGACCCCGGCCTCGGTGCGCCAGCGATCCACGAGCCGCGAGTAGGCGACGTAGTCGGCGGCAGTCCAGACGCCGTCGCGCAGACCCTTCCACCCGGCGCGTCGCAACGACCGACCCACCTTGGCCTCGAGCACCGGGCTCGGGTGCTTCGGGTCACCGGCGCCCGCGAAGTACAGGAACCAGGTGAAACCGCCCGGGCCGAGTCGGTCGATGGTGTTGCCGCCCTTGTCCGGTCGCAGCATCGCGTATGCCGCGCCCGGGTCGTCGCGACTCGCGAGGGCGGCCTCCTGGAGCAGCCTCCCGAGACGCTTGCGGTCCGCGGCCACGGCGGCGATCCGCTTCTTGCCGTCGGAGTTCTGCCGACCCAGGCAGAACGCGACGACATTCCACAGCAGCGCGATCGCATCCTCCGGGGATTCGCCGGCGGACGCACCGAGAGCGAACAGCCCCTGTCGCCCGATTCGACTGCCGTGCAACGTGTTCGGCATCTCGAACTCGGCCAGCGTGTCAATCCACCACTGCTGGTCGACCAGCACGGAATCGGCGAGGAGTTCGGCCGTTCGGTCGCCGGCGGCGAGCCAGTCGGTGAGGTCGTCGGGGACTGCGAGTTGCAAGGTGTTCATGGTGGATTGGACGCACCGGTGCGGCATTCGGTTCCCTCGGGTCCGCGTCGATCCGCGGTGCAGTGGCTGTCGGCTCACCGAGCGCCGGCCGAAACCGGCTCGCCCACTCGGTCTTCGGATTGTCGTCGCACTCGCCTCGACGGCAGCCGCAACCGGATGCGGTCCGGTGCACCGTCGAGCACCCCACCGGCCGGGTCGTCGTACCAGCGTCCGTCGTTCCCGCCTCGGACGAGGTCGTCCTTCGGATGCCAGATCTGCCAGACCACGACCGCACACAGCAGGAGGACGATCAGTCCACGGAGCACCACGGCGGTGGTGAACCACTGGTCGGGAAGCCACCGGCGTTCCTGATCGAGGAACAGTCCCATCCGCGGGATCCAGATCAGCGCGTCGATCGTCATCCACGTCAGGAGCAGCCTGGTGTGCGGGATCGCGAGGACCGCCAACGGCACCAGCCACAGCGAGTACTGCGGGCTCCACACCTTGTTGACGAGGAGGAAGCCGGCCACCGCGAGAAACGCCAGTTGCGCAACCCGGGGACGGAACGGCGCGCACAGCCCGATGAGTGTGACCGCCACCAGGACGAGGACGGTCAACCCGACCGACAGCGCGTTCAGATGGTTGATGTTCCATGTGAAACCAAGCGTGTCGGCGAGGATGCGGTAGATGGTGTCGGCGTCGGCCGAGCGGTCGCCGTTGAACCGGAAGAACTCCCACCAACCGCTCGGATACGGGATGAGGATCGGCAGGTTGACCAGCAGCCAGGCGGCGATCGCGGCCCCGGCGGTGGCCCCGAACTCGCGGACCCGGCCGGACCGCAGACACAACGCTCCCAGAACGACCAGGAGCAATGCCGGATAGAGCTTCGCGGCGGCGCCGACCCCGATGGCGACGCCGGCGATCCACGGCCGGTCCCGTGACCAGGCGAGCAATGCGACCGCGACGGCAGCCGTCGCGATGGTGTCGAAGTTGGTGAAGGCGTGCACGAAGACCAGCGGCGAGAGCGCCGCCAGCCAGACCGTCCACATCCGGGTGCGCGCGGTCAGAGCCGTCGCCCAGATCGTGACCAGCCAGAACAGCGCCAGACCGAGCGCGACGATGGTGAAGAACAGCACGACGTCGAGCGCGCCGGGGACGCCCCAGTTCTCCTCGGCCCACACCCAGCCTCGTGTCAGCTGGGCGGCGCCGTACATGAACATCCCGGTGAGGACCGGGTACTCCATGTAGCGCTTGATGGTCTGGCCCCGGGCATCCTCCTGGAACCAGAAATCGCGGTAGGGCAGTGCCCCGATGTTGAGTCGTTCGGCGCCGTACAGGCTGATGACGTCGCTGTAGCAGAGGTTGGTGAACTGCCGCTGGTCGTCCCAGTCGAGTCGCATCTCGGCGCCCGGCCGGCCCGCCGAACCATCGTCGGGCGGAGCCTGCTGCAGACAACTCGCCTTGCCGAACCAGCCCAGGGCCAGTCCGCACAATGCGAGCGCGAACAGCACACGCAGCGGTGTCAGGTGGCGGCTGCGCCCGACGACGGCATGCGCGCCCGCCGGGCCGCCGACGAGTGAACTCGCGTCGCGCACCATCTCGTCCGAGCGCGTCGGGAGTACTCGTTCGGCGTCGACGCGTTCGTCGCGCGACAACGGGGCAGGGCTGTCCCAGGCAGGGTCGGCTGCGTCGGCAGAGTCAGCCGGGGGATCCTGGTCAGCCGACGGGCGGTTCAGGGATTCCTCCGCCGTCCTCACCACCGGGCTGGTTGCCTCCGCGGCCCGGCGCGTTACCGCCGCCGGTGCCCCCACTGTCGGGTGAGTTGCCGTCCGGCGAGTTGCCACCGCCGTTGCCGCCTCCGCCGCGCGGGCCTCCCGGGAGCGGGATGGTGACCCCCGGGGCGAGCGTCAGGTTGCCGTCGCCGCCCTGATCAGGGATCTCGAAGGTCGGTGCCGAAGGTCCGCGCGAGCGCGTCGACGGTGCGTAGGTAGTCGCTGGCGCCTCGTACGGGATGCCGACCTCTCCGCCGATCGCCTCTTCGGGTTCGGGGAACTTCTTGATCTCCTTGCCCTCGAGGGCGGAGTTCATGGCCGCCTTCCAGATCTGCGAGGGCAGGCCGCTGCCGTAGATCGACGCGCCGCTGTAGTTGGTGAGCGCGGTGCCGTCGTTGGTGCCGACCCAGACCGCGGTGGACAGTTGCGGGGTGTACCCGACCATCCAAGCGTCCTTGTTCTTACCGGTGTCGCCGAGCTGCACGGTGCCGGTCTTGGCGGCCGCCGGACGCGAGCCGAGCGACGGGTCGTAGAGCGAGTTGCCGTTGGAGTACGCCGGGATCGGTTCGAGTGCCGCGGTCACGGTGTCGGCGACCTTGGCGGGGAAGACCCGCTTGCCCTCGTTCTTGCGCTCGAAGAGCACCTGGCCCTCGGAGTCGGTGACCTTCTGCACGAAGTACGGCTCGTGGTAGACGCCGGACGCCGCGAGCGTCGCGTATGCCGAGGCCATGTCGATGACGCGCGACTGGTACTGGCCCAGCACGACGCCGCCCTCGGGGGAGCCGTTCGCTTCCTGCAGGGTCTTCTCGATGTTGCCGAAGGACTCGGCGACGCCGGCCCGGTGCGCCGCGTCGGCGACATCCTCGGCGCCCCGCTTGAGGTCCATCATGAGGCGGTAGTAGACGGTGTTCAGCGACATCTTCATCGCGGTCGCGAGGTTGCACGTGCCGCAGCTCTCGCCGTCGGAGTTCTCGACCGTCAGTCCGCCGCTGGCCTCGAAGGGCGCCGAGCTGTAGGTCTTCGACAGCGGGATGTCCTGCTCGAGGGCTGCGATGAGCGCGAAGACCTTGAACGACGAGCCGGTCTGGAGGCCGGCCTGCGCGAGATCCCAGCCACCGGCGTTGTCACCGCCGTAGTAGCCGCGCACCGCGCCGGACTGCGGGTCGATGGAGACCACGGACGCGAGGAGGTCCTTGGGCTCACCGTTCAGCTGGCCGTTCGGGCACTTGTAGATCTTGTTCTTGCGGCAGGCCGCCTGGACGACGCCGTTCTGCACCTGGGGGTCGATGGTGGTGCTGATCTTGAGGCCGCCGGTCTGCAGCTGCTTCTCGGTGATGCCGACGCTGGTGAGCTCTTCGAGCACCCGACGCTTGATCAGACCGTTGGGACCGGGGGTCTCGTCACTGCCGCTGACCCGCGCCTTGATGGTCTTGGGGAAGACCGCGTTGTCGGCCTGCTGCTTGGTGATGGCTCCGGTCGCGACCATGCCGCTCAACACGTAGCGCCACCGGGCCTCGGTCGCCTCGAGGTTGTTCTCGGGGTCGTAGTACGACGGGGCGCGGATGACACCGGCGAGCAGGGCCGCTTCCTCGAAGGTCAGCGGATTCTTCTTGGCACGCGCCGGATCGGTGATCGACTTGTTGAAGTACTTCTGCGTGGCGACGGCGATGCCGTAGGCGCCGCGCCCGAAGTAGATGGTGTTGAGGTAGGCCTCGAGGATCTTCTCCTTGGACCAGCCGTGCCGCTCGTTCATCTTGGCGGCGATCGCGAGTTCCTTGAACTTGCGGTCAAAGCTGCGTTCGTCGCCGACGATCGCGTTCTTGACGTACTGCTGGGTGATCGTCGAACCACCACCGGCGGAGGTGTTGCCGGTGATCTGACCGATCACCGCGCGGGACAGGCCACGCGGCGAGAAGCCGTTGTTGGTCCAGAACTCGCGGTCCTCGGCGGCGACGATCGCCTGGATCATCGTGTCGGGGATCTCGTCGAACGGCACCACCTGGCGGTTGCCGTCGGGCTGGGTGATGTCGGCGAGGGTGCGGCCGGAGGTGTCGACGATTGTCGCCTTCTGGCTGACCTCGGGTTCGGGGATCTCCGCGGTGAAGTAGGTGAAGGCGAACGCGATGATCAGCACCAGCACGATGGCCGGGACGATCGCGCCCACGGCGCCGAGCGCCCAGGCGAACCGTTTCTGCCGCGCCTCCGTGGCCTGCCTGTTGGCTCGTCCGTTGTTACCGCCACCGTTGCGACCGGGACGGGATCCGGTACCGCGCGGTGTGGGCGAAGAACCGTACGCCTCGCTCATCGTCCACCTTTCCTACCGGGCCGTGCGGCGCGTTCCACGCCGCTGACCTCGGTCTCAATTCTCTAGCCTCGTGCCACTCCACTTTGACAGCCCGCATCAGGCCTCGGCAAAAAACCGCAGGCCGGCGCGCTACTTGGCCACACGTCGGGTGCGACGCGTGGTCCGTGGCGGCAGCCCGGCAACGTATGACTGCACCAAATGGTTCCAGCTGCACGTCCGGCACACTTCGACGACATGCACCGAGAACTCCTCGGCGGTGGTCGCCAGCCGGGCGATCTCCTCTGTGCTCCGCGCTGAGCCGCTCACCTGGCCGAGGCGTTCGCCGAACACCCAGGAGACAAGTGTGACCTGCTCTTTTCGGCAGATCGGGCACATCGTCTCGCTGGGCCGACCGTGGAATTTCGCCGCGCGCAGAAGGTACGGATTCGCATCGCACACATCGGCCACGGCGGTCCGGCCCGCGTGGACCGAGGACAGCCGAGCGCGCCGCTGCAGGGCGTAGTCGACGATCTGGCGTTGCACGGTTTCAAGCGTACGTGGTCACAGGTTTGTCGTCGGCGCGACGGTCCGGGCGCTCCACCGGGACGAGTGGTCCTCCGGGCGGCCCGGGACCGGGAGTACCGCCCTCGACCGACCTCCTCGTGGACACCGGTTATATCGGTGCGATACATTGGCAAACACATCGGAGCGAGGTGTTGTGCTGTCAGCACCTTCCGACACATCGACGGACCGGAGGGGGTGACGAAGTGCTCGAGCTCGCGATTCTGGGCTTGCTCCTCGAAGCCCCCATGCACGGTTACGAGCTGCGCAAGCGGCTCACCGGGCTCCTCGGGGCCTTTCGTGCCTTCTCCTACGGTTCGCTGTATCCGACCCTGCGTCGGATGCAGGCCGACGGTCTCATCGACGAAGCCGACGCGCCCTCGGGCATGAAGGTTCGTCGTGGGCGTCGGGTGTACCAGCTCACCGATGCCGGTCGCGCTCGGTTCGCCGAGCTCGTGGCCGACACCGGTCCGCAGAACTACACCGACGACGGTTTCGGTGTGCATCTGGCGTTCTTCAGCCGGACTCCCGCAGTTGCGCGCATGCGCATCCTCGAGGGTCGTCGCCGGCAGGTGGAGGAGCGCCGCGAAGGGTTGCGGGAGATCGTCGGACGGTCCAACCGGGCGGTCGATCGCTACACCCGCCAGCTGCATCAGCTCAGCCTCGAATCCAGCGAACGGGAGGTCCGCTGGCTCAACGAGCTGATCGCCGCCGAGAGCTCCCAACAGCGAGACGGGACTCCAAGTCCGTTCGATTCCGACACATTCGATCCCGACGACATTGCTCGGGACGACGCCGGAACCGAACAGTCACCTGTCGATCCGGGGCCGGACGCCGGCACCGGACGATCCGATGACGAATTGCCAGAACCGGACTCGACGCAGAGCCGGGACGAACAGCTCGGGCACCCGAGCAAGTGAAAACACCGGTGGCGCAGCGAAGGTCTGCGACGCCGCAACAAGAAGGAGAGCCCGACCATGGGTGAGCCCAATAAGGTGCGCGTTGCCATTGTGGGCGTAGGAAACTGCGCTTCATCCTTGGTGCAAGGCGTGCAGTACTACAAGGACGCCGACGAGAACGCCAGCGTTCCCGGCCTGATGCATGTGAAGTTCGGTCCGTACCACGTCCGCGACGTCGAGTTCGTCGCCGCGTTCGACGTGGACGCCAAGAAGGTCGGCTTCGACCTGTCCGACGCGATCTTCGCCAGCGAGAACAACACCATCAAGATCGCCGACGTGCCGCCGACCGGTGTCACCGTCCAGCGCGGCCACACCCTCGATGGTCTCGGCAAGTACTACCTCGAGACCATCACCGAGGCCGACGGCTCGGGTGTCGACGTCGTCCAGGCCCTCAAGGACGCCGAGGTCGACGTCCTCGTCAGCTACCTGCCGGTGGGCTCGGAGCAGGCCGACAAGTTCTACGCACAGTGCGCCATCGACGCGAACGTCGCCTTCGTCAACGCACTCCCGGTCTTCATCGCCTCTGACCCCGAGTGGGCACAGAAGTTCACCGACGCCGGTGTCCCGATCGTCGGCGACGACATCAAGAGCCAGGTCGGCGCCACCATCACCCACCGCGTGATGGCGAAGCTGTTCGAGGATCGCGGCGTCACCCTCGACCGCACCTACCAGCTCAACGTCGGCGGCAACATGGACTTCAAGAACATGCTCGAGCGTGAGCGCCTGGAGTCCAAGAAGGTCTCGAAGACCCAGGCCGTGACCTCCAACCTGACCGGCTCGCTCGCCGGCAAGGTCGAGGACAAGAACGTCCACATCGGCCCGTCGGACCACGTCGCATGGCTCGACGACCGCAAGTGGGCCTACGTCCGCCTCGAGGGTCGTGCCTTCGGTGACGTGCCGCTGAACCTGGAGTACAAGCTCGAGGTCTGGGACTCCCCCAACTCGGCCGGCATCATCATCGACGCCGTGCGCGCCGCCAAGATCGCCAAGGACCGCGGCATCGGCGGCCCGATCCTCCCGGCATCGGCCTACCTGATGAAGTCCCCGCCGAAGCAGCTCGCCGACGACGTCGCGCGTCAGCAGCTCGAGGCGTTCATCGTCGAGGCCTGATCCTCTTCTGAACGATCCACGACGTCCCCGTCGGTATTCGTGAGGTACATCCTCACGATCCGGCGGGGACGTCGTCGTTTCGGGCGACATGTTCGTGAATACGCCCGTGACCTGGTTGTCCTTCCCCGAGAATGATTCCTCGAACCACCAGCTGCCGGACGAGCGACGAGGAGACGACCGGGATGGCTTCGAAATTGTTCAGAGCAGGTGTCGCAATGGCTGTCTCGGGCGTCGTCGTGATGCTCGGGCTGTCCGGGGGCGGAGCTGCCACCGCCGCACCGTCACCGACGCCGGCCGCGACCGTGGTGGGCGGTTGCGACGGCGCGAAACTCGTTCAACCACGCACCCTCTCGTCGATCTACTGCGGCGACGCCGGCGTGATCGTCTCCGACGTCACCTGGCTGGCGTGGACCGATGCCTTCGCCGTGGGCTTCGGCACCGAGAACCGCAAGTTGTGCGAGCCGAGCTGCGCGGCCGGGAAGATCGCGAAGTACCCGGTCGGGGTCTGGCTCTTCGCACCGAAGAAGGGTGCGTTCACACAGGTCTCGCTGTTCTCCTCGATCACCGGCCCGCCGGAAACCTATCAGCTCACGGGTTTCGTGCGCTGATCGCGGCCCGGGTCAGCTGATCTCTCCGCTGTCCTGCAACACCGTCTCCTCGGCACGATGTTCATCCGGATGCTCCTCGGCGGCGAGCCGCGGGATGAGACCCCCGGCCAGGACATCCGAGACCTGACGCTTCGAGAGTCGGTGCCGGACTTGGAATGTCCGGTCCTTGGTGACGTTGCGGACGGTGAGGACGTCGTCGGCGCCGAGCCCATCCCGAAGGTTCTCCAGCCGTAGGGTGTCGTCCTGGTCGACGGCGTCGTAGTCGGCGGGGTCGGTGAATTCCACTGCCAGCACACCGAAGTTCGCGAGGTTCTGCCAGTGGATGCGCGCGAACGACTTGGCGATCACCACCCGCAGACCGAGATGGCGCGGCGCGATCGCCGCGTGCTCGCGAGACGAGCCCTGCCCGTAGTTGTCACCGCCGATGATGATGTGCCCGGTGTCGGCGGATCGTGCTCTCTCGGTGTAGGTGTCGTCGATCCGCGTGAAGCAGAACTCGGCGAGCTTGGGGATGTTCGACCGGTAGGGCAGAGCCTTCGCACCCGCGGGCGAGATGTCGTCGGTGGAGATGTTGTCGCCGACCTTCAGCAGCACCGGCGCCTCGACGACGTCGGGCAGCGAATCGAGGTCCGGGAGGTCGGAGATGTTGGGCCCCTTCACCGGTTCGACCTTCGTCGCCTCCTCCGGCGACAGCGGCGGGACCAGCATCGCGGTGTTGATCGAGTGCTCCTCGGGGAGGCCGAGATCTGGGTACGCAACATCGTTGTCGGCAGCCCACTCGCGGGGATCGGTGATCACGCCGGTCAGCGCCGATGCTGCCGCGGTCTCCGGCGAACACAGCCACACCTTGTCGTCCTTGGTGCCCGAGCGGCCGGGGAAGTTGCGAGGCATGGTGCGCAAGGAGTTCTGCCCGGTCGCGGGTGCCTGTCCCATGCCGATGCACCCCATACAACCGGCCTGATGGATGCGCGCGCCGCTGATGACCAGGTTGGTCGTGGCACCCATCTTGGTGAGGTCGGTGAGGATCTCGCGCGAGGTCGGGTTGATGTCGAAGCTGACACTCGACGACGTCTGCCTCCCCGCCACCATCGCTGCGGCGATCGCGAAGTCGCGGAGACCGGGGTTGGCGCTCGACCCGATGACCACCTGTGAGATCTCCTCGCCGGCGACCTCGCTGACCGGCACGACGTCGCCCGGCGAGGACGGCTTCGCGATCAACGGGACGATCTCGGAGAGGTCGATGGTCTCCTCGGCGTCATAGCTCGCGCCGTCGTCGGCGACCAGCTCGGTCCAGTCGTCTTCGCGACCCTCTGCGCGCAGGAACTCGCGCACCGCGTCGTCGCTGGGGAACACCGTCGTCGTGGCCCCGAGTTCGGCACCCATGTTCGCGATCACGTGGCGATCCATCGCCGTCAGACTCGCCAAGCCGGGACCGTGGTACTCGATGATGCGGTTCACCGCACCCTTCACGTCGTGGCGCCGGAGCATCTCGAGGATCACGTCCTTGGCCGAACACCACGGCGGCAGTTCGCCTTCCAGCCGGACGCCCCAGATCTCGGGCATACGGATGTTCAACGGGCGACCCGTGATGGCCAGTGCCACCTCGAGTCCGCCCACCCCGATCGCGAGCATCCCGAGTGATCCGGCGGCAGGCGTGTGGGAGTCGGACCCGACCATCGTCTTGCCGGGGATACCGAACCGCTGCATGTGAGTGGGATGGGAGACGCCGTTGCCGGGCTTGGAGAACCAGAGGCCGAAGCGTTCGCACGCGGTACGCAGGTACTCGTGATCCTCGGCGTTCTTCTCGTCGGTCTGCAGCAGGTTGTGATCGACGTACTGGACGCTCACCTCGGTGCGGGCGCGGTCGAGTCCCAGCGACTCCAGTTCCTGCATCACCAACGTCCCGGTGGCGTCCTGGGTGAGGGTCTGATCGATGCGGATAGCGATCTCCTCACCGGGCGTCATGTCCCCGGCCTCGAGGTGGGCTTCGATGAGCTTGCGGGCAACGTTCTGGGCGGGCATCGCACACTCCTGATCGGCTCACGCCCGAGCTGTGCATGGCTCGTGGCTGAACCGGAGTCAGAACCTGTCCGCGTCGTCGACGCGGTGACGCGCCAGGCGCTCCGCTCGGACTGATCCCCATGGTCCCAGCGATGGTCGGCGGACGCCAGGGTCGCTACGACGTGCGTGCGCCGAACAACGCATCGGGTGGGTCCGAAAACCGGGAATCCGCAGGTCATCCATCCGACTCAGTGACCACGACACACCCTTCGCATAGAGTGTTGACGTTGCTCCGTGCGTCCGAACAACGGGTGTACCGGACATCGACAGACCACGTACCAACAGAAAGGCACAATCTCATGGGCGTGAGCCTGAGCAAGGGCGGAAATGTCTCGCTGACCAAGGAGGCCCCGGGACTCACCGCGGTGTCCGTCGGTCTCGGCTGGGACATCCGCACCACCACCGGCACCGACTTCGACCTGGACGCCAGCGCGATCGCACTCGGCACCAACAAGAAGGTGCTCTCCGATCAGCACTTCGTCTTCTTCAACAACCTGCGCTCCCCCGACGGCTCGATCGAGCACACCGGCGACAACCTGACCGGTGAGGGTGAGGGCGACGACGAGGCCATCAACGTCGACCTGGCGGCCACCCCGCCGGAGGTCGATTCCATCGTCTTCCCCGTCTCGATCTACGACGCCGACGCGCGCTCGCAGTCGTTCGGTCAGGTCCGCAACGCCTTCATCCGCGTCGTGAACCGCGCCAACGGCGCCGAGATCGCCCGCTACGACCTCACCGAGGACGCCTCCACCGAGACCGCGATGGTCTTCGGTGAGCTGTACCGCCACGGTTCGGAGTGGAAGTTCCGCGCTGTCGGCCAGGGTTACGCATCGGGGCTCGCGGGTATCGCCCGCGACTTCGGCGTGAACGTCTGACATTCTCGTCGACCCGGCTGCCCGTCAGCTTCATGGATGCCGCACCCCCTGTTCCAGCGGGTGCGGCATCCGTGTGTCGTGACCACCGTCCGACGACGCTGTCGGCCAGTCCATCTGCTCCCTAGAAAGGCCACAATCCAGTGGTAGTAAGAATTTTCGGCCTCTCCTTCGTCATAACGATCGTGGCGCTGGTCGTCGCGTTCCTCTACGGCGGCGTCGAAGCGCTGATCCTCACCGCGATCCTCGGCATCTTCGAGGTCACGCTCTCCTTCGACAACGCGGTCATCAATGCGACCGTGCTCCGCAGGATGAGCGAGTTCTGGCAGAAGATCTTCCTCACCATCGGCATCCTGATCGCCGTCTTCGGTATGCGTCTGGTGTTCCCGCTGGTCATCGTGTGGCTCGCATCCGGACTCAACCCGGTTGAGGCGCTCGATCTCGCGCTGAATCCGCCGCCCGGCGATGCCGCGTTCTTCGCCGACGGCTCCCCGAGTTACGAAACGATCATCACCGACGCCCATCCGCAGATCGCCGCCTTCGGTGGCATGTTCCTGCTGATGCTGTTCCTCGGCTTCCTCTTCGAGGAGAAGGAACTCACCTGGCTGACCTGGATCGAGCGCCCGCTCGAGCGCATCGGCAAGCTGGAGATGCTCGAGGTCGTCATCGCGATCGGTCTGCTGGTGCTCACCGCCACGTTCATCGCGCCGGCCGACGAGCGGTCGACGGTCATGATCGCCGGTTCGCTCGGCATGATCACCTACATCCTGGTCAACGGGCTCGGTGAGTTCTTCAACGTCGAGATCGAGGACGAGGTCGAGGGACTCGACGAATCGGCTGAGAAGACCACCGGCCGTCCGGGTCCGACCGACCTGGCCAAGGCCACCGGTAAGGCGGGCTTCTTCCTGTTCCTCTACCTCGAGGTCCTGGACGCGTCGTTCTCGTTCGACGGTGTGATCGGAGCATTCGCCATCACCGCCGACCCGATCCTGATCGCCCTCGGCCTCGGCCTCATCGGCGCGATGTTCGTCCGTTCGCTCACCGTGTACCTCGTCCGCAAGGGCACGCTCTCGGAGTACGAGTACCTCGAGCACGGCGCACACTGGGCCATCGGCGCGCTGGCGCTCATCCTGCTGTACTCGATCGGCACGCATGTGCCCGAGATCATCACCGGCCTCGTCGGTCTGGTCCTGATCATCGCGGCACTGTTGTCGAGCATCGTCCGGCGGAAGCGCAAGGAAGCGGCCGAGCCGGTAGGCGTCTGACCCTTCGAGGCTCGACCTCAGGGCACAAGGGCATCACAAACAACTGCGCCGCAGATCCTTCCGGGATCTGAGGCGCAGTCGTCGTATGGGTCGTGCTCAGCCCTGGTGCTGCGTGAGCTGCTGGGTGATCTGCTGGTTGATCTGTTGCAGGCCCGGCACCGAGAGGCCCGGCAGCTGGCCCTGGATTGTGCGGAGGACCGACGAGTCGTCGCGCACCTTCTCGCTCGACTGCACCAGAACCGTTCCGGCGCCGGTGAAGTCGAACTGTCGTTCCTCGCCGGAGCTGATGCCGAAGCGCTGGCCGGCGGCGGCGATGAAGCTGTTCACCCACGCCTGGTCGTAGTGATGGCTCGGGGACGGGCAATCCGACCATCCGACAAGCGCTTCGGGGTCGACGCGCACTGGCGGCTCGACGAACATGACCGGCCCGTTCGACGACGCCAGGAACTTGCCGGTGCCGATCAGGGTGAGGAAGCCGGGCACGATCGACTGGTTCAGCGACAGCTGAGGCTGGAACGCCAGCAGATTCGAGGCACGGATCGTGAGGTTGCCGTCCTCGAGGTCGTAGGCGTTGATGTCGTAACCGCGGTCGCCGATGATCAGCTTGCCCTGGCCCTCGGCGACCACATAGTCACCGAGGTACAGCGGGGCCGAAAATTGCTGCGCCACCATCTGCAGCAGCTGGCCCTGCAATCCCTGTTGGAGCGAGGTGAACTGCATCTGGCCGTAGTAGGCGATCATCGCGCCCTTGGACATGAACCACGGCTGGGTGAGATCGATGCAGAACGAGTAGTTGTTGTCCGGGACGTTGTCGTCCGATGGCAGAGTCATCGGATTCCACACGGTGTTGAGTTGGCTCACAGCTTCTCCTCCGATGCCTGCACGTACACGATGCCCTGTCCGGAACACTCCAATTGCATTGCCTCGCCGCCGGTCCGGCCGACGTTGCGCCAGCTGACGGTCGAGCGCAGGTTGGTGTTGACCTGTCCCGCGGAGCCGACGAAGGCCTGCGGGTCGACGGTCACCGGCGGCTTGTTCGGCGACACCTCGAGTTCGAAGACCCCGCCGTGGCCGAGGATCACGGCAGACCCGGGCCCGGAGAGTTGCGTCGTGAACATGCCCTGGCCCGTGACGACACCGGCAGCCGCGGACCGCAGGGCACCGAAGAGGCCACCGCCTCCGCCACCACCGCCGACGCTGTTGCCCTGGGGAGCGACCGAGACCACCGATGCCTGCAGGTTGGCGCCGTAGGCGAGCAGCCGTGAGGCCTCGACGCGGATGGTGCCGCCGACCGCGCCCAGATCGACGACGTGGACCTCGATCCCGAGGAACCCGTAGTGCACCTCGCCCTGCCCCTGCGCGATCATCGTCGACTCGTGCTCGCCGGTGAGCATGCGGCCGGCCATGCCGCCCATCGCACCCAATCCCGGCATACCGCCACCCATTCCGGCGCCCGCGATCTGATGCGGCTGGAAGAAGACGTTGCCCTTGTAGAAGAGCATCGCGCCCTTGCGGGCGACGATCGGACCACTGCGGCCGATGTCGACGGAGACGACCTTGCTGTTGACCTTGGTGAACATTCGCTACCTCACCCTCACCGCTCGGCCGGTTGGATCGACACGACGCCGGTTCCGTCCCACCGCAGCGAGAACGCCTCACCGCTGCCCTGTCCCATGACTGACCGCCACGAGACATCGGTGACGAAGGACTGGT
The DNA here is from genome assembly GCF_021245825.1 of Gordonia metallireducens. Lineage (NCBI taxonomy): Bacteria > Bacillati > Actinomycetota > Actinomycetes > Mycobacteriales > Gordoniaceae > Gordonia > Gordonia metallireducens. The sequence goes on along the minus strand of NZ_JAJQJP010000026.1, from coordinate 77,494 downwards.
TCAATTGCCCACGCGCACAGACGAAAGCGTCCGGGTCGACAACGAGCGGGTGCTGCGGGGACACCTCGAGATGGATCAACGGTCCGCCGTTGGACAGCAACGCGATCTGGCCGTAGCCGCTGACCGTCGTGGTGAACAGGCCCTGACCCGACGACGCGCCGCGCAGACCCGCGAACGTCACATTCGTCTGGAGATTCCCGTTGAGCACCATGAGCTGCTCGGACTCGACCTGCAAGGTCTCGTTGTTGAGTTCGATGATCGTCGTCTCGGCCGCATTGTGGGCGAAGTAGACGATGCCGTTGCCCGAGGCCTCCATGAGTGACAGCGCCTCACCTGTCGCCCGTTGTTTGAGGCCGGCGAGCACGCCGTCGCCGCCGCCGAAGCCGGCCGACTTGAACGCGACCTGCCCCTCGTAGGCCACCATCGATCCGCTGATCGCGCGGACCGCGGTGTTGTTCAGCCTGGCCTCGACCACGCGTTTGGATCGTTGTACCAACTGCATTCGACGTGCCTCTCTCGCGCCGCCGGGAGGCCGCCGCTCGGCCGCCCTCGTGTGTTCCCCGACGCCATCCCCGAATCACGGCACCGCCGCCGATCGGCATCCATCACCGCCATGAGGCGACTGATCAGCTCAGCCTTGAGTCGATCAGTCCGGCCTCGTACCGAGTTGAAATTAGCCGATAGCATCGTGTCGTGCCCGGAAACTTCGTACGTCGTTGGTTCGGCAACGATTCACGCACGAATTCCGCCTTACCTGCATCATCGGAACAAATGACAGCGGCCTTCTTGGAGTCCGAAACGGTTCTCGCCGACATCGATCCGGCGGTCGCCGTGGTCGCCGCCACCGACTCTCGCTCCCAGTTGCGCGGTGCCTGGTCGACGATCCGCGATCAGCACGCCCAGGTGACCGCCGACTATCTCCATCTCGTCTCCCCGCCCGAGGGCACGCGCGTCCGACAGAAGGACTACGACCGCACCACCGAGGCCCTCCGGGCGGTCACGGCGTCGATGCGCGGCTTCGCCGAGGCGAACGCCGGTGCACTCCGACGCGCCCGTTCCGCGGTGCAGACCGCGAACGCCCAGGACCACGAGGCGCGCGTCGCCTCGCATCGGGCGATGACGGCCCTGGAGAACGCCGGTCCGGCGATCGGCCGGCTGCAGTCGGTGACCCGGGCCACCGACGAACTCGACCGGGCGTTGAGAGTTTTCGAGCAGAGTTCAGCTCTACACGAGCGGCAGTCGGCGGCTGCGACGGTCATCACGTCGGCACAGCGGCTCGAGAGCCTCCTCCGCGAGGCGCCCGCCTTCGCCGACCGCGCCCGTCAGGTCATCCGGTCGGTGGAAACCCGGCGCAGCGCAATCGCCACTCGGAGTGCACAGGTTCCCGACACGCTCTCGGCGTTGCGCCGGGAGTTCAGCGCGGACTGTTCCACCGACCTGGAGCGCACCGAGGCCATCGTCGACGAGCGTCTCGCCCACGCGGATACGGCGATCTCCTCAGCGCGCGGGATGCTCGCCGATGCCCCCGACCAGGCAATCGACCAGGCCGATGCCGCCCGCGACGATCTGTCCGTCGCGGAGGCCGCCGTCGATGCCGCCCTGGATCGGCTTCGGGTCCTCCGCGAGGTGCGTGCCGACCCCCAGGACGCCGAACGCAGCGTCCGCTTTCGTCTCCGCGACGCCCAGCTCTTCGCGGTCAACCATTCTCTGGTTGACGAATGGGGCTCGGTACTCGATGCTCAGGCCGACCGGATCGAGCGTGCAAAGCGGGACCTCGATCGCGTTCACCCCGACTACTGGGGATATCTGACCCAGCTACGAGCCGTGGACGACCGAATCAGTGAGATCGTTTCCCGGATGAGAGGACAGGTGGCCGCGCGATGACCACGACCGCCAGCCACGACGAGACCTGGCTCGAACCCGGAACAATCCGGCATTTCGATCATTTGGGGCCCGCGACCCGCGAACAGTTGTTCTTCCGGCATCCGGAGCCGATCGATCGCACCTGGCCCGCACAGAGATTGGCGATCGCGCTCGGTGCCACCCTCTACGTGCCCGCCACCCGCCCCGATCTCGCCGAGGTCATCCGCAAGCGGCGGGCCGAGGGCGTGATCTCGATGGTCATCGACCTCGAGGACGCAGTCGCCGATCACGAGGAAGCGGATGCCATCGACCACGCGGTCGCCGCACTGCGCGACATCGCGGAGAACCCCGGCGCGCCTATGCTCCTCTTCGTCCGTCCGCGATCGGCCGACCGCATCCTGCGCATCGCAAGGGCCCTCGTGCCCCCCTCGGCCTCGAACACTCCGTCCGCCCTCACCGGTTTCGTCATCCCGAAGTTCGACTCCGCCAACGCCGAAGGGGCACTTTCCGCCGTGGTTCGGGCGAGCGAGCTGCTGGGACAACACCTTTGGGTCATGCCGGTTCTGGAGTCCGCCGCGGTGGTCCACCGCGAGACACGCGACGACGAACTCACCGCCCTGGCCGCACACCTCAGCGCGCATCGCGCCAACGTCCTCGCGGTTCGTATCGGGGCCACCGACATCTGCGGTTACTTCGGCATCCGTCGCGACCGCGACCTCACGATCTACGACGTCCGGGTGGCCTCCGACGTGATCGCCGGCATCGTCAATCATCTCGGGCGCACCGACGAATCCGGCTTCATCGTGACCGGTCCGGTGTGGGAGTACTTCGCCGATCACGAGCGTATGTTCCAGCCGATGTTGCGGCACACGCCTTTTCGCGAGAACGACGCGGTCTACTTCCGGCAGCAACTGGTCAGCCGGGACATGGACGGCCTGTTGCGCGAGATCTCACTCGACCGCGCCAACGGACTCCACGGCAAGACGGTGATCCATCCGGCCCACGTCGCTGCCGTACACGCGCTGTCCGCGGTGACCCACGAGGAGTATCACGACGCGCTCGACATCCTCGCCGGTGAAGCCGGCGGTGTCCGGGCATCCTCGTACCGGAACAAGATGAACGAGCTGAAACCACATCGCAATTGGGCGCTGCGCGTGATCGACCGGGCCGCCGCTTTCGGCGTGACCCGCCAGGGCATCGGTTTCGTCGATCTCCTGACCGCCCTCGCCGCTCCGGGACCGGCGGCCCGGTGAACGCAGTGAACCACGAGCCGTCCGACCGCGAACCGGACTGGGTCACCACCCGCTTCGGCGTGCAGGTCGCGTCCGAGGGCACCGGGTATGCCGGGCACCATCTGCGCGACCTCGTCGTCCTCGGTCTGCGACATAACAAACGGCGCGCCCACCTACTGGTCTCGACCGTGCTCGGCAAGCACATCCCCACGCCCCCTCACATCGTTCGCGGTGCGGCCGACGACCTCGGGGCGGCGATCATCGAGCAGATCGGCGCCGACGCCGCGCGCAACTCCATCGTGTTCGGTTTCGCCGAGACCGCGACCGGCCTCGGCCACTGTGTCGCCCAGCGGATCTCCGCATCCCGTTACCTGCATTCGACGCGACGCCAGCTGCCCGGCGTGGTCGTGTCGGGGACCTTCGAAGAGGGTCATTCCCACGCCACGACCCACCTGCTGCAACCGAGCGATCCGGGCTTCCTCGACGCTGCCGCACCGGACGAGACGCTGATCCTCGTCGACGACGAGATCTCCACCGGCACCACGGCACTGGGCGCGATCGAGACGATCGTCGCGACGCGTCCGCGCACACGGTTCGTCGTCGCCTCGCTCGTCGACATGCGCAGCCCCGACCAGCGGGCCGAATGCGCGAAGGCGGCCGCCGACCTCGGCGTGGAGGTCTCCTACGTCGCACTGGCTCACGGCTCGGTCACGCTGCCATCCACTCTGCTCGACGACGTGTGGGGTCTGACATCAGGCACGCTCAATCCCGTTGCGCGCAAACGCACGGACGTCACCACGCTCGACCTCGACTGGCCGGTGGGGACACCCGACGGTGGCCGTCACGGTTTCGAACGATCCGATGCGGGGCCGTTCCGAGAGGCAACCGAAGCCGCCGCCGCAACCATCGCTGAGCGTCTCGATGCGCACCGGCCGGTCGTCGTGGTCGGACACGAGGAGCTGATGTACGCGCCGCTGTGCATCGCCGAGCGCCTCGAGCAGCGCGGCTTCGTCACCGGTTACCAGACGACCACCCGGTCGCCTGCACAGGTCCACGACGTGCCCGGTTACCCGCTGCGGCGGGGATTCCGTTTCCTCGCACCCGAATCCGATCCCGAGACACCGCGCTACATCTACAACGTCTCGTCGGACGCCCTGCCCGATCCGCAAGTCGTCGTCGTGGTCGACACCCCGGCAGACACTCCCGATCTGCGCGCCCCCGGCGGCCTCCTGGACGTCCTCACCGCCGCCGGCCATCCCGTCACACTGGCGATCCTCCCGGCAACCGACCAGGCGGAACTCCGCGCATCACGACAGGCGGTCAACCCGTGACGTCCACACCTCCGCTCCGCGGTCCCGACTTCGGCTCCTATGCACCCGACGAGGTGACGTGGCTGCTCAAGGATCTCTCCGACATCGCACTCGAGGGCGACCTGCACGAGCGGGAACGCCGAATCCAGTCGGGCAAGGCGCACTACGCCGAGTCCCTGCCGATCGAGTACCAACCGGGTCGCGAATATCAGGACCTCTTCCATGCGACGCTGGAGTCGTCGGCGCAACGACTCGCCGTGGCGGTCGGCGTCGTCTCCGAACTGATTCTCGCCGAACGGAGTTCATCCCCGACGCTCGTGTCGCTCGCGCGAGCCGGGACACCCGTCGGAATCCTGATCCGCCGCTGGATCCAGTCCGTCCACGGTATCGAGCCCCCGCATTACACGATCTCCATCGTGCGCGACCGCGGGATCGACAAGGCCGCACTGGATTACATCGTCGAACGTCACCCCGCCGAATCGGTCGTCTTCGTCGACGGCTGGACCGGCAAGGGTGCGATCCAGCGCGAACTCACCGCGGCGCTGGCCGACTACGCACAGCTGCCCGATCGCCCGGCCCTGCACGACGAGCTGGCGGTACTCGCCGACCCCGGGTCCTGCACCACCCTGTTCGGCACACGCGACGACTTCCTCATCGCGTCGGCATGCCTGAACTCCACCGTGTCAGGACTGGTGTCGCGTACGGTCCTCAACGCCGACCACATCGGGCCGGGAGAGTTCCACGGCGCCAAGTTCTATCGACATCTGGCCGAGTTCGACGTCTCCGGCCGGCTTCTCGACGCGGTGAGCGCCGAGTTCCCCGCCGTCGCCGACCGCGTCGCCGCCACGCTCGCCGCCCTGTCCCCGGAGGAACGGACACCGACCTGGTCGGGCTGGCGTTCGGTCGAGCAGATCCAGCTCGACTACGGACTGTCGTCGATCAACCTGGTCAAGCCCGGCGTCGGCGAGACGACCCGGGTGCTGCTGCGACGGGTGCCGTGGCGGGTCCTGGTCCGGGCCGACAACCTGCCCGAACACCGCCACATCCGGTTGCTCGCCGCCGAACGCGGAGTGCCGGTGGAAATCTCGCCCGGTCTTGCCTACTCGTGTGTCGGATTGATCAAGGAGGACGCGTGAGCGTTCTGGTCGCCACCGACCTCGACCGGACGATGATCTACTCGCGGCCGGCGATGGGCGAGGCACAGTTCGCGACCCTCGACACCGTCTGCGTCGAGATCTACCGCGACGCCCCGCTGTCGTACATGACGACGACCGCCGTCGAACTCCTCTCCCGCCTCGCCGACCGGGTGCCGGTGATCCCGACGACGACCCGGACGCCCGCGCAGTACGAGCGAATCGCGCTGCCCGGCGGGCCGTTTCGGTATGCCGTGGCGAGCAACGGCGGGCGGATTATCGTCGACGGAACCGACGACCCGGAATGGCGTCACCGGGTCGAGCGTGCAGTCGCCGATTCCGGTGCAGCACTCGACGAGGTACTGACCGAACTCCGAACCCGCGTCGACGATTCCTGGGTGAAGTCGCTGCGCGTCGCCGACGACCTGTTCTGCTACCTCGTCGTCGAACCGGCGGCCCAGCCGAGAGAATTCCTGACTGCCTGGCAGGACTGGTGCGCGGCGCACGGGTGGACGGCTTCGCAACAGGGTCGCAAGATCTACGCGACGCCCCGGTCGGTCACCAAGTCCGCGGCGATCGCCGAGGTGCGCCGGCGCCTTGTCGACGACGGCGCGATCGCAACGGACGCGGAGCTGTACGCGGCCGGGGACGGGTGGCTCGACGCCGACCTTCTCGAGTTCGCCGACCACGCGATCCGGCCGCGCCACGGCGAACTCGAGCTGCTCGAGTGGACGACGCCCGGGCTCACCGTCACCACCGAAACCGGCGCTCTCGCCGGTGTGGAGATCCTCGAGTGGTTCCACGACCGTTGTTCGGTCAAACCGGCATCGGACCCAGCACGTCCGAGTGTCCGTGCCGGCGGCACCAGCTGATCAGGTACCGCGCGTGCAGACCGCACCACCGGTAGACAGCCGCCTGCGTCATCGGTGAGGACGGCGGTTCCTCGCCGCGCTCACAGATGATCGGACCGAGGTAGTGACTCGTCACCTTGTTGGCCGTGTTGGGTGAGACCTTGGCCGCGCGGGCCAGGCTCGCACCATCGGACGCGTTGCCGGAGGCGATCGCGCCCGCCAGACGTCCCGCGGTATGACCCCGCTGCCCCGTGAACAACTCGTACAAAGGCCTCCTGCGCGAGGGCCGCGGTTTCTCCCCGAGACCCTGACCGAGCGCCACCGCGCGCACCGCACTCATGAGCGTCGCGAATCCGTCGGACTTGGCGATGACGCCGGCGACCTCGTCGCGCAAGCGCGCCTCATCGAGATGATCGAACTCGAGTCCGTGCCCCTGGGTCGCGAGGATGACCGGCGCCTGACGATCGTGTTTGTCGAGGGCGTCGATGGCGTCGAGGCCGTCGAAGCGCCATTCCAAGTCGGGACGGTTCCAGATGAGGTCCGCGATCACGACGTCGAACCGGACGTGGCCGGCAACCGAGCGGGTGAACTCGTCATCGCTCGTAGCCACCGTGACGACGGCGTGCTCGAGCGCGCCTTGGAGAGGGCCGGCGACGACGTGGCCGAGCGGGGAGGCAACCAGCACGCGCAGACGGTTCGGCACGTGCATGATTTTGCCCGATACCGACCATTCGTGCGTGATCACGCATTGATTGGAGTCATTCGAGCCAATTATGACTCGATTACTTATCAATCAAGCCGTAAAGGCCATGACTTATCGACAAATGTTCGTAACTCTAGAGAAGTAGACGTTGAGAGCAGTTCATCTCTCCGCCTGCCAACCGATCGCGAGCAAGGTCGATCACGGCTCCCATCATGCCGCCGGGTCGAGAGAATCGGCGGCACGCGGGGCCGGCAGCAGGATTCTGTCTACAGAAGGACGGTACCGATGTCAGCCCCTCTGGATGAACTTCACCGCCAGCACGAGACAAACCCGCAGCCCAACGTGTCCCGACTCAATTCGGTCGGCCGGACCGTCCCGCAATCCGCCGGGTCGCAGCCCCACTCCCATCTGAGACGCCTCGCCGTCGTGGTCGCCGAAGGCGATCTGTTCGACGCCGCACTGGTGGCCCTCATCGAGGGGGCCGGCTACGGCGCCACCCTGGTCGAGCCTGGGCAGATTCCCTCCCTGCGCAATCCCGCCGTCCTCCTGGTCAGGTCGCCCGGCTCGCTCGCTAAGGTCCGGCGTGCGTCGATGCTGCGCAATGTGCGCGTCGTCTTCCTCGGCGACGGGATCGCCTCCCGCGACCACATCCGCATCTCACCCCGTTCGCCGGGCGCCGAATCCGCATTGCGTCAGGCCCTTGCCGCGATCGTCGGCCCGCCCGATCAGCAGTCGACTCCGCACGCGCCCGCCGACCGCGTGCGGGTGACCGAACGCGAGCGCGAGATCCTGCAGACCTACACCCTCGGCGCCACACTCCGCGAGACTTCGCAGGCACACCAGATCGCGGAGAGCACGGTCCGCGAGCACTACCGCCGCGTCGTGCGTCGATACGAGGAAGCCGGCCGGCCCATCGGCAACAAGGCCCAGCTCCTCCTCGAGTTCATGGCCGACGGCTGGGTTCGCCCCTGAGAATGTCCTGGTCAGGGACCTAGTACTCACGACGCCGCGTTGTCGGGCGCGCAGACTGGACGTATGAGGTCGACACCGGGCCTCCGCCGCCCACTCACCCTGGCTGCCCGATACCGACGTACCTGGGCCGCAGCACTGTTGGCTGTCGTCGAGATGCTCGTCGCCTATCAGGCGGTCGACGGTGGTCTGGCGCTCGCCGACGACCGGTGGCAGATGCCTAGGGAGTGGCTGCACAACACACCGTTCGACACCTGGACCGGCCCCGGCCTCGTCCTCGTCGCGGCGATCGGCGTGCCACATGCGCTCGCCGCAGTGGCCATCGTCCTCCTGCCGGCCGACGCCCGGATCGGCATCCTCGGGGGTCTGTTGAGTGGCGCGTCGTTGGTGGCCTGGATCGGCATCCAGATCGCGCTGCTCCAAGTCTTCTTCTTCCTGCAACCGGTCATCGTCGTCGTCGGGATCGTCGAGATCTCTCTGGCCGTCCTGTGGCGGCGCGCGCTGGCGCGTCATCCGCCACCTCCACCCGACGCCCCCTATCCGACTCGCCCGCTGACCGCCGCGTCGAACCGGGATCGGAAATGAGGAGGAGCGGTCCGATCATCGCCGGTGTGCTGGCCGCTGCCGCCGGCTGCGTCGCGTACCAGGTCTGGGTTCGGCCGTGGGTGATGACCTGGGGAGCGACGACCGAGGAGGTCACCGCAGCACTCCCGGGCGACGAGCTGCTGCCCGACGCCGACGGGGTGGCCACACGGGCGATCACGATCGACGCACCGCCCGAGGCGATCTATCCGTGGCTGGCCCAGATGGGCCCGTCCCCGCGGGGCGGGGCGTACACCTACGACTGGATCGAGAACCTGCTCGGGCTCGACATGCACAGCACCGACCGGGTGCTCGAGGAGTTCGCGCATCCGACCGTCGGCGAGACCATCGGCGTCGGGCCCGAGGCCTCCCGCATCGAGATCGCCGACCCCGACCACGCCTTCGTCACCCGGACCCCCGACGGTGACTGGGTGTGGTCGTTCACGCTGATCCCGGACGGCGACTCGACGCGCCTGATCAGCCGGAACCGGTTCCGGCTGCCCGGGCTGGGCAAGAAGCTGGCGATGATCCCGATGGAACCCGGGTCGCTGATCATGGAACGCAAGATGCTCCACGGGATCAAGGAGCGGGCCGAGGCTCTCGCACACGCCCGATGACACGACGTAGGTCACGTCGGGTCCACGGCACGACGCGGCGATCGTGGCACAGTGAGAGAGTGCTCCTGCCGACCTTGACCCCCACTGCCCCGGACGATCCCGAAGTCATCCGGATAGGCGAGGATCGTCTGTCGCGGGAGGACCTGGTCGGTGCCGCCACCGCTGTGGCGGAACGGATCGCCGGTGCGCGCACCGTCGCGGTCCTGGCGCAGCCGACGGTCGAGACCGTTCTCGCGGTGGTCGGTGGTCTGATCGCCGGCGTGCCGGTGGTCCCGGTGCCGCCCGACTCCGGTCCGCGCGAATTCGCCCACACCCTGGCCGATTCCGGCGCGCAGGCCTGGCTGGGACAAGGACCCGCGGACTCTACGCTGCCGGTGGTCCCGGTTCGTCGCTACGCGAAGTCATGGCATCGGCACCCCGAACCCCACGCCGATTCGACCGCGCTGATCCTCTACACCTCCGGCACCACCGGCCTCCCGAAAGGCGTGCCGATCACCCGTCAGGCCATTGCCGAGGGGCTCGACGCACTCGCCGACGCCTGGCTGTGGACCGCCGATGACACACTCGCGCACGGCCTTCCGCTCTTCCACGTCCACGGGCTCATCCTCGGCGTCCTCGGGCCGCTCCGCCGAGGCGGCCGGTTGATCCACACCGAGAAGCCGACCGCGGCGGGATATGCCTCCGCCGCCGAAGCCGGTGCGTCGATGTTCTTCGGGGTCCCCACCGTGTGGAGTCGCGTCGGCGCCGATCCCGAAGCCGCCCGAACGCACTCCAGCGCACGCATTCTCGTGTCCGGCAGTGCCCCACTGCCGGTTCCCGTCTTCGACCGTGTCCGCGAACTCACCGGTCACGAGATCGTCGAACGTTACGGCATGACCGAAACCCTGATCACCGTCAGCACCCGGGTCGACGGCGAGCGTCGCCCGGGCTGGGTCGGACTTCCCCTCGCGGGAGTCGAGACTCGCCTTCGCGAGGGCGACGCCGACGTGCCCCACGACGGCGAATCCGTCGGCGACCTCCACGTCCGCGGACCGATGATGGCGTCGGGCTACCTCAACCGACCCGACGCGACCGCCGAATCCTGGCTCGACGACGGCTTCTTCGCCACCGGCGACGTCGCCGTCATCGACCCGGACGGCATGCACCGCATCGTCGGACGCCGGTCCACCGACCTCATCAAGTCCGGCGGCTTCCGCATCGGCGCCGGGGAGATCGAGACCGTGCTCCTCGCGCACCCGGCCGTACGTGAAACCGCGGTGATCGGCGTCCCCGACGACTACCTCGGCCAGCGCATAGTCGCGTATGTGGTGGCCGACGAGGTCGACGACACCGAGCTCATCGAGTTCGTCGCCGGCGAACTGTCGAACCACAAACGCCCCCGTGAGATCCGGTTCGTCGACTCACTCCCTCGCAACGCCATGGGCAAGGTGCAGAAGAAGCTGCTCGGCTGAGGGCTTGCGGGTCATGCCCGGCGGCCCGCACCGAAAAGCGCCCCTGGAAAGCACCCTCGGTGGCGGTGCCGGCGGCGACATAGTGTCGTCGGGCGGGCTGTGGAGGGTGGAGATCAGGGGTCGATTTCGGGGGCGGTTTCCGGCGGCGGCGCGGTTGCGGTGGTACCCCTTCCGGACCCCGGCCGCGATGTCGGCGTACGTGGCCTCCCAGTGGCTGAACACCTGCGCGTAGGTGAGTCGCATCGGTAGATAGCCCAGCGGGATGAGCTTGCGGGACCTGACGCGGTCGCTTTCGTAGTCCTCCTCGCCGGTGTGGTGGGCCCGGCTGTCGAGTTCGATCGCGAGCCGCTCACCGACGAGCAGGTCGATCCAACCCACCCCGGGCACGTGATGCTGCACCTCGACGCGTAGCCCGGCACTCCTCAGCCTCAGGCGTGCCGCAGTCTCGGTTCCCGACGCCGCTAGCCGGTTGCACCTCCCTATTGCGTTCTTGATCGCGAGTGGGGCGAGTCGGAACTCGGAACGGAGATCGTCGTGGGTCAGCTTGCCGTGATGTAGTGCGGAGTCACACAGGATGACGAAGCCCTCCTCGTCGAAGCACCGTGCGGCGTACTGCAGAGCGGTCGCGACATCGTCGACGGCGGCCAGAGCCGGAGTCGGGCGGCCGTGGCATCGGCAACGGTCGGGGGACCGACGTCGTTCGTACCGCGTCACGCGCGCATGGGACTCGACGGGATGGTCGGGAATCCACAATCCGTGGCGGAGCAGCGCACTCGCGCACGACACGATGGCGTGGTCGGCCACCGCCGCAACCACGTCGGGGTCGGCATCGGGAACCCGAAACCATCCGTGCCGAATCCGTTGGATCGCACCGGTTTCGACGGCGCGTCGAATATCCGGCGTGGTCTCTCCGGATTCGAGCAGCTGGCGGGTCGACACCACACCCCCGAAGCGCTCGATGAGCTGGTCGTAGTCCATCGCTTCAGTGTCAGGTGCTGGGGACTCGATCGAGCGTGGCGTCCCGGGGCTGTGGATAACTCCGCTGGAAACCGCCCCTGGAATAGACCTTCCACAACCGACTCGATGACACTATGTCGCCGGCGGCGCTACGGAGGGCGCATTCCGGGGGCGGAACTCAGGGGCGCATTTCAGGGCGGATCTCAGAGAACCCGGTGATCAGTTGGCCCAACCCCGCTCACCCATCCAGCCCGTGATGATGCCGACCGCCTCCTTGAGGTGCGGGATCTGTTCGCGCCCCGAATAGTAGTGCGTCGCACCGGTAATGGTGTGCAGCGTCTTGTCGGGGTGTCCGACGGCGTCGAACAGTCGGTGGGTGTGACTGGGCGTGCACGCGTTGTCGGCCGAGTTGCCGATGACGAGGGTCGGGACCTCGAGATCGGCGGCGCAGCGCGGACCGTCGCCGTGGGCGTCGTCATAACTCCACTGCGACAACCAGCTTCGCAGCGTCGTGAAGCGCGCCAGGCCGACCGGACCCATGTTGACGATGCGCGGATCACCCAGGTAGCAGCCCAGTTTGCGGTCGCTCGGGTCGACGGACAGGTCCAGCCACCGGGGGTCGGCCATGGTGCCGTGGACGATGAAACCGCGTTCCATCAGCGGCTCGCCACGGCCGCGAAGGTCGGCGAGTTGTTCCTTCACCCACGCGGTGATCCGGCGGTTGCGGTCGATCTGCGCTGCTCGGTACCGCTCCAGGAACTCCGCGGTGTACGGCGGCTGGTTCGGGTTGGCCGGGTTGTAGAGATCGAGCTCGGGATCGCGCTTCTCCGGGTCGGTTTCGTCGAGGATCGAGGGGTCCATCCACTCGGTCAGCGTCCCGTGCCGCGACACGTGGGCGGCGAGGAGCATCATGCCGTCCGCGGCCGGGAGGTCGAGCCGGGTGAGGTCTGGCGGTTCGCCCGCCGGGGTCTCGGTGACCGTCGCATGCTGGGCCTGCTGCTGGTAGTACAGCGACAGCGCACCGCCACCACTCCAGCCGGCCAGGATCACCTTCTCGTAGCCGAGGCGCTCCTTGGCGTCCTTCACGCAGGCGCCGAGATCCTGGACGACCTTCTCCATGATCAGCGCACTGTCGACGCCGCGATACCGGCTGTTGCAGTAGATGACGTGATGCCCGGCGCGGGCCAGCGCGTTGGTCATCGGCAGGTAGGCACCACCGCCGATCGGGTGCATGAAGATGATGACGTTCTTCGACGGCACGCCGACCGGCTTGAGGAGGTAGCTCTCCAGGACGACGCTCTCGGTGACACCGCCATAGGTGTCTTTGTACGCCGACGTGTCGTCGAAGACGACGAGGTAGGGAATGCGCTCGTATTCGTGGCGCGGCAACGTGTTCGGCGACGTCATACCTGTGCCTCTTCCTGGACCTCGGCCTGCGCCGACTCGGTCATGACGGGGGTCGCGATGAGACGACGACGCGTGTCGATCGCGATGACCTTCCACTCCACGCGGTCGAACTCGTCGAACTTGCGGCGCGACCGCTCGCGGGCACGTTCGGGGATGCCGTGGTGGATGCCCTGCGGCGCATGCGAGACGAATCCCGGCGGCATGCCGGCGCCGAACAGGCTGCCGCCGTGGAAGAACGCGATCTCGTCGAAGTCGGTGTTGCGGTGGTACCAGGGCAGTCGCTCGGCACCCTTGCGGGCCTCGGCCGGCCGCGGCAGGAAGTTCATCACGTACACGCCGGTGGCCTGCATGAAGAGGTGCACCGTCGGCGGCAGGTGCACCGACTCCGAGGTGATGACGTCGTAGTCCTCGATGTTGAAGGTGAATGGAAACAGATCCCCGCGCCAGCCCTCGACGTCGAGCGGGTGGAAGGGATAGAACAGCGTGGTCTGTCCCTCGCGCTGACGGAAGCGGACCTCGTACTCCTCGCGTCCGTCACCCTCGAAGACCTCGGCTTCCGGAACGGCGACCAGCGACGAATCGAACGGGAAGAACCGTCCGAGAACGCCCGGCTCCGGGACCCGGTACTCGTCGACCGCCTCGATGATCAGCAGCAGCGACTGGTCGTCGGGGATCTGGCGGTACGTGCACCCCTTGGGGATGTACACGTAATCCCCCGGGCGGTAGGGCAACCGGCCGAACTCGGTCTCGAAGTAGCCGGTGCCCTCGTGGACGAAGACCAGTTCGTCGCCGTCGACCGGACGGAACCAGAACGGTGCGGCCTCGCCGCGGCGACTCAGCGAGATGCGGCAGTCGTCGTTGTAGAACATCAGCAGCGGCTCACCCGACGGGTCGATCTGATCGGTCGGGGTCAGCTCGGTGACGAAGCGGTCGACGCCGGTGTGGGTTCCGACCGCGCGGAACTGGGTCGGGTCATTGCGCCGGTAGAGGTGTGCCGTGCGGCCGGTGAACCCGTACCGCCCGAGCTCGTCGTCCTTGAGATCCTCGACGTCGCGGTGGACCTGTCGCGGCGTGCGACCTTTCCGGTGCTGGATGAACGATTCCACTGGCTGACTCCTGTGTGAGTGTTCGTGAGAGACGAGCAGGCGCGATCGGTTACGCGGGAACACCGGTGGTTCCCGTTCGACTTTTCTGATGCTAGATTCAGGTTCAGAATATGACAAGGACCACACCATTCGACCGGACCTTCTCCGACCAATGTGAACGCGTGGTTCGATATATCGATCAGTCCCCGGAAGGAGTGCTCGGGTGCCGCCGACGAACAAGGGACGTCAGACCGAGGCCGCGTTTCTCGACGCGGCACGCCGGTGCTTCGCCGACAAGGGCTACCTGAACACCAAGATCTCCGACATCGCGGAGGCCGCGGGACGCTCCACCGGCTCGTTCTACAACTACTACGACAACAAAGATCAGCTCCTCGAAGCGCTACTCGACCAGTTCAGCGACGAGGTGGTCGAGGGGTCCCTCGCAACACGCCACAGCGATCCCGAAGCCGGAGTGCGCGCCGCGGTCACCGCCTACTGGACCACCTACAAGAAGTACCTGCCCGAGATCATCGGCCTGTTCCAGATGTCCATGCTCGACGACGAGTTCCGGGACCGCTGGCACGCCAACCGGGCGTCGGGGATCAAACAGGTTCTGGCGGGATTGCGCAGCGCGGAACGCGCCGGGTACGAAGTCGGCCTCCCCCTCGAACCGCTCGCGTCGGCGTTGGTGAACACGCTCGAATCCTCCTGCTGGTCTTGGCTCGCCGTCCGCGGAGGCGTGGTCGGGTCGATCCCCGACGACGACACCGCCATCGACATCCTCACCACCATCTGGTTCCGCACGGTCTACCGGTCGGTTCCCCGCATCCAGCGCTGATCGCGGACACGATCTGGCCCTTGCGCCAGGTCCGCGCCGGTTGTGATGCTGGGACGCATGACGATCGACGTCCGGCCCGCGACGAACTTCGCCGACATGGCGACGATCCTCGGCCCCAAGAAGCCGACCTCCAACGTGTGCTGGTGCCTCAGCTACCGCATCCCGAGCAAGCAGAATCAGGCACTGGTCCGCGAGCAGCGCGGCGAGTACGTGAAGGAGTTGTGCGACAGCGGGATTCCGCTCGGAGTCCTGGCCTACGAGACCACGAACGACGGCGACGACGTGGTCGGCTGGGCTGCCGTGTCACCGCGCGCGGACACGACCTTCGCAACCAATCGCAAGATCCCGCACGTCGACGATCTCCCCGTGTGGTCGGTCTGGTGCATCCGGGTCCGACCCGGCCACCGCAAGCAGGGGATCTCACATGCGCTCCTCGACGGCGCGGTCGAGTTCGCGAGGTCCAACGGGGCGCCGGCCATCGAGGGGTACCCAGTCGACAACCGTGGCGAGAAAGTCGATCTCACCATGGCGTACGTCGGCACCCGCGGACTGTTCGAGAAGGCGGGCTTCACCAAGGCCGCCGACACGACCTCGGTACTGAACGGGTTCCCACGGGTGGTGATGCGGAAGTCGTTGAGGTGAGGGTGGTTTCGATACGGCTCGTCGCAGGCTCCTCACCTACTCAACCAGCGACGGGGCCGAGTTCGTGCAGCTCGCAGTCGGGGACGTGGATCCAGCCCTCCCGCACCGCGACTGACCGGTCACCCTCGGAGGGCAGCGTCGTGCGTCCCAACTCCGCGGCACGGGCGATCAGCGCGGTGATGACGGCATCGAAGGCGTCGTCGTCGCTGCGCATCCGGCCGACCCGGTCGCCGAGGACCAGCCACGGCGCCGCGGCCTGGAGCGCTTCGACGAGCTCGGAAAGTACAGCTCGATTGGTGGCGCGCTTGTAGCCACGTGAGGTGAGGCCCCAGTGTTTCAGTGCTCCGGCGGGATAGGCCTCGACGGCCCAACCGTCGACGCGGTCGTCGACGCCCAGGTCGCCGAGGAGACCCGCGCAGCGAAAGGCGACGTGGGCGATCTGATCGGCCGACACACTGAGCGGTCGGCCGAGGCCGGACTCGGCGATCCACACGTCGGTACGACGCAGCGCCAGCGGACGTCGATTCGCGATGTCGTCGAGCCGACGACCAGGGCTCAGGCCGTCACGATGATGTGCGACTACGAAATCCACGAAGTCGTCGGGCCAGCCAAAGGGTGAGTCGATGCCGATGCGCGTCGCACCGTCGGCGAGGGATCGGATCTCGGCGTCGTCGGCTCCGACAACGAGGTCCGCCAACTCGGCCCGGTCGTCGAACCAGTCGACGACCGCGACCGCGGTCTTGACCGGCGATGCGGACAGGTCGACACCGACTGTCCGCATCGCCGGGGTCATGCTCAGAAGTTGCCGTCGAGGAACTCTGCGTAGGCGGGCAGATCGAGCTGGCCGTGCCCCGACAGCCCGATGACCACGACCTGCTCCTTGTCACTGTCGGCGACGGCCGCGGCACACGCGGCGATGGCGTGCGTCGACTCCGGAGCGGGGACGATGCCCTGCGTGCGAGCAAACTGCACGCCCGCGGCGAACGCGTCATGCTGGCTGATGGCCACACCCTCGACGAGCCCGAGTTCGACGGTGTGGCTCAGCGCCGGCGCCATGCCGTGGTAGCGCAGGCCACCGGCGTGGATCGGGTCCGGAACGAAATCCATTCCCAGCGTGTGCATCTTGAGCAGCGGGGTGAGACCGGCGACGTCACCGTGGTCGTAGCGGTACTCGCCCTGGGTGATCGATGGGCAGGCGGCCGGTTCGGCGGCGACCACGCGCGGGTCGGACCGGCCGTGCAGCTTCTCCCGCAGGAACGGAAACGAGAGCCCGGCAAGGTTCGAACCGCCACCGGCGCAGCCGAAGACGATGTCGGCACCGCCGGGTTCGACGGCGTTGAGCTGGTCGACGGCCTCCTGGCCGATGACGCTCTGGTGCAGCACCACATGGTTGAGCACGCTGCCCAGGGCGTAGCGGGTGTCGGCGTTCGAAGCGGCCACCTCGACGGCCTCGCTGACGGCCATTCCTAGGCTGCCGGTGGTGTCCGGGTCCTTGGCGAGCATGGCCCGGCCCGACTCGGTGAGGTCCGAGGGGCTCGGGTGGATGGTGCCGCCGTAGGTGCGGATCAGGAAGCCGCGGTATGGCTTCGAGCTGTACGAGGCGCGGACCTGCCAGACCTCGACGTCGATCCCGAACTGCGCACCGGCGAAGGCGAGCGCGCTGCCCCACTGGCCCGCGCCGGTCTCGGTCGTCAGCTTGGTGACGCCGTCGATGCTGTTGTAATAGGCCTGCGCGACAGCGGAGTTGGTCTTGTGGCTGCCGACCGGGCTGACGCCCTCGTACTTGACGTAGATGCGCGCGTTGGTGTTGAGCGCCTCCTCGAAGCGGCGGGCACGGATCAGCGGCGACGGTCGCCACATCTTGTAGATCTCGCGGACCGGTTCGGGGATCTCGATGTAGGTCTCGCTGGAGACCTCCTGCGCGATGAGCCCGCTGGGGAACAGGGCGGCGAGGTCCTCCGGGCCGACGGGTTCCTTGGTGCCGGGGTGCAGGTGCGGGGGAATCGGTGTCTCGAGCTCGGCGGCGAGGTTGTACCAATGCGTCGGCACACCGACCGTCACCAGATCGGGATTGGTGGCGTCTACTTGCGTCGTCATGGGTTGACACTCTAGTGCGCAAGGGTCGCGGCGTACCCCGCCCGCAGGATTATCAGGTCACGATTTACCGACGGCGGTACTCCTGCCGGGGTCGGCCGGTGGTTCCGTACTGCAGCGACATCCGGAGACGGCCGGCGGCAACGAGGTTGGCCAGGTGTCGCCGGGCTGTCGGTGCCGCGATCCCCACCTCCCGGGACACGTCGTCGGCGAACAGGGCGGTGTCGGGATCGACGAACAGGTCGAGGATGCGTTGCTCGGTGGGAGATCCCGATTCCGACCGCTCCGCCGCGCGGGTGCCGAACCGCAGCGCGGACAGCGCGGCGTCGACCGCGTGTTGGTCGACGTTCTCACCGCTGAGCGCGCGCCGGTACTGCGCGTAACCGGCAAGACGACGGGCGAGATCGGCGTCGTCGAAGGGTTTGATCAGGTAGGCCAGCGCGCCGGCGCGCATCGCGGTGCGGACGGCGGCCGCGTCGGTCTCGGCGCCGACGATGAAGCAGTCGCAGTCGAGTTCGGCGACCAGGTCGATGCCGGAGCCGTCGGGGAGGTAGACGTCGAGGAGTGCGAGGTCGATGTCGGGGTGGTCGACGAACGCCCGACGAGCCTCGGCGACGCTGCCGACCCGCGCGCGGACGCTGAAGCCGCGCACGGCATCGACGATCGTCGAATGCAGTGCGGCGACGCGGAAGTCGTCGTCGACGATGAGGACACCCAGCTCCTCACTCACTGCGGCGCCACCTCCTCGTCGGGCCCGGGCGCGATGATGCCCGGGAGCCGGGCGACGAACAGTGCGCCAGGCGGATCATGCTCCGGCGTCGGGGACCGGTCGCCACCGGGGTCCGCGACCCACAGGTCTCCACCGATCCGACGCGCGACCTGACGCGCGATGGACAGGCCCATCCCCCGGCCACCGGGCACGTGGTCGCCGGGTTTGGTGGTGGCCCCTTCGTCGAAGACCTTGTCCGGATCGTCGAAGGCGATGCCGGGGCCGGAGTCGCCGACCGCGACGAACAGGGTGTCGCCGTCGGCGATCAGCTCGACCTCGACGACCCCGTCGGCACCGGTCCCAGATGCAGCCTCGATGGAATTGTCGATGAGGTTGCCGACGACGGTGGTGGCGACGACGGGTTCGGTGAGGGTGCCCTGCAGCCAGGTCTGGTCGCCGAGGCGGAGCGTGACGCGACGTTCGCGCGCGTGGGCGGCTTTGGCGTCGAGAAAGGCGTGGAGGTGGGGTTCGCGGACGTTGCCCAGCCCGGCGAGGAGCGCGCCGCCGGGGCCGCTGCCGGAGAGTTCTTCGAGGTACCCGAGCGCTTCGTCGGCGTGGCCATGGCGAAGGAGTCCGGCGAGAACGTGGATGCGGTTGGCGGTCTCGTGCCGTTGGGCGCGGAGAGCGGCGCCCATCGATCGGATGGAATCGACTTCGCGGCTGAGCGTTTCGACGTCGGTGCGGTCGATGACCGAAAGGACCATGCCGAGGTCGCGGCCGTCGGCGTGGACCCGGTGGGAGCTGACGAGGACGACGCGATCGCCGACGGTGGCGGCGAGGGGCTCGTCGGTGGGCGTGGCCAGAACGGCTGCGATGCGCGGGGTGAGTCCCAGGTCGGCGGCCTTCGTGCCCACCGGAGCGTCGATGTCGAGGAGCGCGCGGGCCTTGTCGTTGACGACCCGGACGATGCCGTCGGCGTCGACGGCCAGCACGCCGTCGGCCATCGAGTGCAGGACAGCGCGCTGTTCGCGGACGAGTTCGGCGAGCTCGTCGGACTCGAGACCGAGGGTGAGCTTGCGCCAGCGCCGGGCCAGCATGACCGATCCGAGTGCGCCGATGCCCAGTGCGGTCAGCGCGAGGAGCGTCGTGGCGATGATGTCGCTGCGCGTTTCCTTCGCGAGCCGTTCCGTCGAGACGCCGACGCTGACGAAGCCGACGATGCGACCGCCGGGGTCGAAGATCGGGACCTTCGCCCGGACGGACTCGCCGAGGGTGCCCCGGTCGGTCGCGACGTCGTCGGAGCCGGCCAGCGCCTTCGACGGGTCGGTCGACACCGGTTTCGCCAGTTCCGCGACCTCAGGGTGGGCGAGTCGGATGCCCTGGTCGTTGCCGATGACGACGAACAGTGCGCCGGTCCGTTCCCGAACCGCGGCCGCCTGGCGTTGCAGCGGGCCGTCGACGAGATCGTCCGCTTCCACGGCTCGACCCTGTTGAGCCGCCACCGCGGCGCGGACGTCGGTGTCGGCGGCCACCGACCGGGCGATGGCGAGGGCTCGCTGTGCGTACTCGTCGCGGACACGGTCGTCGGCCCCGGCGATGACGAGACCGAACCCGACCGCGAGGCTGACCGCGAGGACAGCGAGCTGCAACAGCAGCACCTGCGTCCGTAAACGCATGACGTCAGCCTAGTGGCGGCTGTGAATCCAGCGCCGCCACCGACATCGATCCGCTCAGAACGGGATGGCTCCGACGAGCACGCCCGCGCCGAGCATGACCAGGGAGACCACCGTCGCCCGCCACAGCACCTTCTTGTGATGGTCGGCGAGGGTGACACCGGCGAGCGCGACGAGCAGGAGGATCGCCGGGACCAGCGGGCTCTGCATGTGCACCGTCTGACCGGTGATGGATGCGCGGGCCATCTCGGTGGGGTCGATGCCGTAGCGAGTCGCGGTCTCGGACAGGACCGGCAGCACGCCGTAGTAGAAGGCGTCGTTGCTCATCAGGAAGGTGAACGGGATCGACAGCACGCCGACGACGATCGCCATGTGCGGCCCCATCCAGTCGGGGATGCCGTCGGAGAGCCAGTGGGCGATGGCGTCGACCATGCCGGTGCCGTTGAAGACGCCGGTCAACACCGCGGCGGCGAGGACCATGGCGACCACCGACACGATGCTCGAGCTGTGCCGGGTGATGGCCGCCTGCTGCTGCTTGACGTGCGGGAAGTTGACGGCCAGGGCGATGCCGGCGAAGACCATGAACAGCACGGGGATGGCGAGGACGTCGGCGCCGAGGATCGCCAGCAGCGCGACGGTGAGTCCGGCGTTGACCCACAACAGCTTTGGCCGCAGGGTTTCCCGATTGGGGTCGAGGACGCTGGAGAACGACTGGTCGCGGTCCTGGGCTTCCGGATCGTCGGAACCCGTTGGCGTCGAATCGATGTCCGACGATCCGCCGGTACTGCGCCGCGGCGGCGTGGGCGGGACGGTGGTGCCGGTGCCGGCGGCGACCAGCACCTCTTCACGCGGAGCCAACAACGATTCCTTCATCTCGAGGGTGCCGATACGTCGGCGTTCGAGGACTCCCAGGTGATAGGCGAAGAGAAGTACGACGACCAGCGCGGCGGCGAGTGCGGGGATCATCGGGACGAAGACGTCGTTGGTGTCGATCTTGAGCGCACTCGCGGCGCGGGCGGTGGGGCCACCCCACGGGAGGATGTTCATGGTGCCGTTGGCGAGGCCGGCGACCACGGTCAGAACCACCGGGCTCACACCGAGTTTCACGTACAGCGGCAGCAGGGCGGCGGTGGTGATGATGAAGGTCGTCGAACCGTCACCGTCGAGCGAGACGACCATCGCGAGGACCGCGGTGCCGACGACGAGCCGGGCCGGGTCGTCGCGCACGGCGCGGATGACGAGGCGGACCACCGGGTCGAAGAGACCGACGTCGATCATGATCCCGAAGAAGATGATCGCGAAGAACAGCATCGCCGCCGTGGGTGCGAGGTCCTTGATGCCGTCGGTGATCATGTCGCTGATGTCGAGGCCGGCACCCGCGAACAGGCCGAACGCGACCGGGACGAGGATCAGCGCCACCACGGGCGTGGCCCGTTTGGTGATGATCAGGACCATGAAGGTGGCCACCATTCCGAGGCCGAGTGCTACCAACATTGTCTAGCTCGATTCTGATGTGGATGTGAGGACGACCACATTTCGGTGGCCACATCAGAAGTGTTGGGGCAGTCGACGACACAGTCACGCTTGAGCGCATAAGTATCGTTCTGCGCTTTTTGCTCGGCCGGTGATCCGTAGAGAGCACGGGGATATGGCGCGCATCTCTTCTACGAGATCCCGTCAGTCGGGGAGCATCGGTGCGTCGTCGCCGTGATGACGGCCGATGAGCACCGCTCGTGTGACGGAGTCCCGGCCGAACCGGTCGCGCAACAGGTCCATCGTGGCGTCGAGCTGCTCCGCGTGATCGGTGTCGAAGGGCAGCGTCAGCTGGATGTTGTCGTGGTCGTCGAGATTGGTCAGCGACAATCCGACGAGAGTGCAGCCGCGCTCACGGATGATCGGCATGGCGTCGGCGAGGAGTCCGCGGGCCGACGCCATGATGATATCGGTGCGGTCGGTCGGCCGGAGGAGCGTTCGGGACCTGGTCGCGCGGGCGAAGTCGTCGAAGCGGAGCCGGAGAACGATTGTGCGACAGACCCTCTCGGCGGATCTGAGTCGCTTGCCGAGCCGTTCGACGATGGCCGTGATGGTCGCCTCTAGGTCGGCCTCGGACTTGGGTCGACGTCCCAGTGCTCGTTGCGATCCGATCGACGATCGGCGCTTGCCGGTCTCGACCCGACGCGGGTCCTGCGCGAGCGAGAGGGCGAACAGGTGCCGGCCCGCTCCGGGCCCGACGACTGCGCGCAGCGAACGCTCCCCCATCTCGGCGAGCTGGCCGACGGTCTCGACACCGGCGTCGTGCAGCTTGGCCTCGGTCACCGGTCCGACGCCCCACAGCCGACGCACCGGCAGGGGGTGGAGAAATGCCAGCTCGGTGCCCGGCGCGACGATCAGCAGACCGTCGGGCTTGCCGACGGCACTGGCGACCTTCGCCAGGAATTTGCTGCGCGCGCCACCCACAGTGATCGGCAGGCCGACCTCCTCGCGCACTCGAGCCCGGATCGTCGTGGCGATGTCATGCGGGCACCCGCTGATCCGACCCAGGCCGCCGACGTCGAGGAACGCCTCGTCGACGGAGATGCCTTCGACCACCGGAGTGGTGTCGTGGAAGATATCGAAGACCTCGCGACTGGCCTCCATGTAGGCGTCGAACCGGGGCCGCACCACCACGGCATCGGGACACAGTGCGCGCGCCTCGTGACCGGGCATCGGCGACCGCACTCCCCGGGCCTTGGCCTCATAGCTCGCGGCCAGCACGACTCCCCCGCCGACCAACACCGGGCGTCCGCGCAGGGTCGGGTCGTCGCGTTGCTCGACCGAGGCGTAGAAGGAGTCGAGATCGGCGTGCAGGATCGTCGCACCATGCCGCTCCCGACGCTCGATCCGCATAGAACATATGTTCGCATACCGGTCCGACAACTGGCCCTGCCGGCTGTCATCTCGCAGGACATCGGTGACACTTTCGCATCAAGACATCGGTGACAGTTTGAGGGGTCTAGGTGGTGACACTTTCATTGGTGTCCGCCACGCAACGCTATGTGCGTTGCGTGGCGCGGTTGCCGACGAGGGGGAGCCTGACGCAGGTGCTCAACTGACCGCGCCTGCGACGGTTCAGCAGCACCCTGTGGTGGCGCTGAGAACGCTGCGTAGCGCTTCCAACGACTCTGGCCGTGCGCGGTAGTAGACGTTCATCCCTCGTCGGTCAGGTGCGACCATGCCGGCCTTGCGGAGCTGCCCCAGGTGGTGGCTCGTGGTGGCCTCGGTGAGGCCGACCGCGGTCGCGAGGTCGCAGGTGCAGATCCCGTTCCCGGTGTCGGCGAGCAGGATTGAGACGAGTTTGATCCGGACCGGATCGGCCAGGGCCTTGAGTCGCAGAGCGATTTCTAGGGCTGTGTCGTCATCGAGCGGGGCCGCGGATACCGGTGCGCAGCAGATCGGGGCGCTGATGTCGACCATCGGCAAGGGCTTCGGCATGACCAGATCGTACGCCCCTACTTGACATATGTCGAAAAGGTGGCAGCCTGCATGTGTCAGTAGTTCGATATATGTCTCACAGGTGAAGGTGATGGTCATGTCCCGTATGCAGCTCGCGCTCAACGTCGATGATCTCGATACCGCGATCGAGTTCTACTCCAAGCTGTTCAACACCACCCCGGCCAAACGCAAGCCGGGATACGCCAACTTCGCGATCGTCGAGCCGCCCCTGAAACTGGTGCTGCTAGAGAACCCCGGCCAGGGCGGCACGATCAACCACCTCGGCGTCGAGGTCGAATCGAGCGAGAAGGTGCACGCCGAGATCGCCAGGCTGTCCGGGGAGGGCCTGTTCACCCAGGAGGAGATCAACTCCACCTGCTGTTTCGCAACGCAGGACAAGGTCTGGGTGACCGGACCGGCGAACGAGAAGTGGGAGGTCTACACCGTGCTCGCCGACTCCGACACGTTCGGGACCAGCCCGAAACTGTTGGAGCAGAACGCCAACGATGACGTCGAGCAGGGTTCGGTGTGCTGCGGTGGCAGCGCCGCCGAACCGGCTGAGGTGCGCACTGCTTGCTGCTGAGGGGTCGTGGCTTGCGCTCTCGCCTACCGCGCGATGCGGTCGGCGAGGGCGCGGATCCGGTTGGTGATGTCGTCGCGGATTAGTCGCATCCGTTCGATACCGTCGATGCCCCGTTCGGAGGGTTCGTCGGTGTTCCACACTTCGAGGGCGACGCCGTCGGGTGGGGTGACGTCGGCGGTGCCGACCACCACGACGAGATCTGCAGTTTGCATCAGTTCGTCGGTGAGTTGCCGCGGCTGATGCCCGTCCACGGTGGCGCCGACTTCGGCGAGCGCCTGGGCGGACAGCTCGTTGACCTGGCCGCCGATTTTCGCGCTGGTGCCGGCCGAGGACGGGGTGATCCGGTCGGTGTGAGGTGTTCGGCCATCACCGATTTGCCGCGGTTGGACACGCACACGAACAGCACCTGCGGTGGTGTGCTCACTGGCCGACCTGCTGGTTAGCGGGGAGCAGTTCGTCGAGGAGGTCCGCGACCAGTGCGCGGATCTGATCGCGGATCGGGCGGACCGCGTCGATGCCTTGGCCGGCGGGGTCGTCGAGGGCCCAGTCGCGGTAGCTGACGCCGGGGAATACTGGGCATGCATCGCCACAGCCCATGGTGATCACCACATCGGAGGATTCGACGGTGTCGGGGGTGAGGACCTTGGGTGACTGTGCCGAGATGTCGATACCGACTTCAGCCATCGCCTCGACCGCGGCTGGATTGATCGAGTCGGCGGGCGCAGATCCGGCGGAGCGGACCTCGACACTGCCCTGGCTGAGCGCGGTGAGGAACCCCGCAGCCATCTGTGAGCGGCCGGCATTGTGGACGCACACGAACAGCACGCTAGGTCGAGAGGAAGACATGAGACACAGTCCCTTTCAGCTGTGGAGGAATGCTCGGAAAGTCACACATGGTTGGCCGTGAGCTCGGCAAGGAGCTCACGAACCCGGGCGTCAAGGTCATCGCGGATCGCGCGAACCTCGCCAAGTGGACGGCCTTCAGGATCGGAGACCGTCCAATCGAGATACCGCTTGCCGGGATAGATCGGGCACGCGTCGCCGCAGCCCATCGACACCACCACGTCAGCGGCGGCGACCACATCGTCGGTGAGTGGTTTGGGGTACTCGGTACCCAGGTCGACGCCAATTTCTGACATCGCTTCGACGACGGTCGGGTTGATCGAATGAGCCGGCACCGATCCGGCCGAGCGCACATGTCCCCGACCTGTGGCGTGGTGGGTCATCAATCCGGCAGCCATCTGCGAGCGGCCGGCGTTCTGCACGCAGATGAACAGGACTTCGGGCACATCCTTGGGTACCGCCCCCTCAGCCTGCGCTAGGGCGCGTAACCGATCGGCAGCGAACCGGCCCGCCAAGGTCGTCAGATGCGCATGCACCCGGGAGGTGCGCCGTAACGCGGTGTAGGACTCGAAAACACAGCGTTCCACCGTCTGTCGAGACACCACCCCCTCGTACTTGGCGGCCAAGTCAGCTGCGGTACGGGCGAGCACGGTATGCGGCATCAGCAGCTCGGGTTGGGCGCGGTGTTCGCCGCGACTCAGCTGTTCGTCCAACACATTCTCAGACATCGCGAACAGGCTCCTTCGACACATCTGAGTTGGAGGCGGTCGTCGGACTGGTGAAGCGTTTCCGCAACGCCAGAGACACATAGACCAGCGCGACGAGGACGGGCACCTCGATGAGTGGGCCGATGACTCCGGCAAGAGCCTGACCGGAGGTCGCACCATAGGTCGCGATCGCAACGGCGATGGCGAGCTCGAAGTTGTTGCCGGCAGCGGTGAACGCCAGCGTGGTGGTCCGTGCGTAACCCAGCCCCATCACGGCGCCGAGGACGAATCCGCCACCCCACATCACCGCGAAGTAGATCAGCAGCGGCAGCGCGATCCGCACGACGTCCCACGGGTGAGAGGTGATCTGCTCCCCCTGCAAGGCGAACAGGATGACGATGGTGAACAGCAGACCGTAGAGGGCCCACGGCCCCAATCGCGGGAGGAACGAGGACTCGTACCATTCGCGGCCTCTGGCCCGTTCACCGATGCGGCGGGTGAGATAGCCGGCAACCAGCGGGATTCCGAGGAAGATCAGCACCGACTTCGCGATCTGCCACGGCGAGGTGTCGATGGTCGTCTGTTCCAGGCCGAGCCATCCGGGTAGCACCGAGAGGTAGAACCAGCCCAGCACGGCGAACATGATCACCTGGAACACCGAGTTCAGTGCGACGAGGACGGCAGCGGCTTCACGGTCGCCGCACGCCAGGTCGTTCCAGATGATGACCATCGCGATACAGCGCGCCAGACCGACGATGATCAGCCCGGTCCGGTACTCCGGTAGGTCGGGGAGCAGAAGCCAGGCCAGCGCGAACATCAACGCGGGTCCGACGATCCAGTTCAGCAGCAGCGATCCCAGCAGCAGGCGACGATCGCCGGTGACCGAGTCGAGTCGGTCGTAGCGCACCTTCGCCAGCACCGGATACATCATGATCAGCAGTCCGAGAGCGATCGGCAGCGAGATGCCGTCGATCTCCACGGCCGCCAGGGCGTCTCCCAGGCCGGGAACGTTGCGGCCCAGCAGCAGGCCGGCGACCATCGCGGCGCCGATCCACACCGGCAGGAATCGGTCCAGCATCGACAGCTTGCCCGCGACCGCGGTGTCGGGGGCGGTCACTGGCCCACCTCACACGAGCGTGTTTCCCCCACGACCGTGGCGAGATCGTCCAGCAGGTCCGACAGTTGCTGCAGCGCTTCAGCGTTCACCCGGTAGTACACCCACGTCGCGCGGCGCTCACTGGTCACCAAGCCCGCTTCGCGCAGCACCTTCAGGTGATGTGAGATCGTCGGCTGCGACAGCTCGAAGGGTCCGGAAATGTCGCACACGCAGGCTTCGCCTCCCGGATGCGCGGCAACCTCCGACAACAACCGCAACCGAACCGGGTCCGCAAGCGCCTTCAACAGTGGGGTGACAGCCCCGGTCTGGTCACCACTGAGGCCGCGGCCCGGTGGCAGCAGAAGATTCTTATTCGACACTCGTCAATATTGACATACGTCGATGCACGCGACAAGGCGTCGCTTCCGTTTAGCGGGCACGACACGCCCGATGGGCTCCAGCCAAGCCGGCACCCTGGCCTTCGGTTCACACTGCAAGCACTCGACGCTCAGGCGGTGGTAGTTAACGAACCTATCGATCCTGTCGTGCGGCTGGCGATCTCGCAGTGGCCTGATGATGCACCCCGCGGAGCGGTCTCGACATTCTGCGCCGAACACGGGATTTCGCGGAAGTCGTTCTACGAGTTGCGTAAACGAGCACGAGCGGATGGGCCGTCGGCGGTCCTGGAACCCCGCACCCGCCGCCCGAAGTCGAGCCCGTCAGCGCTCAATGACGAGGTCAAAGCGCAGGCGGTGGCCGTGCGCGCCGCTCTGGAAGCCTCAGGTCTGGATCACGGGCCGATCAGCGTGCACGACAAGATGCAGTCGATGGGGTTGACTGAGGTGCCCTCAACGGCCTCGCTGGCCCGGATCTTCCGCGAAGCCGGTGTCGCTCGCCGTGAGCCAAAGAAGAAGCCCCGCTCGGCGTGGCGGAGGTTCGTCTACCCGGCGCCGAATGCGTGCTGGCAACTCGATGGCACCGAGTACGTCCTGACCGGTGGACGCAGGTGCGTCATCCTGCAGCTCATCGACGATCACTCTCGCTACGCCGTGGGCTCACATGTGGCCGCGGGCGAAACGGCTGAGGCTGCGATCGCCGTGTTCGACAAGGCAGTGACCGCCCACGGAGTACCTCAACGACTCCTCACCGACAATGGGCCCGCGCTCAACCCCTCGCGGCGCGGCCGTCTCGGTCAGCTCGTCGAGCACGTCCGCGTGCTCGGGGTGGAAACGATCACCGGCAAGCCCTACAAGCCGACCACGCAGGGAAAGAACGAGCGATTCCATCAGACGTTGTTCCGGTATCTGGACAAGCAGCCATTGGCTGACACCCTGGCCGAGCTGCAGGCCCAGGTTTGATGCGTTCGATCACATCTACAACACCCAACGGCCTCACCAGGGCCTGCCAGGGCGCGTCACGCCACTGGCCGCGTGGCAAGCCACACCGAAAGCCCATGCGCCACACCCGATAGCCGGTGGATCACTGTTCAATCGGCCTACATCGCGCCCGCCCGCGCCGCGCCCAACCGCCGAGCTACCCGAGGGCGTCCTGGTCAGGACTGTCAGCACTTCCGGCACCATCAGCGTGGACTCAGTCACCTACATGGTCGATGTGGACCACGCCTTCGACCAGGTCCTCGTCGTCGCCGACGACAGCGCGATCGTCATCGCGAACACCGATGGAGAGGTCGTAGTCGAACACCCTCGACCCGCTTCCGGAGTTCGCTACGTCGGCAACCGACAACCCCGCGGCCCACGCCCCACGAAGACCAGACCGTCACCGAAGTCCTGACACACCAGCTGTCACCGAAGTCCTGACACAGAACTGTCACCGAAGACCCGATACATCACAACTGGCCCTGCCGGCGATGGCACTCGGCCGGCCCACCTCAGGTCGGTTCGGACACGTCGATCTCGTCGAGCACACGGTCGCGGATCGCCGTCAGATCCATCTCGTACCTCACTCCGCCGGCGTTCTCGTACTCGACGAGTCGCGCGGCGGCCCGATCGTAGAGGCGTCGGGCACCGAGAGCATTTCCGCGTCGATGATGCGTCAGCGCCACGCAGAGCTGGGCGAGCCCCTGCCACAGGGGACGTTCCTCGGCCGGACAGGACTTCCACCTGGTCTCGAACACCTCGTGCGCGGAGAACGGCCGGCCGTCCTCGAGCAGCCGCCACGCGAATGCGATCGTCTCGTGCGGTGGCAACGGCTCCTCGGGCACCGGCTCGACGCCCGGCGCACCGTACGGTAGCGGGCGGCCCAGTTCGTCACGCGGCCGAGCCTGTCGGGCGCGACCGCCGGGATCCCGATCTCGGTCTCTTCCCATGGCCACATCTCCATCGCGTCGATCTCCGATTCGTGTTGTCCTTCGACTCTGACAGACGCACTGGGTGGGTGCCGGACGCGGCAGGGGGTGCGTGCCACGTCGCTCCGCTCAACCGTCATTCTGTTGATGTGATGACCCCCACTTCGAACACCGTCGACGGAGTGCTGCGCCGCACTGCCGCGAGATTCCCCGACCGCGCCGCCCTCCATTTCGGCGACGACACCCTGACCTACCGCGAGCTCGACGACGCCGTGACCCGCGCCGCCGGGCACCTCCTCTCCCTCGGTCTGACCAAGGGTGATCGCGTGGCCGGTTACGGCACCAACTCGCACGCCTATGTGATCGGCTATCTCGCCGCCGCTCGTGCCGGGCTCGTCCACGTGCCGATCAACTACGCCCTGCGTGCCGGCGAACTGAGCTACCTCCTCGAGCAGTCCGGCGCACGGGCCGTGCTCGTCGACCCGGCTCTCACCGAGAACCTCGACGCCGTCATCGACGTCGTACCGGCCGAGTTCGTGCTCCCCCTGCGCGACGCCGACGATTCACTGTTCGCGATCGCAACCACGGGAGACGTTCCCGCACTCGACGTCCCGGTCGAGGACACCGACCTCGTGCAGTTCCTCTACACCTCGGGCACGACGTCGAAGCCCAAGGGCGCCATGATGTCCCACCGCGCCCTGATCCACGAGTACACCTCGTCGATCATCGCGCTGGATCTCAAGTCCGATGACAATCCCCTCATCTGCATGCCGCTGTACCACTCGGCGGGCATGCACGTCTTCATGGTTCCGTACCTGGCGGTCGGCGCCACGATCCGGTTGATGCCCGCACCCGACATCCCCGAGATCCTGCGTCTCGTGGAGAAACACAAGATCGGTTCGTTGTTCCTGGCGCCGACGGTGTGGGTGCCGCTGGCCGCGCACCCCGACCTCGAGACCCGCGACCTGTCGTCGCTGCGCAAGGCGCAGTACGGCGCGTCGATCATGCCGGTCACCGTCCTGCAGCGCCTCCGCGAGCGCTACCCCGACCTCGGCTTCTACAACTGTTTCGGTCAGTCCGAGATCGGTCCGCTGGCAACGGTTCTCCGCCCCGAGGAGCACGACGCCCGACCCGCTTCGTGCGGACGGCCGGTGTTCTTCGTCGAGACCCGCGTCGTCGACGCAGACGGCAACGATGTGCCGGTCGGTGAACCCGGCGAGATCCTGTACCGCTCGCCGCAGCTGTGCCAGGGCTACTGGGACAACCCGACCGCCACCGAAGAGGCCTTCCGAGACGGCTGGTTCCACTCCGGCGACCTCGTCACGCGCGACGAGGAGGGTTACGTCACCGTCGTCGACCGCATCAAGGACGTCATCAACACCGGCGGCATCCTCGTCGCCTCGCGCGAGGTCGAGGACGCGATCTACACCCACGACGCCGTGGCCGAGGTCGCCGTCATAGGCACCCCGGACGACAAGTGGATCGAGGCGATCACCGCAGTCGTCGTGCTGCGCGCCGAGGCGGTCGTCACCGAGGCCGAGCTGATCGACCACGTCAAGCAGCGGCTCGCGCCGTTCAAGGTCCCGAAGCTGGTGAAGTTCGTAGAGGAACTGCCGCGCAACCAGAGCGGAAAGCTGCTCAAGCGCGAACTGCGCGCCTAGAAACATCTGCTGTTCATCGAGATCAGGTTGCGTTTCGGCCCGTTCGGCGAGATGAAACGCAGCCTGATCTCGTCTGCGGACCACTACCGTGGACCACATGACCGAGCGCACCAGCACAGGCAACGACGTGGACATCAAACCTCGCAGTCGCGACGTCACCGACGGCCTGGAGAAAACCGCCGCCCGCGGCATGCTCCGCGCGGTGGGCATGGGCGACGACGACTGGGTGAAACCCCAGATCGGTGTCGGGTCGTCGTGGAACGAGATCACCCCGTGCAACCTCTCCCTCGACCGCCTGGCCAAGGCCGTCAAGGACGGAGTCCACGAAGGCGGCGGTTATCCGCTGGAGTTCGGCACCATCTCGGTCTCCGACGGCATCTCCATGGGCCATGAGGGCATGCACTTCTCGCTGGTCTCCCGCGAGGTGATCGCCGACAGTGTCGAGACCGTGATGAGCGCGGAACGCCTCGACGGCTCGGTCCTGCTCGCCGGCTGCGACAAGTCCCTGCCCGGCATGCTCATGGCCGCCGCCCGCCTCGACCTCGCCTCGGTGTTCCTCTACGCCGGATCCACGCTGCCCGGATACGCGACGCTGTCCGACGGCTCGGAACGTCAGGTCACCATCATCGACGCCTTCGAGGCGGTGGGCGCGTGCTCCCGCGGACTCATGAGCCGCGAGGACGTCGACACCATCGAACGCGCCATCTGCCCGGGTGAGGGCGCCTGCGGCGGTATGTACACGGCGAACACGATGGCCAGCGCCGCCGAGGCACTCGGGATGTCGCTGCCCGGGAGCGCCGCTCCCCCCGCCCCGGACAAGCGTCGCGACCAGTTCGCGCGGCAGAGCGGTGCGGCCGTCGTCGAGATGCTGCGTCGCGGGATCACCGCCCGCGACATCATGACCCGCGAGGCCTTCGAGAACGCGATCGCCGTGGTGATGGCGTTCGGCGGGTCCACCAACGCGGTGCTTCACCTTCTCGCCATCGCCAACGAGGCCGAGGTCGAACTGACGCTGGACGACTTCATCAGCGTCGGCGCCCGCGTCCCCCACCTCGCCGACGTCAAACCTTTCGGCCGGCACGTGATGACCGATGTCGACCGCATCGGCGGTGTGCCGGTGGTGATGAAGGCGCTGCTCGACGCCGGGCTGCTGCACGGTGACTGCCTGACGGTGACCGGCAAGACGGTCGCGGAGAACCTCGCGCACATCGCGCCGCCGGATCCCGACGGGCAGGTCCTGCGGGCCACCAAGTCACCCATCCATCCGACCGGCGGCATCACCATCCTCAAGGGCTCGCTGGCCCCGGAGGGTGCGGTGGTGAAGTCGGCCGGTTTCGACTCCGACGTATTCGAGGGCACCGCACGCGTTTTCGACCGCGAACGCGCCGCGATGGACGCACTCGAGGACGGCACGATCACCGCCGGCGACGTGGTCGTGATCCGCTACGAAGGCCCCAAGGGCGGACCGGGCATGCGCGAGATGCTGGCCATCACCGGCGCCATCAAGGGCGCGGGCCTCGGCAAGGACGTGTTGCTGATGACCGACGGCCGGTTCTCCGGCGGCACCACCGGGCTGTGCGTCGGTCACGTCGCGCCCGAAGCAGTCGACGGCGGGCCGATCGCCCTGGTTCGCGACGGCGACCGCATCCGGCTCGACGTGGGGCGCGGCCTCCTGGACCTGCTGGTCGACGACGACGAACTCGAGGCCCGCGCCAAGGAGTTCACCCCCCTGCCGCCGCGCTATACCCGCGGGGTCCTGGCGAAGTACTCGAAGCTGGTCACGTCGGCGTCGCAGGGTGCCGTCTGCCGCTGACACGCGTTGCGCGCAGATCATGCGCGCAGGTTCGACCAAGCCCCTCGCGGGACATGGATGAAATGTGCATACTTCGTTCATGACAACAAGCGATGTCACGAACCTCCACCTCGCCGCCGAGGGCGGAGGGGCGGCACTCGACCAGGTGTTCCTGATGTCCGCAGTGGCCGCGGTGGTGTCGATCGGGCTCCTCTGGATCGGGTACCTGCACCGGACGCGGAAGATCACCTGGCTGACCACCCTCTCGGAGTGGGCTGCCCGGCGCGTCAACCGTCCACCATGGGCGGCTCTGCCGATCTTCCTGTTCACCAGCACGATCATCTGCGCCCTGTTCGGCTTCCTGTGGGACGTCAGCCTGCACATCGGTGACGGCCGCGACGAGGGACCGCTCGCCAACCCGGCGCACTACTTCATCCTGGTCGGCCTGTTCCTGTTGTTCATCTCCGGCATGCTGTCGGTCTTCCTGCCCTTCGACAAGCCCGGCGCCTCTGCCATCCGGATCACCCGGCACTGGTACGCGCCGGTCGGCGGAATCCTGTTGGCGGGCTGCGGCTTCTACGCCCTGGTCGGCTTCCCACTGGACGACGTCTGGCACCGCATCTTCGGCCAGGACGTCACCCTCTGGGGTCCGACGCACCTGATGCTGATCGGCGGTGCCGGGCTGTCGCTCATCGCGGTCGTCATCCTCGACCGCGAGGGCAGGGCCGCGATGGGCCCTGACCTCCCACCGGACGGACGCGGGCAATGGATCGTCCGCTGCCTGGCCTTCGGCGGTCTGGTCATCGGCATGTCGGTCTTCCAGATCGAATACGACTTCGGCGTCGAGCAGTTCCGGTTGGTGCTACAGCCGATGATGATCGCCGGTGCCGGGGCGTTCGCGCTGGTCGCCGCCCGGATCAGTCTCGGACCGGGCAGTGCGCTCGTCGCCGCGGTCTTCGCGATCCTGTTGCGCGGCGTCGTCGCGGTCGTCGTCGGTCCCGCGTTCGGCGCGCCGATCAACGTGTTCCCCCTGTACCTGGGCGCAGCCGTGGTCATCGAGCTGCTCGCACTGACGCCGCTGTTCAAACGTCGTGTGCTCTACGGCGCGGTGGCGGGCCTGGGCGTCGCGACCGTCGGCCTCTGGATCGAATCCTGGTGGATCGCGGCGGCTTACCCGTTCCCGTGGGTGACCGGCATGTGGGGCGAAGCGCTGGCCATGGCCATCCCGGTGGGCGTGGTCATGGGGCTGTGCGGTGCGCTGCTCGGCACCGTCTCCGTCGGTGAACGCCTGCCACGACGCTGGATCAGCATCACCGCCGTTGTGCTCTCTGTGCTGGTGGTCGGCGGTGCCGTCGCGAACGGTCTGCGGGTCTCGGTACCGGCCGACATGACGGCCCGCGTCGTCCTGACCCCGGCCGGGCCCAACGCCGCGGCCGACCAGAACGTGACGGCCGAGGTCTACCTAGACCCGTCCGATGCGATCAGCGGCGATCCGGAGTGGGTCACGTTGATGTCCTGGCAGGGCGGCACCGACAACGACCGCGGCATCGTCATCGACCGGCTCGAACGTGTGGGCCCCAACCACTTCCGGTCCACCGAACCGATGCCCGTCTCGGGATCATGGAAGACGATCCTGCGCGTACAGGATGGGACCACGATGGCCGGGGTGCCGGTCTATCTGCCGGCCGATCCCGCGATCGGCGCAGAAGGTGAACCGGCGCAACTGACATCGACGAAACCGTTCGTCGCGGAGATCTCGATCCTGCAGCGCGAGCGCACGTTCGACTACCCGTCATGGCTGTTCGGCGTCGCCTCGCTGGTGGTGCTGGTGTGCACACTGCTGCTCATCACCGCGTTGTCGTGGGGCGCCGGGCGGGTCAACTCCCGCGAGACGACCACGAGCGCACGAGAACACGAATTGCAATCACAACCATGATCACCACCGGACCGGATGTGGTGGTCCACCACCTCGCCACACATCCCCTGATCCTGGCGCTGCCCGCCGTGATCCCGGCGTTCATCCTGGTGGGCGTCATCGTCGCGATCGCAATCCATGACCGTCGTCGGGGCGATGACGAGGACACCCTCGATTCCGAGAGCCCCACCGATCCCGACCACACCGTCCCACCCACCCGGAACGAGGCCGATGACCCCGACCGTGAGGCCGACTGAAACCCTGCTCGCCCACGGTCTGGGCGGTTCGGAGTACCTGCCGGTCCCGCTGACCGCTGTGCTGATCGGCGGCGCCTGGGCATTGACGATTTCGTTCGCGGTTATCGCATTCGCCTGGCGCACACCGCGGTACGGGCAGGCCGACGCCGGGCGCGAACTGCCGTCGTGGGTGACGGCGCTCGTAGACAACTCGTGGGTTCGAGGCGTGATCTCCGTCGCCGCCCTGGTACTGACACTGTGGCTGGTGCTCGCCGCGTTCGGTCCCGACACCGACGAGAATCCGGTTCCCGGTGCGTTCTACGTGCTGCTGTGGGTCGGGATGACGGTGCTATCAGCGTTGATCGGTCCGGTCTGGCGGCTCCTGTCGCCGATCCGCACCGTGCTGCGCGTCGTCGGTGCCGTCCTCGGCCCCCGAGTTGTCGGATGGAAGGCCTATCCCCGACGTCTGGGCTGGTGGCCGGCCGCATTCGGCCTGTTCGCCTTCGTCTGGTTGGAACTGGCCTCGCCGGAGCCGGGATCAGTGGCGGCCGTGCGAGTTTGGTTGCTGTGCTACGTGGTGGTGACCCTCGTCGGCGGTGTCATCTGTGGACTGCGGTGGACCGACAACGCCGACCCGTTCGCGGTGTACAGCACGGTGGCTTCCCGACTCGCACCGTTCGCGAAGAACGCCGACGGCAGGGTGATCGTGCGCAGTCCGATGAACTCGCTGACCACGCTGCCGGTCCTGCCCGGAACCGTCACCGTCCTGGCGATCCTGCTGGGGTCGACCGCTTTCGACAGCTTCTCGGCGATTCCGCTGTGGCGGGAGTTCGTCGACGAGCGCGCCGACGGCGACCAGGTGATCGCCACCCTGCTCTCGACCGCCGGTCTGCTGGTGTTCATCGGCGTGGTCGCGGTGACCTTCTGGTCGGCCGCCCGCGCCGTCGGCGGGGTCTCACCCGATCTACGGCGCCGGTTACCCGGCCTGATGGCGCACTCCCTCATCCCGATCGTGATCGGGTACATCCTCGCCCACTACCTGCAGTCCCTCGTCGAACAGGGACAGGAAGCAATCCTGGCCCTCGGCGACCCGCTGGGTCGAGGCTGGAACCTGTTGTGGCTGAGCGATGCCCACCCGGTGTACATCATGTCCGATCACCCGACCTTCACCGTGACGCTGAAGGTGCTCTTCGTCGTCGGCGGACACATGATGGGAGTCGCCGCGGCCCACGACGCCTCGTTGCGTCTACTCCCCCGCCGGCATCAGCTGACCGGCCAGCTCACCATGATGGTGACAATGGTCTGCTACACCTTCCTCGGGCTGTACCTGCTGTTCGGCGGGTAGAGCGGCCCCGCTCGGAACCAGGTTGCGTTGTGTCGCGGTATGCGCGACAGAACGCAATCAGATCCCCGATTGACGGGCGACCCGGTGGCGGACTGCTAGATGCCGAGAGAACCGAAGTCCAGCGATCCGAAGTCGAGCGAACCGTTGGAGCTGCGACAGCCGTCGACGACCAGTTTCTGCGGCGTCGGCAGACGATCAGCAGTCTGCGGTCCGGTCTTGATCCGGAACCAGATCGTCTTCGTTCCCTCCGCTGACGGTTCGGGCGCGCCGGTCACCGTCTTGAGGTCGATCGTCCGCTGTGTGACGAACCCGTCGGGTTGCGCGTTCCGGTTGTACGGATTGCCGTTGCCCCAGCTCGGGATTCCCGGATCGAGGCCCGAGGTCAGTGCCGGCGAGTCCCCGACCCAGCGGGCGATCGGCCAGGGGATCCCCGACACCTCCCGCCACGGGGCCGGCATCTCGGCCGGGATGGTCGTCGCGTTCACCATGGCCGGGTCGTTCTCCTGCTCGAACCACCAATCCGGTTGGAAGAACGTGGAATTGGTGAAGTTCGTGACCTTGATGGTCGCCGTGCAGTCCCCGTTGTTGATCCCCTCCAGTTTCACTCCGCCCGGGTCTGCGGCGGATGCTGCTCCGGCGCCGGCGATTCCGCCCGCCATCACGCCTGCTGCCAATACTGTGGCGCACAGGGCACGTACCGATGATTTCTTCATGAGACCTCCCCGAAGGGCGCAGACACGTTGTCGGTTGAATCCCCTGCGCCGAGCTCACCGTAAAACTGCCGTAGGGTCTCATGTGCCGTGTTCAGCGATTACATCTGATCAAGTGACAATGTCCGATTTGCTTGATCTCGAGGGCATCTCGGTTCACTCACGAACCAATCACCTCGAGTTAACTCGAGTACACAGACGGTCACTCTCGACCCATGCGTCTACGTCGTCGAACAACAACACTCGCCCTCGCGTTGGCCTCCGTGGCCGGACTGATAGCCGGAGCAACCGCGGTTGCGCTCGCCGATGACCCCACCGAATACGTCGCCCTCGGCGCGTCGTTCTCGGCCGGCGTCGGGATCTCCCCGTCGGCAGGAGGACCGAGCGGATGTGGGCGGTCCACGAAGAACTTCCCGAACCTGGTCGCCGACGCGGAGGGTTTCCGGCTCAAGGACATGAGTTGCGGTGGTGCCCAGACCCGGCATCTGACGACGAGCCAGACCTCCGGCCAGCCACCGCAATTCGAGGGTCTGAGCCCGACGACGGATCTCGTCACCATGCAGATCGGCTACAACGACGGGAACGTGTACTCGGGCAGCATCGCCGACTGCTCGCAAACCGCCTCGGGCAGCTCGCAACTCGCACCGTGTGAGGCGCGGACCCTCGGTCGGTACTCCGCTGAGATCCAGGTGACGGCCGCCAACATCGCCACCGCGATCGCCGGGATCAAGAACCGCGCGCCGTCCGCGAAGATCCTCATCGTCGGATATCCGGCGGTGTACCCGAAGCAGGGCAACTGTCCCGCGCGAAACCCGTTCTCCGCTGCGGACACCGCGTTTCTCGACCGCCTCGAGGTCGAGTTGAACACCATGTTGAAGACCCAGGCCCAGTCGGCGAACGTCGACTTCGTCGACACCTACGGTCCCAGCGTCGGGCACGACTCGTGCAAGTCGCAGTCGACGAGGTGGGTGGAGCCGTACTCGAATCCGGTTGGGGCGATTCGCCTTCATCCGAACGCGACGGGCCACCAGCAGGTCGCGAAGGCGGTGCGCGCCGCCCTGGACTGACCCGCAGAGCTACTGGCGGCCGGCTCGTCGCGCTCGGAACACAACGTCGTGCGTGTGGTGACCACCGCCTGCGGCTTTGCCCCGTGCACGCGTCTCGTCGGTGACGATCTCCCAGTCGTCACCGACGAGTTCGGCGTACCCGCCCGGTTGGACGTAGTCGTCGGGATCGAACCCGTGCGCCCGTACGCCTTCCGGCGCATGGGCGACGACCAGCAGCGAACCGCCCGGACCGACGGCGGCGACCAGCTTCCGCGCCACCTCGATCTCTTCGACGGGGATCGGGAAGTAGTGCAACGCGACGAGACCGAAATCGCCGCCGGGGACGGGATCGACGACGAGGTCGGCGCGCGTCCACGTGATCGGCAGATCGCCGCTGATCTCGCGCGCCCGATCGAGTGCCACCTGGGAGATGTCGACCGCGGTCACCTGCCAGCCGCGTTTCGCCAGCCAGCGGGCATCGGCACCCTCCCCCGAGCCGACGTCGAGCGCGGTGGTCGGCGTCAGACCTTCGGCCTCGGTGATCAGCGCGGGATTGACGTCGGCAGTCCACAGTCTCTCGGCATTGCCGTAACGCTCGTCCCACTCGGCTGCCCGGTCGTTGTCCATTCTGAGATTCATAGCAGCCGACCGCGCCAGGCGCGGTTTCGAGCTATGAAACGGGCGGGTCGTCGACGACGCGGGCGATCCGTTCGACCGCCTCGGTCAGCACCTCCGGCGAACACGCAACGTTCAGCCGTGCGAAGCCCGCCCCCAGCGCGCCGAATGCCGGTCCGTAGTGCAATGCGACCCGGCCGTGCTCGAGGATCGGCAGGCCGGGATTGTCGCCGAGTCCGGCGTCGCGGAAGTCGAGCCACGCCAGGTACGACGCACTCGGCCGACGATAACCGACGCCCGGTAGACGTTCGGCCAGAAGCTGATCGAGCAGGACGAAACTCTCGCCGATGACCTCCAGGGTGGCGTCGAGCCAGTCGTCGCCCCGAGCGAAGGCGGCCTCGGTGGCGGCCCGGCCGAGGATGGACGTCCGGTACTGCACCTCGTCGGGCTGACGTGCGACGATCCCCCGGCCCCTGTCCGAGGTGGCCACCGTCAACGCGCACTTCGCCCCCGCCAGGTTGAACGCCTTGCTGGCCGAATGCGCGGCGATGCCCACCTCACGGGCGACGTCACTCACCGCGAGGAACGGGACGAACCCGACCCCGGAATGCACCAGCGGCGCGTGGATCTCGTCGCTCACGACCGTCGCACCGTACGACGCCGCGAGCTCGGCCAGCCGCGCCAAGTCGGTGGCGTCGTGGACCAGGCCCACCGGATTGTGCGGGTGACACAACAGAACTGCCCGCGCACCCGCGCTCAGCGCCGCCTCGATGCCGTCAAGATCCATCCGCCACCCGGGATCGTCGAGCAGCGGCACCTCGACGACGGCTCCGCCAGCCTCCGGGATGAGCTCGAAGAACGGCGGATACACCGGCGGCATCAGGATGACGCCGTCACCCGGACGTATTGCTGTCCGCAACGATTCGACGATCACGACGCTCACATCGGTGGTCAGCGTGACGTCGTCAGCGCTCAGCTGCCAGTTCCACCGCCGCTCCGCGAAACCCGCGAAAGCCGTTCCCACACCGCCCGAATCACCGGCGTAACCGACATCCGACGCCCGGATGCGATCGATCATCGCCTCCGCCACGACCGGTGCGAGCTGGTAGTCCATCTCCGCGATGAACAGCGGCAGAACGTCGTCGGGATGGGTGGACCACTTCGAGGAGGTGCGGCGTCGGAGGTCGTCGAGCGACGGTGCGGCGGGTCTGGGTGTCACAGGCTCTTTGGTACCACCCTTCGAGACGGCCCTCCGCACGCTCCGGGCCTCCTCAGGGAGCAAAGGTCGACGGCCCGCGCGCTCCGGGCCTCCTCAGGGAGCAAAGGTCGACGGCACGCACGCTCCGGGCCTCCTCAGGGAGCAAAGGTCGACGGCCCGCACGCTCCGGGCCTCCTCAGGGAGCAAAGGTCGACGGCCCGCATGCTCCGGGCCGGGCCTCAGGGAGCAAAGGGCGCAAGTCATCGACGCCGACGCCATGAGAAGGCAGACTGGTCGCCATGGCCTTCCCTCTTCGTATCGGTGTCCAGATCCAGCCCCAGCACGCTCCTGAGTACGGCCTGATCCGGGATGCGGTCCGCCGCGCCGAGGATGCGGGCGTCGACGTCGCCTTCAACTGGGATCACTTCTATCCCCTCTACGGCGCTGAAGAGGGCGAGCACTTCGAGTGCTGGACGATGCTCGGTGCGTGGGCGGAACAGACCTCGCGGGTGGAGATCGGCGCGCTCGTGACCTGCAACTCCTACCGCAATCCGGAGTTGCTCGCCGACATGGCCCGCACCGTCGACCACATCAGCGGCGGACGCCTGATCCTCGGTGTCGGCGCGGGCTGGTTCCAGAAGGACTACGACGAGTACGGCTACGAGTTCGGCACCGTCGGTTCACGCCTCAACGACTTCGGCGCGGCGCTGCCGCGCATCAAGTCGCGTCTGGGCAAGCTGAACCCGGCGCCCACCCGCGACATCCCGATCCTGGTCGGCGGAAGCGGCGAGAAGAAGACGCTGCGCTACATCGCCGAACACGCCGACGCCTGGCACGGCTTCAACGATGTCGAGCAGTACCGCCACAAGTCGAAGGTGCTCGCCGAGCACTGCGCGGCGGTGGGACGCGACCCGGAGACCATCGAACGGTCGTCGGCGGTGCAGTTCGACGGCGACGTCGACGCGATGCTCCGCGGTGCCGACGCACTGGCCGACGAGGGCATCAGTCTGCTCACCGTCGGCGTGACGGGCCCCGACTACGACCTCACCGCCGTCGAGGCCCTGTGCCGGTGGCGCGACGCTCGACGCTGAGCACGTGCCGGTACCCATCGAGGTCAAGGACGGACATACACTCACCCGAATGCGGCCGCTGGTTAAATTTGTGATCATGCATCGGGAACCTGCGATTCGTGGTGGGTGGGGGCACGTCGTGACACGTCGCATCTCCGCAGCTCTCGGCGCAGTCGGTCTCGCGCTCGGGATGACGCTGCTGCTGGCGGGTGTCGGAGCCGGCCCGGCCGCCGCCGAACCGCCCGCCCGCCTACCCACCTACGTCGTCGACTCGGCCGAGGTGATCACACCGGAGCAGCGGACCGAGCTCGAGAATGCCGCCGACGACCTGTACAACAAGCACGACATCCAGATGTGGATCGTGTACGTCCGCAGTTTTGACGGCCTCACCAGCGAACAGTGGGCCGACCAGACCGCCATCGCCAGTGAACTCGGCGACCACGACGCCCTGCTGGCGGTCGCGACCGAGGACCGCTCCTACCGGATGTTCGCCCCTGACGACATCGGCGGGCTCGACCAGTCGACCCTCGATGACGTTGCCACCAACGACGTCGTACCGCAGCTTCGCGAAGGCAACTGGGCGCAGGCCGGCCTGGGTGCGATCAACGGGCTCTCGAATGCCCTCGACCCCAGCTACACCGGGGTCATCACCGCCGGTGTCGTCGGCGGAGCGGTCGTCGTCGGCGGTGGCGGTGCGTATCTGTACTCGCGGCGACGCAAGCAGCGTCGGATCGACAGCAGCCTGGAAGCGCTTCGCGAACAGGAACTGACCGTCGACCAACTCGAGGAACAGCCGCTCGACGTGCTCGATCCGTGGTCTCGCGAGGTCCTCACCGATCTCGACAACGCCATCCGCACCAGTGAAGAGGAACTGCGGCTGGCCGTCGACGAGTTCGGCCCTGCCGAGACCGCACCGTTCACGAAGGCTCTCGAACGGGCGAAACGCGATCTCGCGCAGTCGTTCACCATCCGTCAGCGACTCGACGACGACGTCCCGGAGACCGACGACGAACGCCGCCGGATGCTCGTCGAGATCATCACCTCGTGCACCGAGGCCGACGCCGCCCTCGACGACCAGGTCGATGCCTTCGATGCGATGCGCAACCTGCTGATCAACGCCGACGCCCGCTTCGACGCCATCACCCAGCAGCTGATCGGGTTGCGGGCACGTCTCGAACCGGCGTCGCAGCAGCTCGCCGATCTGGCCGAGAAGCACGGCGAGCAGACACTCGCCTCGATCCTGTCGAACGTCGAACTGGCCCGACAGCAGATCGATTTCGCCGAGGCGACCGCAGATCAGGGTCGTGCGGCGAGTGCGGCACCGGTCGGGCAGCAGGGTCCCGCGGTCGCGGCCATCCGTTCGGCCGAGGGATCCATCGAGCAGGCCACCGTGCTCCTCGACGCCATCGATCACGCCGACGCCAACATCGCGGCCGCACAGTCCCGGATGCCTGCGCTGATCGAGGAGGTGGAGGGCGAACTCGCCGAGGCCGCCTCGCTGACCGCCGACGGCGGACCCGCGCTGGCGACTGCCGCCGCGGCCGCGCGAACCGCTCTCGACGCGGCCCGCACCGGCTTCGACGCCGATCCCCTGGGTACGTTCACCGCACTGGTCGACGCAGACGCCGATCTCGATGACGCGCTCGACGCCGCACGGGACTCCGCGGCCGAACGCACTCGTCGCGCACAGGTGTTGACCGCCGCCCTCGAATCGGCAACCGCGAAGGTGACCGCGGCGTCGGACTTCATCGGCACCCGACGCGGCGCCGTCCAATCCACCGCCCGGACCCGTCTGGCCGAGGCCCAGCGGCTTCTCCGGTCCGCGCAGGAGGCCGCCGGAACCGACCCGGTCGCGGCGACTTCCGCCGCACGCCAGTCCGGTGCTCTCGCCGACCAGGCGCTGATGGCCGCCCAGGGCGATGTCGTGAGCTGGCAGCAGTCGCAGCAGCCGCGTTCGAGCGGGTCGTCCACCGCGGGTGCGGTTCTCGGCGGCATCCTGGTCGACAGCTTCCTGCGCGGCACCATCAGCGGCGGCCGCGGAGGCGGATACCGGGGCGGTTACCCCGGCGGCTTCGGGGGCGGGTTCAGCAGTGGCGGACGCAGTCCCGGCTCATTCGGCGGCTCCGGGTCGTCGGGACGGATCGGTACCGGCGGACGGTTCTGAACCGCTCCGCCGACCGAGACACCCATTCCTCCCCGAGAAGGTTCGAGCCCAAGACACCGTCGCCCACCCAACTACCGGTCGACGTCAACCCCGACCGGCAGACTTCGATCGACGTCTGCCGGTCGAGTTGAGGTTCGGCAGTCGGAATCCGGGCGCTTCTCAGGGCGCGGATGGGGCCGGCTTCGCTCGCACCTCAGGGAGCAGAGGAGCCACCGCGCGTTCGGTTTCCGTTCACCTCTGAGCACCCGGTGGTTGGTTTCGCTCTCCTAGCGTCCTGCGGGTGCGAATCCAGTTGCCGCTGTTCACCTCCGCCGGCCGCGATGCAGGCCGATCGTCCCGTGCCCACGTGACCTGCCGCTACAAGTGCGGCGACGCCTGCCGGTCCGACCCCGGGAACTCCAGCGACAACGCATACTTCCGCGACATCGTGCGTACCGCGGTCTCGCGTCGAAGCGTCCTCAAGACCTCTGCGGGTACCGCGGTCGCGGTCGGTGCGGCGTCCGTGCTCGCGGCCTGCGGCGACAGCGGTTCGGGGGCCGGGCCGCGGCCGAGCACGGGAGCTACCGGAGATGCGTTGCCGGGCATGAAGTTCACC
This sequence comes from Gordonia metallireducens, assembly GCF_021245825.1. Lineage (NCBI taxonomy): Bacteria > Bacillati > Actinomycetota > Actinomycetes > Mycobacteriales > Gordoniaceae > Gordonia > Gordonia metallireducens. The sequence continues at coordinate 34,026 of NZ_JAJQJP010000026.1, read as the reverse complement.
GCCGTCCCCGCCAACACCGAGGATGCGGTGGTGATCCCGGACGGTTACCGCCAAGAAGTCGTGATCCGCTGGGGCGATCCCGTCCTGCCCGGCGCCCCGGACTTCGACTTCGCCGCGCAGACCCCCGAAGCGCAGGCCGCACAGTTCGGCTTCAACAACGACTTCGCCGGACTCATCCCCGTCGACGGCGTCCCCGGACACTTCTACCTCGTCGCCAACCTCGAGTACCCCACCGAGCCGTTCATGTTCACCGGTTACCGGGAGGGCGCACCGACCGAGCAGCAGACGCGGATCGCGATGGCCGCGGTCGGTATCGCCGTCGTCGAAGTGGTCGCCAAGCGCGGCACCGGCGCCCTGGAACCTGTTGTGGGACCGCGCAATCAGCGGCTCACCGCGTCGAGCCCGTTCCGGTTGACCGGCCCGGCCGCCGGCAGCGAGTTCGTCCGGACTGCAGCGGATCCGGCCGGCACCACGATCCTGGGCACCTTCGCCAACTGCTCCGGCGGCCTCACGCCGTGGGGCACGATGCTCTCCGGTGAGGAGAACTTCAACAACTACTTCACCAACGCGAGCAAGGTCACCGACCCGAAGGCGGCCGAACGCCTCGACCGCTACTCCTTCGCCGACGATGACGACGAGCACCAGTGGGGTCGGTACGACAAGCGTTTCGATCTCGCCGTCGAACCCAACGAGGCCAACCGGTTCGGGTACATCGTCGAAGTCGATCCGCACGACCCGAAAACAGTTCCCGTCAAACACAGTTCGCTGGGTCGGTGCAAGCACGAATCGGCCAACATCCACGTCGTGAAGAACGGTCCGGATCAGGGCACCGTCGTCGCCTACAGCGGCGACGACGAGAAGTTCGAGTACATCTACAAGTTCGTCTCGTCCCGCAAGATCAAGAGCGGACTCTCGAAGACCGCACGCGAGCACAACCTTCGCATCCTCGATGAGGGCACCCTCTACGTGGCGACCTTCACCGGGGACGCCCCGGACGGCTCCGGCAAACCACCTGCGTCGGGCAAGTTCGCCGGAAAGGGTTCATGGAAGCCGCTGCTCACCAGCAACGCCGACGGATCGGCGCGCTCGCATGTGCCCGGGATGTCGCCGGCAGAGGTCGCGGTGTTCACGCGACAGGCCGCCGACGCCGTCGGCGCCACCAAGATGGACCGACCCGAGGACATCGAGCCGAGCCCCACGACCGGCAAGGTGTACTGCGCCCTCACCAACAACAGCGACCGCGGCACCGACGGCAAGGCGCCCGTCGACGCGGCCAATCCGCGCAACGAGAACAAGAACGGACAGATCCTCGAGATCGCCGACGATCATGCCGGCACCGAGTTCACCTGGGAGCTGCTGCTGGTGTGCGGTGACCCGGCCGCCGCCGACACCTACTACGGCGGCTTCGACAAGACGCAGGTCAGCCCCATCTCCTGCCCGGACAACCTGGCCTTCGACCCCCACGGCAACCTGTGGATCTCCACCGACGGCAACGCCCTCGGTTCCAACGACGGATTGTTCGCCGTCGCACTCGACGGGGACCGCCGTGGTGAGACCAAACAGTTCCTCACCGTCCCGATCGGTGCCGAGACCTGCGGGCCGGTCATCGACAGTGACCGCATCCTCGTCGCCGTGCAGCACCCCGGTGAGCTCGACGGCCACTCGGCCGACAACCCCGCATCCCACTGGCCCGACGGTGGCAACTCCCAGCCCCGGCCCGCGGTGGTGGCGGTCTGGCGCGACGGCGGGACCCCTATCGGCGTGTAGTGGGGCGGTTTCGATACGGCTCGTCGCGGGCTCCTCGCCTACTCAACCGGCGAAGCGATGGGCACCCGCAGACTCCTCGCCTACTCAACCGGCGAAGCGTCGGGGCACCCGCAGACTCCTCACCTACTCAACCGGCGAAGCGTCGAGGCACCCGCAGGCTCCTCGCCTACTCAACCGGCGAAGCGTCGGGGCACCCGCAGGCTCCTCACCTCCTCGACCAGCGTCGACGCCTGTGTCGTCGATCTCACAGCGTCACGAGGTATTACTTCGAGAGTCTAAGTATTAGAGTCTCTAAATGTGACTGTTCCAGATGCCGCTCGACTCGCCTCGGCCCTCCGGCCGAGCATCACGCGGCTCTACCTGTCGCTTCGACGACGCACACCGGTCGTCGAACTGACCGCCGCACAGACATCGGCGATCAACGTCCTGGCCGATCACGGCCCGATGCGCATGGGTGAGCTCGCCGAACGTGAGTCGATCCGGATGCCCACCGCGACGTCGGTGATCGACGGACTCACCAAGCACGAACTGGTGGAACGCCGACCCGACCCGGCCGATCGTCGTGCCGTACTCGTCGATCTCACCGACCACGGTCGCGAACTGGTCGAACGGATCCGCCTCGGCCGCGACGTCGCCCTCACCGACGCCCTGGCCAACCTGAGCCCCGAACATCTCGAAGCGCTTGCCGCGGCCGCTCCGGCACTGCAAGCACTCCGCGACGAGCTCGATCATCACCCCGCACAGACCTCAGCGGCGGTGGATGCCAAGACGGCCGAGAACTGACCCTCGCCCGATCCACGTCCCCCGTCTCCGACAACCAGCCCCGTTCAGAGGACCCACATGACCGTCACCGAAGACAAGGCCGCCACCGGCGGGTCGAACCCGCCACACACCGACGCGGAGGACACCTCGCTCCTCGCCATGTTCCGCATGCAGCCCCGTGCCGTGTGGATCACCGCGTTCGCGGCCACGATCGCCTTCATGGGCATCGGTCTCGTCGACCCGATCCTGCACAGCATCGCCCAGGCGCTCAACGCCCCGCCGAACAAGCTCACCCTGCTGTTCGGTGTGTACGTCGGCGTGCAGTGTGTGGCCATGCTCCTGACCGGTTGGGCCGCTTACCGTTTCGGCCCCAAGCGAACCCTGACCGTGGGCCTGATCATGATCGTCGTCGCCGCCGGGGTCTCGGTGTTCGCAAGCAACATCGATCAGCTGATCGCCTTCCGCGTGCTCTGGGGCCTCGGTAACGCCTTCTTCCTGGCCACCGCGTTGGCCTTCATCGTCTCCTCCGCCAAGGGCAGCAGGCAGGGCGCGATCATGATGTACGAGGCGGCCCTGGGCATCGGCCTCGCCGTCGGTCCGCTGCTGGGCGCGACGCTGGGCGAATGGAGCTGGCGTGCCCCGTTCGGCGGCACCGCACTGCTCATGTTCATCGGCGCCGTGCTGTGCGCGATCATGCTCCCCGCCGACGGCCCGCGATCCGCGCGTGCCCGGGTCAGCGTCATCGATCCGCTCAAGGCCCTGCGTAATCGCACTCTCACCATCGCCGGCATCGGTTCGGCCTTCTACACCGGCGCCCTGTTCACCGTCATCGCCTGGGCACCGATCGCCATGGGACTCCGGCCCATTCACGCCGGCCTGGTCTTCTTCGGCTGGGGCCTGCTGACCGCCATCGCCGGTGTGTTCGTCGCGACGCCGCTCGCCCGGGTCGTCGGCGAGAAGGGTGGTGTGCTCGTCGCGATCACCGGCTACGGCATCGTCATGGCCCTCGCCGCCGTCGGAACGCTGTCCGACCAGGTCTGGCTCATCGGTCTCGCAGTCGTCCTGTCCGGTCTCCCGTCGGGCATCCTCAACACCCTGTTCACCGACCTCGCCATGGCGTCGGGCGGCAACGACACCCCGCGCTCGGTGTCCAGCGCCGGCTTCAGCTTCCTGCGCTGGGCGGGTGCGGCGGTTGCCGCGGTCCTGGTCTCCTACCTCGCCGAGTGGTTCGGCGACGTCGCCCCGTGGTGGTTCGCCGTCGGCTACTGCGCGGTCGCACTCGGTGCCGTGGCGCTGGTCAAGACCAACAAGCACAAGGTCTCTCCCGACGCCGCGCTCATCGGAGCCGAGGAGTTCTGAGGCCGGGCACGAGTCCTTTCGATACGCCCTTCGCAAGCTCCGGGCTACTCAAGGAACAGGGTGTACGCCCGCCGCAAGCTCGGGCTACTCGAGGAGCAGGGGCTTGGGCTTCAGACCGCGGAGTCGGGGAAGGCGATGACCGACAGGAAGCGCACGGGCAGTTCGACGAGTTCGACCGGCCCGTGCGCTCCTTCGCCGTCGAGCTGGAGGGCGTCACCGGGATGCATCCGGTACACCGACCGGCTGTGCGCGTAGTCCATCACGCCCTCGAGGACGTACAGGAACTCGGTACCGGCGTGCTGGAACAGCGGCTGGGTCACCGACTTCTCCGTCAGGGTCACCAGCAGACATTCGAGTCGTTTGTGTTCTCCGCGAAGCGATCCGAGCAACTCGTACTCGTGCCCCTCGCGTGAACCCTCACGGATGATCTCGTTGCCCTCCCCCGCCTTCACGAAGACGGCCGACCGCTCCATCTCCGCGCCGCGGAACAACGACGTGACCGAGACGTCGAAGCCGTTGGCCAGACGGGCGAGGGTGCTGAGGCTGCACGAGGTCTGTGCATTCTCGATCTTCGACAGCATCGCCTTGGAGATGCCGACGCGGGTCGCCATGTCACCCACCGACAGTCCCTGCTGACGACGCAGCCGCCGCACGTTGTGCGCGATCGCCGTCTCGAGCTCGAGTTCCTCGACCGACTGGTCGACGGGGCGCTCCCGTGCGATGCCAGATTGGTTCCGGATCAATGGGTCGTCGGTCACCTCGCCAGCATAGTGAGCGAGGTCGTTCACTGTCAGTTGACACATGGTGTCGCGTCCTCTCGTCGGTTCACCCCCGTGCACACCGGTCGGGGACGCTCAGCGCATCTCCCCTGCTCCCACGTACGGGAACCTCGTCTTCAGGGGGTCGTTCTCGGCGAACCGGGTGAAGCGGAAGTCGGACTCCGGGATTCGCGGGTCCGAACTGTGTCCGTCGACGACGAGGTCGGCGACGAGCCTGCCGACTGCCGGCGAGATCTTGAAGCCGTGACCGCTGAACCCGACCGCCAGCACCAACCCGTCGAGTGGCCCGCGCGAGATGATCGGATTCCAGTCCGGCGTCACGTCGTAGCAGCCGGCGTAGCTGCTGGTGATCGCCGGGTCGGTGAACCCCGGGAACCGGGTGCCCACCTTGTCGACGGTGAGATCGACGAAATCGCTGTCGACACGGTTGCTGTAGTTGTCCGGGTCTGCGGTCTGCAGTTCCTTGAGATCGCTGTTGCCGAACAGGATCTCACCGCGGACGTCCGGGCGGACGTACTGCAGGGAGACGAGGTCGGAGAACACGGGGACCTCACCGAGATCCTCCCCCGGATGGATCATCACGATCTGTTCGCGATGGACCGAGATCGGGACGTCGATGCCATGCGGCGCCAGGAAGGGCTTGGACCACACACCGGTCGCCACGACGACGGTGTCGGCGGAGATCGTCGAGCCGTCGGCCAGGCGGACGCCGGTGACCCGGTCCCCGTCGACGACCAGCTCGGTGACCGTCGTGCCCTGGCGGATCTTGATGCCGGTGGCACGTGCGGCGGCGGCGAACGCCTGAGCAGTCTGGTAGGCGTCACCGTAGCCGCCGCGTTCCTCCCACCCAAACGCCGCGAACGGTTCGAGATCGGCTGCCGGCCACATCTTTGCGACCTCGGCGGCGTCGATCTCCTCGGTCTGGACGCCAACCTCCCGCTGCGCCGCAAGGCTTTTCCGCAGGTTCTCGACGTTCGCCTCGCCGACGCCGACGACGTAGCCGGTCTGTCGGAAGCCGATGTCGGTACCGAAGATCTCTTCGGCCTTCTCGAAGACCTCGAGGCCCACCGCCGCCATCGCGGCGAGCGAACTGACGCCGTAGTGGCAGCGGACGATGCCCGACGACTTGCCGGTCATCCCGCCGCCCACAGTGTCCCGTTCGCAGACCACCACATCGGTGATGCCGCGCTGACCGAGTGCCCATGCGGTGGCGGCGCCTTCGAGGCCGCCACCGACGATGACGACCGATGCGGTCGTGTTCGCCGCGCTCACAGCCCACTCCCCGGAATCCAGTTTGTTCCGGCCATCGGCACCCGTGCCATCGCCGCGGCCTCGATCGTGATGGCGACGAGGTCCTCGGGCTCGAGGTGCTGAAGGTGCGCCTTGCCGCACGCGCGGGCGATGGTCTGGGCCTCCATCGTCATGACCCGCAGGAAGTTGGCGAGGCGCTTGCCGCCGAGGACCGGGTCGAATCGGGCCGACAGTTCCGGGTCCTGGGTGCTGATGCCGGCCGGGTCGCGACCGTCCTGGAAGTCGTCGTAGTAGCCGGCCGCCGAGCCGAGTGCCTCGTACTCCTTGGCGTAGCGGGGATCGTTGTCGCCCAACGCGATCAGGGCGGCGGTGCCGATGGCCACCGCGTCGGCGCCGAGGGCCATCGCCTTGGCGACGTCCGCACCGTTGCGGATGCCGCCGGAGACGATCAGCTGGACCTCGCGATGGACGCCCAGTTCCTGCAGTGCCTGGACGGCCTGCGGGATGGCGGCGAGCGTCGGGATGCCGACGTGCTCGATGAAGACTTCCTGGGTGGCCGCGGTGCCGCCCTGCATGCCGTCGACCACGACCACGTCCGCGCCGGAGTGAACCGCCAGCTTCACGTCGTAGTAGGTGCGGCTGGCACCGACCTTGACGTAGATGGGCTTCTCCCAGTCGGTGATCTCGCGCAACTCGTTGATCTTGATGGCGAGGTCGTCGGGACCGGTCCAGTCCGGGTGCCGGCAGGCGCTGCGCTGATCGATGCCCTGCGGGAGGGTGCGCATGCCGGCCACGCGCTCGGAGATCTTCTGCCCCAGCAGCATTCCGCCGCCGCCCGGCTTCGCGCCCTGACCGAGGACGACCTCGATGGCGTCGGCCTTGCGCAGGTCATCGGGGTTCATGCCGTAACGCGAGGGCAGGTACTGGTAGACGAGGTGCTTGGACTGGCCGCGCTCCTCGGGGGTCATGCCGCCGTCGCCGGTGGTGGTCGACGTACCGACCTCCGACGCCCCTCGGCCCAGCGCTTCCTTGGCGCCGGCCGACAGCGCACCGAAACTCATACCCGCGATCGTCACCGGGGTCGACAGGTGCAGCGGATACTTCGCGTTGCGGCCACCCAGGACGACGTCGGTGTCGCAGCGCTCGCGGTAACCCTCGAGCGGGTAGCGCGACATCGAGGCGCCCAGGAAAAGCAGGTCGTCGAAGTGGGGGAGCTTGCGCTTGGCACCCCAGCCGCGGATGTCGTAGATACCGGTCTCGGCGGCCCGCTGGATGGCGGCGATGGTGGTGCGGTCGTAGGTGGCGGATTCACGGAGTCCGCGCTGCTCGACGCTGAGGTTCTCGGTCATGGTGATGTCTCTTTCGGTGTGTGTCGGCGCGAGGGGCTGGGATTCGAGGGGGGGTCGCCAGCCCTTCGTGGCTCGTCGCTATCGCTCCTCGCACCTCAGGGAGCGAGGGGATGGCTCAGTAGGCGGAAGCGTTGTCCACCTTGAAGTGGTAGAGCTCGCGGGCCGATCCGTAGCGGGTGTAGGCGGTCAGATCGTCGTCGGCGTAACCTGCGGCCTTGAGCAGTCCGGCGAGTTCCTCGAGGTGCTCCTCGCGCATCGGCTTCGCGATGCAGTCGGCACCCAGCGAGGCGACCTCGCCGCGGACGTAGATGCGGGTCTCGTAGATGGAGTCGCCGAGGCCGTCACCGGCGTCGCCGCGGATGACCAGGCGACCGGCCTGTGCCATGAACGCGCTGTTGTGTCCGACGTTGCCGCCGACCACGATGTCGACGCCCTTCATCGAGATGCCGCAACGTGCCGCCGCGTCACCCTCGACGACGAGGAGGCCACCGTGTGCGGTGGCACCGGCCGACTGCGAGGCGTTGCCCTTGACGATGACGCTGCCGCTCATCATGTTCTCGGCGACACCGGTGCCGGCGTTGCCGTTTATGGTGACCTCGGCCTGCTGGTTCATGCCGGCCGCGTAGTAGCCGACGTGGCCGTTGACGGTGATCTTCACCGGGGCGTTGACGCCGGCCGCGACGCTGTGGGCGCCGGCGGGGTTGTCGATGACGATCTCACCGGAGATGTCGTCGTGGAGCGCCGAGTTGACCTCTCGCAGTGGGGTGTTCGCGAGATCGAAGTGGTGGTTGGGACTCATCGTCTCAGCTTTCGCCGTGTCGGTGGGGGAGTAGGTGGAGGGAGCGAGTGTCCCGGGTTGTTCGAGGGTCCCTGGGTGCGGGAGTGTCACCGTGTCCATGCGTAGACCACCTCGGGCTCGGGCTCCCAGATGCGGGCGTTCTCGACGCCGGGCAGCTTGGCGAGGGCGCGGTACTCGCTGGCGATCGCGACCCAGTCGTCGGTCTCGGCGATCACCGCGGGCTTGCAGGCGATGGCGTCGCGGACGACGGCGAAGGAGTCGCGATTGGAGACCACGAGGGTGTAGAAGCCGTCGAAGTTGGCGCACACCTCCTTGAGGGCGGTCTCGACGTCCTTGCCGGCGGCGAGCTGGTGGGCGACGAAGCGTGCGCCGACCTCGGTGTCGTTCTCGCTGTCGAATTCGACACCCTGGGCACGCAATTCGCGTCGGATGGTGGCGTGGTTGGCGAACGAGCCGTTGTGAACCAGGCACTGCTCCGGACCCACGGCGTAGGGGTGAGCACCGGACGGGGTCACCGCCGACTCGGTGGCCATGCGGGTGTGGCCGACGCCCTGCCAGCCGGAAGCGGTTGCCAGGCCCCAGGATTCGGTGAGGTCGCGCGGTGCGCCGACACCCTTGAGGACGGTGAGGTCCGCGCCGAAGCCGGCGACCAGCGCGTCCGGGTAGGCGGCGCGGGCCGCGCCGAGGAGCTCTTCGGCGCCGACCGGGGCCGACGCGACCAGCGTGGCGTCGACGAGCTGAGCGGCGACGGGCACACCGAGCGCCGCGCCCAGGGTCGACGAGACCTCGTCGGGCAGGACGTCGAGTTCGAGCAGCGAGACGCAGCCGTGGCCGGGAGGCGCCCACTCGGGGTTGCCGTAGACCGCGATACCGGCCGAGTCCGTGCCGCGATCCTGCATTTCACCGAGCATCTCGGCGAGCATGGCACCGAGCCGGGGATGAAGTTCGGGATTACGCAGATGCAATCCGACGATTCCGCACATTGTCGAATCCTTTACGTCGAAGGGGGAGTTGGGATGTGGTTCGATCCACGCGGCCGGGTTCGGCCGCGTCAGAAGGCGGTGAGGTACTGGTCGACTTCCCACGGGGAGACCGCGGCGTGCCAGTTGAAGAACTCCTCGCGCTTGAGGTTGGAGAAGTAGGTCGACACCTTGCCCTGGTCCTCGGGCCAGTCCTGGGGGAGTGCTGCGTCGAGCGCGCCCGCGACGACGGCGTCGGCCTCGAAGGCCTCGACCGCGTGCAACAGGGTGAGGGGCAGTTCGGCGATGTGGCTGGGTGCACCGCCGACGGCGCCGGGGTCGAGGCTCCGCTTGATGCCGTCGAGGCCGGCACCGAGCAACGCGGCTGCGGCCAGGTACGGGTTGGCCGATCCGTCGCCGCCGCGGAGTTCCACGCGCTGATCGTCGGGAACGCGGATGTAGTGGGTCCGGTCGTTGCCGCCGTAGGTGGCCTTGCGCGGCGCCCAGGACGCACCCGAGCGGGTGGCGGTGGCCCCGGTTCGCTTGTAGGAGTTGACGGTCGGTGCGATCACGGCCTGCAGGGCCGGCGCGTGCTCGAGGATCCCGCCGATGAACCCGTAGGCGGTGTCGGACAGACCGAGTCCGCGGTCGTCTTCGCTGACCTGCGGGAAGGCCGGCTCCCCACCCTTGGTGAGCGACAGGTGGAAGTGGAGTCCCGAGCCGGTCCGGTCGGCGAACGGCTTCGGCATGAAGGTGGCGATCATGCCCTTCTCCGCGGCCATGGCCGAGAGGAGGTAGCGGAGGGTGACGACCCGGTCGGCGGTGGTGAGCGCGTCGGCGTACTTGAAGTTCTGCTCGAACTGGCCGTTGCCGTCCTCGTGGTCGTTGGCGTAGTTGCTCCAACCCAACTGGTTCATGGCGGTGGACACCGCGGTGAGGTGTTCGTACATGCGGGTGAGTCCGCGGACGTCGTAGCAGGGCTGGTCGGAGTCGTCCGCGGCGTCAGCGGTGACGAGCGAACCGTCATCGGCCCGTTTGAGCAGGAAGTATTCGACCTCGGCACCCACCCACGGCTCGAAGCCGGCGTCGGCGGTCTGAGCGATGAGGGTCTTGAGGATGTTGCGCGGGGCGAACGGCCACGGCTTGCCCTCGACGTGCGGATCGCACTGGACGACGGCGAGGCCTTCCTTGATGAACGGGATCGGGAGGAAGGAGCTCACGTCGGGGATCGCGATGAGGTCGGGGTCCTTGGGCTCCTGGCCGATGGCGCCGACCGCGTAGCCGGCGAAACCGACTCCCTCCGTGGCGAGTTCGTCGACCGCCTCGACCGGCACCAGCTTGGCGCACGGCTTGCCGCGGAGGTCGACGAACATGGCGAGGATGAACTTGGTGCCGTTGGCCGCACACAGCTCGGCGAGGGTGCTGGTGTCGGTCGCTGCGTTGGTGGTGGTCATGATGCGCTCCGGGGGTCGACTGTAGGTGTGGCCTGTCGGGATGTCCACTCGCGTGAATCAATGTCTACCGTTAGTAGACCGACCGTTTGTTTCCCCACTGTTTCCGCCCGGTGAGCGGTCGGTGTCGTTTCGGCACCTCGTGTGACGCGACGAAAAAGACCCGGGGCCCGCCGTTCTCACGGTGGGCCCCGGGCCGTTGTTCACTTTCTCCGCGCGGTCAGACCTGCGCAGGTGGAGTCGAGGAAGGCATCGACTTCTCCACCGATTCGGCAGCTACCGACGGCAACAGGGAGCCCAGGCCGCCGCCCGGGTGACCGACGCTCGCACTGGGGATCTCGTAGGCGGTCTCGGCGTGCAGGACGGTGTCGAGGCCGACCATCTCGGTTTCGTCGTCGACGCGGATACCCATGACCTTGTCGAGCCCCTTCGCGATGAGCCAGGTCATCACGAACGAGTAGGTGCAGGTGATCGCGATACCGGCGAGCTCACGCCAGATGATGTCGGGGTCACCGCCGAACAGGACGCCCTGGACGCCGGCCGGAGCGACATCGGTGGCGAACAGGATGATGCAGAAGGTACCGACGATGCCGCCGATGCCGTGCACGGCGAAGGCGTCGAGCGTCTCGTCGACCTTCAGCTTCGACTTGAAGCTGAGCAGGAAGGCGACGACCGCGGCGGCGAAGATGCCGACGAGCAGGGCACCGAGCGGGGCCATGCTGCTGGCTGCCGGGGTGATGCCGACCAGACCTGCGACGACGCCGGTGATGATGCCCAGCGAGGTGACATGACCTTCACGCCACTTCTCGATGATCGCGAAGCCGATCATGCCGGCGGAACCGGCGAGCAGGGTGTTCAGGATGACCGACTGGGCGAGGAAGTTGGCGCCGAGGGCACAGCTGCCGTTGAAGCCGAACCAGCCGAAGAACAGGATGCCGCCACCGAGCATCGTCATCGGCACGTTGTGCGGACGCTCCATGCGTCGCTTGCGGGCACCGAGCACGACGGCGAGTGCGAGAGCGGCGACGCCGGAGTTCATGTGGACCGCGGTTCCGCCTGCGTAGTCGACGATCTCGAGCTTGTTCAGCAGGAAGCCGCCTTTGTAGTCGTCGTCGACGTCAGCCGAGAAGACCCAGTGGGCGAGGGGGAAGTACACCACCAGCAGCCAGATCGGCGCGAAGACCAGCCACGCCGAGAACTTCATGCGGCCGGCGGCACCACTGGCCACGATGGCGATGGTGATGGCGGCGAACAGGATGAACCAGGCCGCGAAGTACAGCGTCTGGGTCGCCCCCGATGCGTCGTCGGTCAGCCAGTTGGTCAGGCCGATGAAGTCGGTCGGGTTGCCGATGAGGCCCCAACCGCCCACCGACGGGCCGGACACCAGTCCGTAGCCGATGACGACATAGAGCACAGCGGTGATGCCGAGAGTGGAGATGACCATCGACATGATGTTCAGGACGTTCTTCGAGCCGACCATGCCGCCGTAGAAGAAGGCGAGGCCGGGGAACATCAACAGGACGAAGACGAAGGCCGCCAGCATCCAGGCCAGGTCGGCGTTAGCCGCGAGTATCGGTTCCATGGGCGATCTTTCGGTTCGGAGACTCTGAGGTCCGGGTTACTTGCACCAGCAGCTCACGGGCGTCGTTGACCGCGTAGATAGGCGACGACGTTGTCGCGATAGTCGAGGAATCCCTTGTAGGCGGCGATGTCCTCACCGAGTGTCTCGATGACGGTCGCCAACTGGTCGGCCCACTCGGGTATTCGTTTCACGTCCTCCAGCGAGGCCATGAATGTCCGGATATTGAACGTCACGGCACCCGACATCGGCAACCGGACGAAGTGTTCCAGCTCGATTCGCAGGCGCGCCCTGGCGAAATCGCCGTCGGCGACCATGCCCGGGACGTCACCCGCCCAGGCCGGCAGCTCTTCGAGACTGACATCGAGCTTGCGCGAATCCGACGCCGAGAGAGTCCAGTTCACCCTGCGGTACACCTGATCCGCCGGTAGCCTGCGCAAGAACTGTTCGGCGCGCGCGACGATGCCCTCGCGGAGCATGCGCGGGACCGGGGCATGGATTTCGTACATGTCCATCCCGACATCGAAGGAGACCGACCACGCCGCGGCGAAGGTCACCACCCCGGCGTCGAAGTACAGGCGCCCGTCGCGTTCGGTGACGAGCAGGAGGTCGTCGGGCACCTCTCGCGCCAGGAACTCCATGGGCCCGTAGGGCAGGGAGTCGGGGTCGCCGAGCACGAATTCCTGGTCGGTGCCGAGGATCTCGTTGCGCCAGTGGAACCGGCCGTCACCGTGCTCGTCGAGGTGCATGAGGTCGGGATACGAGATGCCGAGGTCGCGCAGGTAGTAGAGCAGCAGGTCCCAGCAGGCGACCTCCATGCCGGCGCGGACCCGCACGCGTGACGGGTCGTTGTCGAGGATCCGCCGACGTTCTGCCATCGTCTCCGGGTACTCCGCACCGCCGAGATCGACCAGGTGCCTTCCCCATTCGCCACCGCGGGTGCGGCGCGGGATGCGGGCGGGTTCGACGTTGACGCTGTAGGAGAACTCCTCGAGGTCGTCGGGAAACGGCCACGGGAGGTTGGACAGGTGGTCCACCGGGCCGGACTGGTACTCGCGGGCCGATGCGGTCGGGATCGCTTCTGTGGTCACAGGTCCACCTCGATGCTCTGGCCCCGGGAGACACAGCACAGCATCGCGTCACCGAGCGCCTTCTCCTCGTCGGACAGAACGAGGTCGCGATGCTCGATGGTGCCTCCACGCACGGGGATTCGACATTCGCCGCACACACCCTGGCGGCACAGGTTGGGCACCTCGACACCGCTGTCGAGGAGACGTTGGAGCAGTGACACCCCGGCCGGGACGTCGATCCGGGCGCCGGTCGAGGAGAGCGTCACGGTGAACGGGTCGCCGGGCTCCTGATCGGGTGCGGCGAATCGTTCGAGATGGACCCGCGCCGTGGGCCATCCGGCCTGCGCGGCGAGCTCGGTGTAGGTGTCGAGCAGGGTGGCCGGTCCGCATGCGTAGGCGTGGGTCCCGAGCGGCTGCGACCGGAATCTCTCGGCGAGCAGTTCCGTCGTGGCGTCGATCCCCAACACCTCGTGCAGGGTGACGTCGGGTTGCTGCGCGAGCGCACGGAGATCGTCGAGGTGGGCTCCGCAGCCGGGCCGGTAGGAGTAGACGATGTCGACACGACGCCCCTCGCGCGCCAGCGCCCGGGCGTGCGACAAGACCGGTGTGACCCCGATACCGCCGGCCACCAGCAGCGCTCCCCGCTGGTCGAGGACCGGCGCGAACATCGACCGGGGACCCTCCACCTCGACGATCGAATCCTCGGTGAGGTTGTCGTGCAACCAATCCGAGCCGCCGCCGGCGCCGCGGCGCAGGACCGAGATGCCGTAGGTGTTGGGGAACATGCCGTCGTCGACGAGCGAGTAGGCGTTGCGGTGTTCGCCTGCGGTGACGATGAGGTGGCTACCCGGTTGATAGGGCGTCAGGACCTGCGGTGCATCGACGGGGGGCGCGAACCGGAAGTGTGTGATGTCCTCGGTCAGTTGGCGGACGGCGACGACGCGCATCGGCCTCGTCGACGTCGTGTAACCCGGGTGCAGGTGTGCGGGGATGGCTGCTGCCGTCATGCATCACCCCCCGCGGCTGACGCCAGGAAGCTGCCCATCGTCGGCGAATGGTGTTCGTGGACCTCGAGATCCCGGGCACAACCGGGACACGTGACGATCCCGCCGGCGCGCCCCTCGACGCGGAAGGTGGTGCGGCAGTGCGCACAGTAGAGCGGCAGATCGCGGGTGTGGACGACGAAGGACGACAACTCAGCGGGGACGGCTCCGGCTTCGCGCGCGATCGCCAGGGCGGTCATCACGTCGTATTGGCCACCGGTGACGAGGACGCGGGTGCCGGTGAGGGCTTCGCCGAGTGCGGCGTCGAGGGCCGCACGATCCTGCTCGTCGGTGAGGGTGTCGAGCACGAGCAGCCGGGTGGCGCCGACGGCCTCGGCCGCCGCGACCCAGTTGCGGGACACGTGCGCGGTCGCGGCGTCATCGCCGATGGCGACCACGAGGAAGGCGGCCCCGGTGGTGTCGACCGCCGGGGGACTGGTCGGCCAGACCGGCATGCCCGGGCCGGTCGGTGCCGGTGTGGTCGGGGCCGGGGTCGGCGCGGCATCGCGCAACCACTGGGCCGCGCGATCCCGGTACTTGATGATGCCCTTGTAATCGGCCATGTCCTCGGGCAATTCGGCCAGGACCTCGGCAGTACGACGCCGCCACGGGTCGACGGTGGCCAGCTGCTCCAGGGGGAGCATGTAGGTGCGGATCAGGAACATGACCGCGCCCGAGTCGGGCAGGCGGATCAGGTGTTGCACCTCGACGCGCAGGTGTACGCGGCGACCGAACTCGGCGTCGTCGACGAGCTGGATGCTCTCGCGGTCGGGGCCCCACTCGGGGTAGAGCTCCGTCGAGACGTCGAGGCGGCGATCGATGGTGAGTGTCCAGTTGGTCCGCCGGTAGGGCTGGTGCGGTTGGAGGCGCTTGAGGAACTCGTGGGCCCGGGTGATGACGCCTTCCCTGCGGATCCGCGGGACGGGCCCGTGGATCTCGAGGAAGCTCATGCCGACGTCGAAGCCGAAACTCCAGTCGGCCGCGAAGGTCACCACGCCGGCGTCGACGAAGAGCTCGTCGTTGCGCTGGTCGAGGAGGGCGATGTCCTCCTGGACCTGAGAGGTGATGTAGCGCAACGGTTCGTCGGGGAGGGTGGTCTCGTCGCCGTAGCGGAAGTGTTGTTCGACCCCGAGGATGCCGTTGCGCCACAACCATTCGTCGGGCCCCGTGGAGCGCAGCTGCATCTGCTCCGGATACGCGGCGCCGAGTTCGCGCATGAGGGTGAACATCGCATCCCACGCCGCGGGGACCATGTGGGGGAGTACCGCGTGGCGGGTCGGGTCGGCGGCGAGGATCACCGCGCGCTGATCGAGTTCCGCGCGGTACTCGGCGTCGATGTCGACCACGGCGGTGCCCCACTGACCCGCGGGCGTCGTGACGGGTTGCTCGGCCGGTTCCACGTTGGTGCTGTAGCGGTACCGGTCTTCGAGGAAGGGGAACGGGAAGCCGGCGATCAGGTCGGTCCCCGCCGCGGTCTTCGTGGCTGTGTTGTCGAGAGTGCCTGTCACAGGGGAACCTCCAGGGTGCAGCCGTCGGTGGCGCGCGAGACGCACGGCATGATGGCGTCACCGGCGGACTTCTCCTCGGCACTGAGGTAGAGATCGCGGTGGATGGGTGATCCGCCGGACAGGGGGATGCGACATTCGCCGCACACGCCCTGCCGGCACAGATTCGGGACCTCGACGCCCACTTCTTCCAAGGCCTCGAGCATGCTCGTCCCCGACGGGACGTCGATGCTCCGGCCGGATTCGGTGAGCTCGACACGGAACGGGTCACCGGCATCGAGTGCGTCGATGCCGAAGCGTTCGAAGTGTATTCGGGACTCGGGCCAGCCGGCCGCGATCGCCGCACCGACGACGGCGTCGATCATCGCCGACGGTCCGCAGACGTACAGGTGGGTGCCGACCGGCTGGGCACGGAGCGATTCATCGAGGCGCTCGGTGAACGAGAGACGGTCGGTGAACAGTTCGGCACGGGCCCGGGCGAGCGCCGTGACGTCGTCGAGGTGGGCGGCGGCCTCCTCGCGGAACACGTACAGCAACTGCACGTCGCGTCCCCAACGCACGGCGGCCCGCAGGTGGGACACCATGGGGGTGATCCCGATCCCGCCGGCGACCAGCAGGTGTCTGCGGGCGCGGGCGATCGGCGCGAAGGCACTACGGGGAAGCCCGACGGTCAACAGGTCTCCGACGACGAGTGCTTCGTGCAGCCAGCGGGATCCGCCGTTGCCGTCGTCGACCTTGAGGACCGAGATCGAATACTGCGTGGGATGGGTGCCGTCGCCGGTCAGGCTGTAGGCATTGGTGTGCTCACCCGCGTGCACCACCAGATGGCTGCCGGGTACGAAACCGGGGAGTGCGCGGCCGTCCGGGTCGGCGAGCGTGATGCTGCGGATGCCGGCGACGGTGGCGTCGATCGCGACCACGACGAGTTGCATCGTGGGCAGCCTGTCGACGCGGGTCTGCACCGCGGTACCGGACGAACCGGGTTCTGCGACGGTGATGCTCACAGTTCGACCTCCTCACCGGTGGACAGGGGTTGCGCGGTCTCGGCGTCGACCATGAAGCCCAGGTACTGACCCGTTCGACGGGATACGTGGTGGTAGACGAGCAGGTCGCGACGACAACCGGCACAGGGGACGACGTCATCGATCGCTACTCGGGCGCGGGTCACCGACCGGCAGTGTGAGCAGAAGACGTCGGCTTCGGTTCGATTGTCGGAATCGGTTGTCAGGACCATGATCTCGTCGTCCTCGAGTCCGGCGTTCACGGCGACGGCGCGCAGCCGCAGTGCCGAACCCGTGTCGGCGACGATCCATACCCGGACGCCGACGGTGGCCTCGGCGAGCGCCGTGGCGAGCAGGTCGGCGGCGGTGTCGGCATCGCCGTGGATTCGGGTGGTGGCCTGCGGCGGGCACTGGGCTTCCCAGCGGCCCAGTGCGTCGGCGACGTCCCCGACACCGACCAGCAGGTAGGAACTGCCGGTCGCCGTGGGGATTGTCGTCTCGGCCAGGTCACCAGGTCGCGCCCACACCGGCACGCTGGAGTACGCGATCTGCGACATGACGGTGGATCAGAGCAGGGTGGCGTCGCGCTGCCCGGTGTAGAAGGCGAGCGCATAGTCGGGGGTGCTGAAGTAGATCTTCGAACCCTTCGGGAAGAAGATGGCGTCCTTCGCCTTGGCGACGATCTTCTGCCCGGTCTCCTTGTTCTCCAACAGGAACTCGCCCTCGAGCACGACCTTCATCTCGTCGTATTCGTACTCGTAGTAGAGCGGCTCGTCGGTGTGACGGAGTTCGAAGTAACCGCTGCACATCGGACTGCCGTCGGGGTTCTCGTAGACGTCACCGATGAAGCCCTCGGTGCCCGGGTACTCGGTCTCCGGCATCTTCGGCAGGTTCTTCCAGGCGTCGCTGGTCACCCGGAACTCCAACGCCTTGGCACTCTCGATCGTCACGATGCTCCTCCATGCTCACTCGGGCGCTACGCGCTCGTCGGGGTACATGTGCGGCGTCCTCGAGCCATCGGGTTGGTGATGACTCTTCGTAGTGGACGCTGACCCCTGTCATGAAACAAGTGGCGTGTTTCAGCAGTGTGACGGCTTTGTAATGGTGTGCTACGCGCCGGTTGTCGCGTCGACGCTCGGCTTCCGACGTGCGAACCGGGAGTCGAGGGCCGAGTAGCTGCGATGCCACAACCACTCCAGCGGGCCCCGTTCGAACCTGGTCAGCCAGGCGCGCGACGCGAACATCAAGAGGGCGGAGATACCCACGAAGAGAAGAACGGTCACCGGGACGACCGTCTGTGGGTCGAGGCGCTGCGCGAGCCCGAATCCCCAGCCGTAGCAGACCGCACCCGCCACCATGTTCTGGAAGACGTAGCAGCTCAGTGCCGTTCGGCCGATCGGGGTGACCGCACGACCCCATCGACCCGGAGATCGTCCGTTGGCGTAGAGGCCGGCGATCCAGGCCAGCAGCCCCAGCGCGACGACGGGCGCCGTACCGTAGCGGCCGAGGACCAGGCCGGCGTCGCCGCCGGTCATGCCGAGGGCGAAGTCGAGGGGCAGCGCGACACCCAGCCCGACGACCATCAGCCGCCGACGCAGCTTCTCACCGCGCGGCTCGAGTACCCCCGCTCGCAACAGGGCCGCGCCCGCCAGGAACAGGGCGATCGACATCGGCAGGATGAAGATCACCTCGGCACGGAACAAGCCCATGTTCTCGGCGCGGAAGGCAACCAGGCCGAGAAAGCTGCTGTCCGCGTACGGATTCGGGTCGAGCGTTGAACCGTTGCCGGTGGGAGCCGAGGCGAGGGCCCAGGCCAGCACCCCGAGCAGCGCGATATGGGTCGTGACCGCGATGCCGAGCGCGACGTACTGCCGCCGCAGCCGCATCGACAGCAGATACGCGACGATGATCCCGGTGACGGCGTACCCCATGAGGACATCGAACTCGGTGAACAGGAAGTAGTTGACCAGTCCGTCGACGAAGAGCAGCGCACCGCGGATGTAGTACCGGCCGGGCCAGGGGTGTCCGCGTCGGATCGCCGACCGCTGCTGAATCGCCAGGCCGATCCCGAACGTGATGGTGAGCAGGCCCAGGAACTTGCCCTGGGCGAGTTGCTGCAGAAGGCCCTCGATCGGTTCCCACATCCCCGAGGCCCCGTGCGCCCCCTGGATGTAGCCGATGAGCCCTTCCGGATTCGTGAAGATCCAGATGTTGGTGGCGAGGGTTCCCAGGATGGCGATGCCACGAAGGACATCGAGTGAGGCGTACCGGGTGGCCATTGCGGGTCTCCAGACAAGTTTGGTGACACGACTGTGCTAGTAAAGGTGTCCGCCAAGGTAGCACAGGTGTACTAGCATGAGTCAATGCCCAAACTGATCGACCGCGACGAGCGACGTGCCGAGATCGCCGAGGCGCTGTGGCGGATCGTCCTGCGCGAAGGGGTTTCCGGCGTGTCGGTTCGCGAGGTCGCGGGGGAGGCGGGCATCTCCGTGGGCTCGCTGCGCCACGTCTTCGCCGACAAGTCCGAGCTACTCGAGTTCTCGATGCGGCTGATATACGAGCGTGTGGCGGAGCGGGTGAAGACGCACGGACGCGTCCGCGACCCGCTACGCCGGGCCGAAGCGATCCTCGCCGAACTACTCCCTCTGGATGACAACCGCCGCGTCGAGATGCACGTGAACCTGGCGCTGCTGACCGAGTCCGTCGCACACCCTGGATTGGCCCAGGCGGCCCGCGAGGCCTACGACGGACTCCGGGGCCTCTGCGTCGCGGTTCTGACCGAACTCCGCGACCAGAAAGTGGTCGCCACCAGCGTCGACGTCGACAGCGAGGCCATCCGCCTGCACGCACTGATCGATGGGTTGGCCATGCACCTGCTGCTGGACGGCACCGACTCACCGGCCCGTGCGCGACGTGCGCTCCGCGACCACCTGCACGGGTTGCGGGCCACCTGACGCGTCGTCGATTCGACGTCGTCGGGTGCGTCGTGGTCGCTACGCTGGACCTGGTCGCGGCCGTGATGCCGCGACGGCCGTCGAGTCCAGGAGCACACCGTGAGCAGCGAACCGCGCAGCCCTCTGAAGCGGGAGGCTCTCTGGACCACCGTCTTCGGGGTCCTGTACGCCGTGTGCATGGTCTGGCTCACCGTCGTCTGGTGGCTCGACGGCCGGTGGTGGTGGGTTGCGGTAGGTGTGGTCGCGATCGTGTTGGGGTTGACGGCGACCGTCATGCAGGTGCGAGCCCAGACGCATTGACTTTCGCTCCCCGTGATCCGTTGCCGTTCACGAGAATCCGGTGAGCGGAAACGGATGGTGTGAGCGCTTCTCGCGGCTATTGCTGCCGGTAATCGAGCAATCCGGACCAGAACTCGTCGGGGATCACGTCACCGGCACGCAGTACGCGGGCGAGTCCGGCCGCCATGAACGCCCCGAGGAGTCCGAGCCACAACCCGGCCAGTGAGATCACGACCCACGCGACGGTTACCGCGAACGGCCAGGGGTCGAGGATCAGCAGGAGCGGGGCGAAGAAGAAGCCGGCCCCGATGAACCACGACGAGAGCGCGCGGTCGCATCGCGCCACGGCCACCAGCCAGCGTGGGGTCGAGGCGGTGGGGGTCGCGCCCAGTGGGGGTCTTCGGTTCCGGTGGATGGTCGAGTCGGTGGTCATCGGACACCTCCTGAGACGGATTGCCGTGACCCCAGAATCCGCCTCCGACGCCGGAAGACCCACTACCTACGAGGTAGTGACCTCGAGCGGTCCTGACTACCGGAACCCCTCGGCCGCCGCCTCGATCCGGGTGTGCAACGCCGTCCAGTACCCCGGGTCGGCGGGCCGTTCCTCGGTCGGCAGGCGTCCGGTCGATCCGTCCACGAGTTCGCGGAGAATGTCGGCGTGGCCCGCGTGACGGGAGGTCTCCGCGATCATGTGGACCAGGATCTGCTGCAGGGTGACGTGTCGCCGCTCGGGGGGCCAGGGCGCCACTTCACCGGTTGCGTCCAACTCGAGTTCCCGGATCGTCCGGTCGGCGTGTGCACAGGCCCGGCGGTAGAGGTCGAGAATCCCTTCGCGGGTCTCGTCCGGTTGCGCCCACATGTCGACGTCGGGGACCTCGCTCGACAACCAGGCCGGCGGATCGGGGAACGGCCGACCGAAAACCGCGCCGAAGTAACCGATCTCGCAGCCCGACAGGTGTTTCACCAGCCCCAGCAGATTGGTGCCGTGCGGGGTCAGCGGACGTCGGATCTCATATTCGGAGAGCCCGTCGAGCTTCCACACCATGACCGACCGGGCGTCGGCCAGGTACTGATGCAGGGTCTCCTTCTGTCTCATCTGATCTCCCGCGCGCCGAGATGCCGATGGATGTTCCGTCGACCACGGTAACCCGCGGAGGTGTCGCGATCAGTCGAGCCAGTCGAGCACCGACGCAGCGGTCCAGCTCTGCTGCATGCTGCCGAGCGGTTCGCCGGTGAACGGTTCGTAGTACTCGGCGAACGAACCGTCGGTGGCCTGGCGCAGACCCTCCTCGCGGAGGCGCGCCGACCGTTCGGTCCAACCACGGCGCGCGAACGCCCAACTGAACAGCCAGGTCATGACCGGCCACACCGGGCCGCGCCAGTACTCGCGGGGTCGGAAGTCGGCCGAGATGGGCGACGTCGACGGCGGGACGGCGTACCGGAGGTCGGGGTGGCCGCAGAAGCGCGGACCGTCGAAAAGCCGGAGGAGAGCGCGTTCCCGGTCGCGGGGGAGTCCACCGCAGATGAGCGGTGCGAACGCCGCGATGGTCTCGGTGGTGATCCACGAGTTGGCTCGGAGGTCGAAATCCCGTGCGGCACCGTTGCGGTCGTTGGCGGCGGCGACGACGCCGGCGCGGAACCGGTCGGCCCAGGCGCGCAGATCGCGGACGTCGGCCAGCGGCTTGGAGTAGTCCTCGCCGATCGTCGCGAGCACATCGCAGGCCACCGCGAAGATCGCGCTGACGAAGACGTCCTCGACGGCGAAACTCATGACGTTCGGCAACACCTCGTCGTCGTAGTTCGCCCGCTTCATCTGCTCGACCAGCCAGATGTACCGGTCGTACTCGAGGTCGGTGGGCCGCATCGACAGATCGGTGACGTGGTCGAGATCGGCGCGCTGGTACGGCGGAAGATCGAGCCCGGGAACGACATTCGCATACGCCGAGTCCCACCGCGGCGAGTTGTCCATACCGGACTCCCATCCGTGGAAGATGGTGATCCGGCCGCGCCCCATGGGATCCCGGGCATGGGCAAGCCAGCGATGCCAACGCACGAGCGAACTCCAGCGGCGGTCGATGAACTCGTTGGCCACCGCCCGCGTCGTGCGACCGTGGCGTCGGGAATGGTCGAGGATGCGCTGCACCGCGATCGCGTGGACCGGTGGCTGCGTGATGCCCGAGGTGTCCGGGAAGTCGGGGGCGCACTCGGCGAGTCGTGCGCACTCCCAGCGTGCCGGGCCGGGGAAGTACCCGTCACGGCCGTTGGCGAACACGATGTGCGGGATCATGCCGTTGCGCCACTGGGCGGAGAGCAGGGTGTCCATCTCGATCACCGCACGCTCGACGGACAGCGGTGCGAGACCGACGGTCACGAACGCGGCGTCCCAGCTCCACATGTGCGGGTACAGCTTGGGCGCCGCACTGGTCATGGTGCCCAGGTCGTTGCCGCGCAGCAGATAAGCGGCACGTGCCGACAGCTGCGTTGGGGTGAATCCGTACCTGGCCACGCCGACGATTGTGCCCCGCGGCGAGCGCGTCTGCTCACCGAGGTGGCCTCGATACGCGGCGTCCTCGCTCCGTCCGGGCGTCGCCACTCGGCCGACGGAGGGGGCAGAGCGATTTCGCCATCCGGGTCGCCGCAGTAGGGTTGGCAGAGTGCCCACCGCATTGATCACCGGGGCCAGTCGCGGCCTCGGCGCCCAGATCGCCCGACAGCTCGCCCCCACCCATGACCTGTTGCTGGGTGGACGCCCCTCACCCGAACTCGACCACCTCGCCACCGAACTCGACGGTGCGAGTACCTTCGCCGTCGAACTGACCGACTACGACGAGGTCGCTGCGGCGGTGGAGACCATCAGCGAACTCGACGTGCTGGTCCACAACGCCGGCGTCGGCAGCAACCTCGAACACGTCTCGGACACCCCGGTCGAGGAATGGCATCACGTCCTCGAGGTGAACCTCGTGGCGGTCGCCGAACTGACGCGGCTCCTTCTTCCTGCGCTACGGCAGGCAGAAGGGCACGTCGTCTTCGTCAACTCGGGCGCCGGGCGGTCGGCCAAGCCACGCTGGGCGCCCTACGCGGCAAGCAAGTTCGGCCTACGCGCACTCGCGGACTCCCTACGCGCCGAGGAGCCGACGCTCCGGGTCACGTCGGTCTACCCCGGACGCATCGACACCGACATGCAGCGCGAACTGGTTGCCATCGAAGGCCGGGACTACGACGCCTCGCAGTTCCTGCGCCCGGAGTCGGTCGCCGCCGCCGTCGTGCACGCCATCCAGACCCCGGCCGACGCCCACCCGCAGGACATTGTGCTGCGGCCGACGGGCCGGGGTTGACCCTTCGAGGCTCGCTCCGCTCGCACCTCAGGGAGCGAGGGGGCCGACGCTCGCACCTCAGGGAAAGGTCAGAGCTGGGTCAGGTCTTCCGGACGCCAGACGGCGCGCATCGACGACACCTTGCCGTCGGCGTTGAAGACCATGATGTCGACCGGGGTGATCTCGAAGGCGAGACCGGAGGTCTTGGTGACGAGGGTGAACTCGAAGACCGCGGTGTCGCCGGCGACCTTCTTCCACTTGAGGGTCGCGGTGCGCTCGTCCATACCGGTGATCACCGAGTAGAACTCGACGAGCTGCTCGCGGGTGTTGCGGATGTCGGCGCCGATCGGGTCCTCGACCGTCGCGTCGGGCGCGTAGAGGTCGGCGATCTGTTCTGCGGTGCCGTTGTTCAGCAGCTCGACGTAGGCGTCGACCGCCGCGTCGATCTTTTCGGCGAGGTCGGCTTGCTCTACGGTCATGAATCCTCCAGGAATTAGAACGTGTTCTAATTCGGCACCGTAGCACGCGGGTCCGTCGACCGGTGGATGTTTCCGGTGCTTGCACAGGGTTCTTTGATACGTTCGCCGCAAGAGTCCCTTCGGGCCTCGAGTCCGGGAAAACGACGAGGTCGCAGCAGCGCGGAAAGGCCGGTATCCGTGACCCCGATCCTGGCTGCTCCGCTGGACCCCGGCAACGAGGAGGCCCGACGCTGGGCCGAGGACGAGCTGTCGAAGGACGTCTATCAGCCGCCGGAACCGTCGTGGTGGGACGAGTTCAGCGACCGCGTGTGGGAGTGGATCGCCGACAACATCCTGGACTTGTTCGGTGGCTCGGACACGATCCGGGCCATCGTCATCGTGGTCGCGATACTTTTGTTCGTGGGCCTCGCCGTGCTCGTGATCCGTCGGGTTCGACGTATCCCGCGCGTCCCGAAGACCGCGGACTCCAGCGCGGCCAAGGTGGTGCTGTCCGGTACGCGATCGGCGAAGGAACTCCGTGTCGAGGCCGAGACTCTCTACGCTGCGGGCGATTACGACGCCAGTGTCATCGCCGCGGTTCGAGCCCTCGCCCGGCGCGCCATCGAACGAGGCCTGCTCGCCGATGAGCCGTCTCTCACCGCACACGAGGTGGCCACCGAACTGGTGTCCCGCTTCCCCGACCACGGCGTCGAACTGCGCAGTGCCGCTGACCTGTTCGACGCGATCGCATACGGCGACCGCCACGCGGCCGCCGGGCCGGCGCGGGCGGTGCTCGAGCTGGAACGTGCGGTGTCGTCCACCCGGCCGGCCGCGGTGGGCACCTCGGATCCGCATCGTCTGGCGGTGCCCCGATGACCACGACTACCCGTGCTCCGTCGATCGCGCCCGCCCCGCCGAAGCGCGGTACGCCGCGATGGATCTGGGTGCTCGTGGTGGTTCTGGTCGTCGTCGTGATCGGCGCGATCGGTCTGCTCGGAGTGTCCGCCCTGACCGTGTTCGGGACGGAACCCGGGCCCGGGGTGAGTTACGACCCCGACAACCCGAGGCCCCAGGGCGCCCGGGCGCTGGCCCGGATCATCGACGAGCACGGCGGCGACCTACGTCAGGCACGCGGACTGGACGAGTTCAGCGACGCACCACGCCCCGGAGGCACCACGACTGTCGTCGTGTCATCAGTGGGTGCGCTGAATCCCGGTACCGCGCAACAGTTCCTCGATCGGGTGGCCGAGGCACACCGGGTGATTCTGATCGCGCCGCAGGACAGCGCCCTGTCGCTCCTCGAACTTCCCATCCGGTTGGAGTTCGGCGGTGCCCCGACCGGCGTGCCCGCCCGGTGCACCACCGCCGAGATCGGCGCCGACGACATCATCACCGGCGGCGCCCTCGGCTACAGCACCTCCGCACCGGGTGCGACGTCCTGCTTCACCACCGGCACCGCATCGAATGTGCTGTACCTGCCGGCCGGCTCCGGCCGTCCTGAGATCCTGGTCGTCAGCGGCGACATGCTGATCAACGACAATCTCGCGCTCCGGGACAACGCCGGCGTGACCACCCGGCTCTTCGCCGATGCCGACGACATCCTCTGGTACGTCCCGTTCTTCACCGACGAGGTGCCGACCGAGGACGAGGACTCCGACATCCCGGCGGCGATCGGGCCGCTGATCGTGCTCGCCGCGTTCGCGGTCCTGGCCCTCATGCTCTGGCGGGGTCGCCGGTTCGGCGCGCTGGTCACCGAGCCGCTGCCCGCGGTCGTCAAGGCGATCGAGACCACCCAGGCGCGGGGTCGGATGTACCAGAAGGCCCGCGCCGACGCACGGTCCGCCGCCGCCCTGCGGATCCACACGCTGACCTCGCTCGCCTCGTACCTCGGCCTGCCCTACGACGCCGGGAGGGCCACCGACGAACTGGCCGCACCCGGATGGGAAACGACTGTGGCCCAGGGGGAGACGGCCGATCCCGCGGTACACGCGATCATCACCGCCGTCGTGTCCGTCACCGGCCGCGACCTCGTCCGGGTGCGCGCCCTGCTCGCCGGACCGCTCCCCACCACCGACACCGGCCTCGTCCTCTTCGTCGCCGAACTGACCGCCCTCGAGAAGGAAGTCCGACACACACCATGACCGTCGATCCATCCCGCGCCTTCGGCCCCGGTCCATTCGAGAAGGCGCCGCCGCAGAGTCCGCACAGCGGACCCGCCCCGTCGTCGAACACCGCGCGCGCCGCGCTCGGTGCGGTACGTGCCGAGGTCGCCAAAGCGGTTGTCGGACAGGACCCGGCGGTCGCCGGAATCCTCATCGCACTGCTCTGCCGCGGACACATCCTGCTCGAGGGCGTACCCGGTGTCGCAAAGACGCTCCTCGTCAGATCGGTCGCGGCCGCGCTCGACGTCGACACCAAACGCGTGCAGTTCACCCCGGACCTCATGCCCGGCGATGTGACGGGGTCGCTCGTGTTCGACGCCGCCAGTTCGGAGTTCACGTTCCGTGAGGGCCCGGTGTTCACCAACCTGCTGCTGGCCGACGAGATCAACCGCACCCCGCCGAAGACGCAGGCGTCGCTGCTGGAGGCGATGGAAGAACGGCAGGTGACCGTCGACGGCGTGGGTCGCCCCCTGCCCAGCCCCTTCCTCGTCGCCGCCACGCAGAACCCCGTCGAATACGAGGGCACGTACCCGCTGCCGGAGGCCCAGCTCGACCGCTTCCTCCTCAAGGTGACACTGCCCCTGCCGCCCCGTGACGACGAGATCACGGTCCTCACCCGGCATGCGGCCGGATTCGATCCGCGTGATCTCGCCGCGGCCGGACTGCGGCCGGTCGCCTCCGCCGCCGACGTCGAGGCCGGGATCGAACAGGTCCGGCGTGTCAGCGTCGCACCTCAGGTGGCCGCCTACATCGTCGACATCGCCCGTGCGACACGGTTCTCCCCGTCCCTCGCGCTCGGCGTCAGTCCGCGAGGCGCGACCGCATTGCTCGCGACCAGCCGTGCCTGGGCTTGGCTGAACGGTCGCGACTTCGTGACCCCCGATGACGTTCAGGCGCTGGCACAGTCGACGCTCGCGCACCGGCTGTCGCTGCGTCCCGAGGCCGAACTCGAAGGGGTGTCGGTGGGTTCGGTCCTCGACGCCGCCGTGAACTCGGTTCCCGTCCCACGCTGATGTTCCTCACCGGCCGATTCCTGATCCTGCTGCTGCTCGGCGCAGTGCCGATCCTGGTGTGGCCGAACTATGCCGTCCCGGTGCTGTGGGTGCTGTTCTGCGTACTGCTGATGTGCTTGGACCTCGTCCTCGCCGGGTCGACAAAGACCGTCGCCCTGGCACGGTCGGTACCCGGACCGGTCCGGCTCGGTGAGACCACCTCATGTTCGATCACCGTCAGCAACACCGGAACCGGCACCTTCCGCGGCGTCCTGCGCGACAGCTGGCAACCGTCGGCCGGTGCCACCGACACGGTCCATCGACTCACCGTGCCCCAGGGTGAAACCCGCTCGGTCACCACCACGCTCACCCCGACGCGCCGTGGCGACCGGCTCGCGGTGCGGGCGACCGTTCGTCGCCTCGGCCCCCTCGGACTCGCCGGTCGGCAACGCAGCATGCCGCTACCGGGCCGGATCCGCGCGCTCCCGCCGTTCGGTTCACGACGCCTGCTGCCCTCACGGCTCGCCCATCTGCGCCAGCTCGACGGCCGGTCGGCGGTCCGAATACGCGGGCAGGGAACCGAATTCGACTCCCTGCGGGACTACGTCGAAGGGGACGACGTCCGCAGCATCGACTGGCGGGCGACAGCACGACGCCGCTCGACCGTCGTGCGCACCTGGCAGCCCGAGAAGGACCGTCACATCGTCATCGTGCTCGACACGTCGCGTACCTCGGCCGGTCGTGTCGGCGACGTCCCACGCCTCGACGCCGCGATGGACGCCGCTCTGCTGCTCGCCGCCCTGGCGTCGCATGCGGGCGACCGCGTCGACCTCATCGCCGGCGACCGACGCGTCCACCGACGAGTGGTCGGGGTGGGCCGCACGACACTGCTCAACAGCCTGGTCACCGCCATGGCGAACCTCGAACCGGCGCTACTGGAGGCAGATTGGCCGATGCTCGGGGCAGAGGTCGCGAAGATCAGCCGACAGCGGGCCCTGTTGGTGCTGCTGACCCCACTGGAACCGGCAGCCGTCGAAGAGTCATTGCTGCCACCGCTGTCGGTCCTGGCGCAGCACTACAAGGTCGTCATCGGATCCGTCGCCGATCCGGCGCTGGAGGAGATGATCGCGGCCCGGGAGAATCCGGAGGCCGTCTACGACGCGGCGGCCGCGGCCCGGACCGTCACCCTGCGAAACCGAACGGCCACTGCCGTCAGCCGGCTCGGCGTCGACGTCGTGGACGCCCCGCCGGACAAGCTCCCCGCGCGGCTCGCCGATCACTATCTGCTGCTCAAGTCGCGCGGGTTGCTGTAGCCGACTAGCTCTTTGCCTGCACCCCGCGGTAACCGAGGAAGCCGAGATAACCGGCCAGGCCGGCGAGGCCGAGGCGTCGGGTGCGAGGGGACACCAGCGCGACGCCGATCGCGGTCTCGCAGGCGCCGTTGCGGTAGGTCCACTTCGTGGTGTCGTCGGGGAACACGGGTGCGGTGATGGGAGCGAACAGCTCCGGCTTCACGAAGTGCGTCAGACCGACCGCGGCGAGACCTCCGCCGATCAGCGAGACCGCGTCCAGGGACTTGTCGTTCTTGGCCATTCGGGTGTTCCTCTCGGGTGGGGCTGGTTTCGATACGGCTCGTCGCAAGCTCCTCACCTACTCAACCAGCAGACCTCTGCTGGCCGAGTTGGTCCGAGGCGCAAGCCGAGGACCGTATCGAGGTCACAAACCATTCCTACACGGTGGGTGCGGTCAGTCCTCGATCGAGCTCGGCGAGGTCGCCGGTCTCGCCCGTCTCGTGCGCGCGGCGTCCCGCGACGAAGACGTAGGCCATGAACAGCAGCCAGGCGGTCACCCCGATTCCGATGCGCGCCCAGGTGGGTAGGGGAGAGGGGGTCACGAATGCCTCGATCACGCCGCAGATCAGCAACACGACGACGAGTCCGAGCGCCACCCCGATCGCGGCTCGTCCTTCCTCACCGAGAGCGGCTGCGCGCGTTCGATTTCCGGGTGACACCCAGGACCAGAAGATCCGCAGGCCGACCCCCGCGGCGACGAACAGGCAGGTGAGTTCGAGCATGCCGTGCGGGAGTAGCAGGCCGAAGAAGAGATCGCCGCGGCCGTGCCGGATCATGATCGAGGCGATCACCACGAGGTTCAGGATGTTGCTGTAGAGCATCCAGATCACCGGCAGGCCGAAGATGCCGACAACGATGCACATCGCGGCGAGCCAGAAGTTGTTGGTCCACACCCGCGCCGCGAACGAGGTCGCCTCGTATTCGCTGTAGTAGTTCGCGAAGTCGTTGGTGACCAGACGCTCGATCTCCTGCGGCGAGGCAAAAGAGCTCTCGATGCGGGGATGCTCGAGAACCCACCAGGTCATCACGGCGGCCGCGAGTACGCACACACCCATGACGGTCAGCCACCACCACCGCATCCGGAACAGCGCGGCGGGGAAGGTGACGGCGAAGAAGTCGATGAACGTCGACCACGTACTCACCCGCGTTCCCGACGCCCGACCACGGGCCCGCGCCAGCAATGCCGACAGATACGCGACGAGCGAGGCGTCGGGGGCCGAGGAGCGGATCACGGAAAGATGGGTGGCCACGCGCTGATAGGTGTCGATGATCTCGTCGGCCTCGGCTCCGGTCAGCCGACGCCGGCGCGACAGCGTGTCGAGCCGTTCCCACGTCGCGCGATGCGCGGACACATAGGCGTCGAGATCCACTTGGCCAGCGTAACCGGCATCGGAGCCCGTGCGGAGCATGTCATTCGACGGGCGTCGTGGCTGTGTGCTCGTGCCGCGCGGACCATGTTCGGCGTCGTATGGTGAGGCGGTGCCGCCCGGATCGTTGCCACCACGACCTCCGGTGATGGCGGGTGCGCCGGTCCCGGTCGGGACGCCGCCGACCGTCTGGGGTGCCGGTGCGTCGGCCACCGTCGGCGTGGGCCGCGACGACCTCGTCTCCGGTGAGGCGGTCGCGCTCGCACTGCCGCCGGGAGGTCTGGGCTACCGGATTCTCTCGGGGATGCTCGACGTCGCGCTGGGAATCGCTCTGTGGTTGTTCCTCTGGTGGCTGTCGTACAAGGTGACCGGGGACCTGAACGACGCGTGGCGCGGCACCGTCAACACGTTGCTGCCCATCCTCAGCGTCATCGCCCTGCCGACGGTCACGGAGACGCTCACCGGCGGGAAGACCCTCGGTCATCTGGCCGTCGGACTGCGCACCGTGCGAGACGACGCCGGGCCCACCGGTTTTCGGCAGTCGCTGACCCGTGCGCTCGTCGGGTTCATCGAGATGTACGCCTGCCTGGGTCTCCCGGCGCTCATCAGCGCGGCCATCTCGCGGAAGAACAAGCGTCTCGGAGATCTCCTCGCCGGAACCTACGTGATCCGCGACCGACATCGCATCGAGGAGCAGCATCCCATCGAGATGCCCGCGGGTCTTGCGTCGTGGGCGGTCTCGGCCGACATGGCCGCCCTGCCCGACGGCCTCGCGGTGGTCATCCGCCAGTTCCTCAATGGACGGCACGCCATGAAGCCCGAGCCGCGAGCTGCCGCCGCGCACCGGCTCGTCGTCGCCGCGG
Organism: Gordonia metallireducens; assembly: GCF_021245825.1. Lineage (NCBI taxonomy): Bacteria > Bacillati > Actinomycetota > Actinomycetes > Mycobacteriales > Gordoniaceae > Gordonia > Gordonia metallireducens. Next base: position 3,611 of record NZ_JAJQJP010000026.1, on the reverse strand, counting down.
CACCGTTCGTGGCACCCGCACCGCCACAGGGTGCGTCGTTCGAAGACGTGCTGTCGGCCGTCATGGCGGAACGCCGACGCCGTGACTCCGAACGACTCGAACGTGAAGCGCGCCTGCGGGAGAGGTTGCTGCGATGAGAACGTCGGCATGTCACGTCAGGATGGTCTGCGCTCTCGCCACCGGGTTGCTGATGGCGATCGGCGGTACCGCGCTCGCACCTCGGGCGGCGTCGGGGCCGGTCGACCCGGACCCGCGCATCGTCTCCGCCGACGCCGTGCACAGCCCGGTGGTCGCGCTCGATGCCGCGTCGTCGACGAGCCGCGTCCGGTACAGCTCGACCTCGGTGCGGGGCCGTCCGACCGAGATGACGGGCACCGTGCTCCTGCCCAGGTCGTCCCCTCCGCGCGGCGGATGGCCGCTGGCGGTATGGAACCACATGACCGTCGGCGCGGCGGACTCCTGTGCACCGTCCACCGGTCATGCGAATCATCCCGAGCGTCCGCGGATGACGTCCGGTGACCTCATCGTCGGACACCTGCTCGACGCCGGGTTCGCGGTCGTACGACCGGATTTCGAAGGGATCGGTGGTCCGGGACCACACCCGTACCTGATCGGAGGTTCCCTGGCACGATCGGCGATCGACCTGGCCGTCGCCGCGTCGCGCGACGACGCACGGATCGGCCGGGACGTGGTGGTGGCCGGACACTCCGAGGGTGCCGTGGCCGCGCTGTTCGCCGCGTCTCGACCGGACACCGAATGGCATGGGCTGCGGGTGCGAGCCGTCGCTGCACTGGCACCGCCCACCCAGGTGGCCCGGATGCTCGACGCCGCGTCGGGCGTGCCGGTGGCCGGCCCGGCCATCAACGAGCTCATGGGGCTCGCCGCGTTGCTCGGGTACGGTGCTGCCGCTGCGGATCCCGGGTTCGAGCAACTCATGCTGCACGGCGGCGGTCTCAGCCCGGCGGCACGCCGCCTCGTGCCGCACGTCGAGCAGCGGTGCTATGCGGGACTCACGCAGTTCGATTCGTACGGCGGCCTCGCGCCGGCCCAGCTCCTCGGTCCCCAGGGTGCGCGGCTGAAGGCCGGTCTGTTGGCGATCCTCGACCGCAACGACGTTGCGCACCTGCGATTCTCACCAGGGTTGCCGGTGCGGATCGAGACGGGGACGGTGGACACGGTCTCGCCGCAACCCTTCGTCTCCGACCTGGTGCGGAGCTATCGACGCGCCGGCGTGCAGGTGACCTACAACGAACGCGTCATCGGGCATGCCGGTGTCGCCGCCGAACCGGGCGGCGCGAAAGAGGTTGCGCGGTGGCTGATCGGGCAGGCCTGACCGCCATCACCTCAGGTCGGTGCTGGACTTTCCCAGAACGCGGCGGGCGATGATCAGCTGCTGGATCTGCTGAGTGCCCTCGAAGATGTCGAGGATCTTCGAGTCACGTGCCCACTTCTCGAGGAGGGAGGTCTCCGAGAAGCCTGCTGTCGCACCGATTTCCACGGCCTTGTTGGTGATCTCGGTGACCGTGCGCCCCGCCTTGGCCTTCGACATCGAGGCCTCGGTGGAGTTCGGCTGGGCGTTGTCGGCCATCCAGGCGGCCCGCAGCGTGTGCAGCCACGAGGCCTCCCACTCCGATTCGAGGCGGATGAATTCGGCGACGGTCGCATGCTGGGCGGCTGCCGGCCGGTCGTAGTCGATCTCGTGGCCGGCCTCGTCGAGCATCCGGCGGAGCTCCTCGAGGGCGGCGCGGCCCAGGCCGATCGCCATGGCCGCGACGACGGGACGGGTGTTGTCGAAGGTCTGCATGACCCCGCCGAAGGCCTTCTTGGTGTCGATCTCCGGCGAACCGAGCAGATTCTCGGCGGGGACGCGGGCGTTCTCGAAACGGATCACGGCCGTGTCGGAGGCCTTGATGCCGAGCTTGTGCTCGAGGCGGGCGACCGTCACGCCCTCGGTGGTCATCGGGACGACGAAACTCTTGATGGCCGCGCGGCCCACACTCTTGTCGATGGTCGCCCACACGACGACGTGATCAGCACGCGAACCGGCGGTCACGAAGATCTTCTCGCCGTTGATGAGGTAGTCGTCGCCGTCGCGGGTTGCCGTCGTCGACACCGCCGCGGAGTCCGACCCGAAACTGGGCTCGGTGATGGCCATCGCCGCCCAGACGTCGGAGAACTTCTCGAGCTGTTCGGGGTTGGCGACGGCCGCGATGGCGGCGTTGCCGAGTCCCTGGCCCGGGATCGAGAGCAGCAGGCCCACGTCGCCCCAGCTCATCTCGAGTGCGGAGATCAGGCCGCGCATGTTGGCGCCGTTGACCGACGGTCCGTCGTCGCTGCTCGACGAGTCGGCCGCCTTCTCCGACCCGCGTCCCTGCTTGGCGAGCTTCGCCAGGTCGTCGAGTTCCGTGGGGTATTCGTGCTCGGCCTTGTCGTACTTGCGTGAGATCGGCCGGAAGATGTGCTCGGCAGCCAGATGGGTGCGCTCGACCGTCGAATCGAACTTCTTCGGGAGCTCCAGGTTGATCGCCATGGCATGACCTTACTGCTCGGTAAGTTAGTTGCCAAGTCTTTCCCCGTCACACCCGCCGAATAGCCTGGAGACGTGGCTTACGACGAGGAACTCGCCTTCCGCATCCGCGCGCTGCTCGCGGCGGAGGTCGGCGTGGACGAGGTCCCGATGTTCGGCGGCCTGGCCTTCCTGATCAACGGCAACATGGCCGTCACCGTGAGCGGCAAGGGCGGGATCATGGTCCGCGTGCCGCCCGAGGAGACCAGCACCCTGCTCGAATACCCGCACACCGCCCCGATGCACATGTCGGCGCGCGAGACGCTCGGCTGGCTGCGCGTCTTCGAAGAGGGGATCGCGTCCGACCGGCAGCTGACCCGCTGGGTCACCATCGGCGCCGACTACGCCCGGAGGCTCCCGCCGAAGTGAGACGGAAGCTCGACGAGTGGCCGCGGACGGTCATCCTGGTCCCGTTCGGCGTGTTCTTCATCCTCTTCGGTCTGTACGGGCTGCTCAGCTCGGACGTCACCTGCGGCGACGAGCCGATGTCCGCGGACGACCGGTGTGTCCAGCACGCCGACGACGATGGGGAATCACTTCTGACGCCCGAGCAGCTGGCGGCTCTACCGACAGCACCCAGGGGTGTCGAGCTGTCCCCGCAGTTCACCGAGATGTACGCCGACATCGCGTCGCTACCCGAGTGGGCCGGTCGGTCCCGCGACGAACAACGAGCCCGGGATGCACAGAACAACCGGGTCATCGTCGTTCTCGGGTTGATCGCCACCGGCGTCGGGTTCGGGAGCATTTACATCAAGAGATGGTGGCTGCGACGGCGAGCGTGAGTCGGGTAGCGATCGGCGCCAATCGAGTTCGGTCGCCGGCCCTTCGAGGCTCGTCGCTAACGCTCCTCGCACCTCAGGGAGCAAGAAAGGCCGCCGAACGCTCCTCGCACCTCAGGGAGCAAGAAAGGCCGCCGAACGCTCCTCGCACCTCAGGGAGCGGGGAACGCTCCTCGAACCTCAGGGAGCGGGGGAAGCCGCCGAACACTCCACACACCACAGGGAGCATGCCGTCGAGCGACCAAAGGAGTTGCGGCAGTTTGATC